>JAGQQE010000329.1 GCA_020426345.1 Planctomycetaceae bacterium
GCAGATGCACCAGCAGCAGATGCACCAGCAGCAGATGCACCAGCAGCAGATGCACCAGCAGCAGATGCACCAGCAGCAGACGCTCCTAAGGCTGAGTAAGACGGTTGCTCGATTGAGATGCTCTCGTTGTCTCAATGCCTGCTTCTAAAGGGCTTCCTTCATGTTTGAGGGAGGCCCTTTTTTCATGCGCGGTGTGGACTGTGTCCAGGGAATTGGCAGAGTCCTGAGTGCGAAGGATATGCCGGGGTCTCCGTCTGTTCCCGCGTTCCTTTTTGGCAACGTTTGTTGAAAACAAGGAATGGCGGCGGGACGGCAGGAGCAAATTTGTTCGCAAAAACACGGGTCTCCAGAAAGGGCATTGATTTTGCGATGCCGTGGTTGGATCACGAATGTGTTCGTTCCCATCGCAAGACTCCGAGTGACCTAAATGAAACTAGCTTATCTGACTGAAGTAGCGGCCCTGATGGCTGCTCATAACGAGATGTTCATCGAGCAGGCTCAGGAAATTCCCAATGACGTCGTCGGCGATTACTACATCCTTTGCCGCAATCGATTCAATCGCTGGATGCGTGATCTCAGCGACCTCGAAAGCGGTCTTGCTGTCCGGGAACCACTCGACTTGATTGGACTGACGTCCGACCGACCGGCGACACGTTCGATTGCGGAACAAGTGATGATTAACGAAATGGTCTCCAGGATCTGGACCATTCTCCTGATTGCTCGGGATCGTCGGCATCAAACTGATCGAACAATACCACTGGCACACAATGTCTTCCTTGGGCATCTCACCGTTCGGCATAAAGCTCTTAGTGTTTGTCTTAGTGATCCTCGGATGTCCCAGGATGATATCGTCGATGTCGATAAGCTTCGTGCTTCAACAGAACGCTGGACGGATATGCTGTGTTGTCATCTGATGCACCGTTTTGACCTCTGGCAATACGCGTTTGATCAGGATCGCGCGCGAGAATTTCTGAATGACCGAGTTGAACAGCAGGCACTGTCGTATCAAAGTCAGGCCTGGATACTGATTCTGGCAGGGATGAGGTACAGTTTCCCGGATCGCGACGGACTTGCAGCACCAGTCCACGAAGACGATCGAACGCTTGCCCGGCTGATGCTGAGCAGTTTTCCTGAGAACTCGCCTGAGATGGCTTTCTGGATGAGTAGCAAGCTGCGCCAGGCTCGCAGTGTCTGAAAGCTCGCAGTGTCTGAAAGCTGGCACTCTGACTAATCGGACATCGGCGGGCCAAGTTCGAATCCGGAATCAAAGCGATGTGCGTCTGTTCGAAGGACTGTTCGCGCTGCGGCGCTGTGACCAGGTTCGGCAGAGATTCGGGTTGTTTGTTCTTCCGCGTTGGCAGGTTCTGACGGTTCGCTGTTTTCTGCGTTCACAACCTCCAGTTCAGCGACCCAGCGTCGCAATTCTGATGCGTACTCGTCTCCCAGGTCGCTCTTCACCAGTTCTCGCAGAAATCCTGCGGCACCATCGTCAGAGAGTTCTGCATCTTCGGCCGTCGGGAAACGCATCCTGGGGTCCGGGTGCATCAGTCTTCTGAGTAACCGAATCAGCGATTCGCTGAACTGAAATTCTTCCAGTGGAAGCATTGCAGCAAGGCGGTCCAGAATGTCGCGTTTTGCTTCGATCAACTGTGACCAGCTGAGTCCTGCGAATGGCTTGGAGCCGGTCAGCATTTCAATCAGCATGTATCCAAGACTCGCAAGGTCTGACTGTGGCGTTGCGCGATAGCCGGCAAGTACTTCCGGTGCCGCGTATTCGAGTGTGCATGGCTGGCCCTCAGGGGGGCGACCTATCCAGTATGCAGAACCGATGTCAATGATTTTTACCTGACCGGTTCGCTTCACCATGACGTTGGATGGCTTCAGGTCGCAGTGAATTACTCCGCCACGATGCAGGGCGGAAATTCCCGCAAGACACTCGCGAAGAATGGCAATCGCCATACCCGGTTTCAGCCTGCAATCGACTTCTCCTGTGGTGATCACACGCTCGGTAAAGTTGGCCCAGCGTCGTTCGGTCATGGCTTCCTGCACCGTGTCCAGCGTATCGCGCCGAAGGATGTGTAACAGGTCGAAGCCGTCAATCCATTCCATTTCCAGAAAGTAAATCCCGTCATCCCGGTCAAATGTATGAACGGCCACCAGATGGTCGTCCTGGATGCGTGCCACAATCGCAGATACTTCGGCCAGACGGTCCATTTCCTGATCGTATCGGATCACGGACTCGAACGGGGCCGGGGAAAAGAATTTCAGCGCGACGGGGATTCGGAAACTGGCCGCGCCGCAGCGTTCGGCCAGCATCACGTTGCCCTGTCCGCCGACCCCGAGTCGCTTCATGAATAAACGTTCAGCGACCCACTCGATCCCCTTCTGGCGATACAGCGATTCGTATCGTTTCATGCGGTCCGACAGGTCGGACGACGGCATCTTTTCCAGATCGTTCAAACTACTCACAGAGGGTATTCTCGTGGGTTGGGTCATATTTCGGTTCGAGATGCGGAAGTCTACGCCGTGGACTGCAGGCGGTCACCCCCTGAAATTCCGGATCGTCTTCCGCTGCCCTGATTGCCAGCGGTACTGGTGGTGGGATTCTGAGGAAATTAGCCATTACGCGGCTGAAACGATCTGATGCGGGCAGATTTCTCGTTTCCGGCGTTTCTGAGATCCAACAGAACCAAATGGAAAAACACGCGCATTCAGTGCAAAATGTGCATATTAACAAAACCACTCATGCTTCCGATTCTCAACACGGGAATGTTGTTGTCATGAACCCCGTTGTGAGCGATCGTTGTGGTTAGTTGGAGCGGAAGACCGCCTGCAAATCTCCTCGTTTTGGAACGCTGGAAAGATGAAAAACTTAGTTCACTTGTTGGTAATTTCGGTCGCCTGCAGCGGCTCAGCGATTGCCGGAAAATCCTCAAAATGCAAGACCTCGGTTTGCTCACCGGTGCAGTGTTCGCCTGTTGAGTGGTACAGGGCGAAGGATGGAACTCTGCGAGAGAAACCAGACTTCTGGACGGCTGTTGGGCGAGCTGAAGACGCTGATGATCTTGAAATCCAGTTGCGAGGGGTTCAGGAGGAACTGACCGCTGCCAGAGCAGAGCTTGAAGCCACAAAAATCGCTGCTGAACAGGCCGCGGCAGAAGCGGCAAAAGTGCAGGCCGAAATGGCAAAGCAAATCGCACAATTGAAGAAGCAGGCTGCTAACCAGAAGTCTCGAGCTGACAAGGCAGAGGCTGCTCTGAAAAGCAGTGAAGGCAAGGTTGCTGAGCTGACAGCCGCTCAGAAGAAAGCCACGGAAGAACTCAGCTCCGCGAAGTTGAATCTGAAGCGTGCTTCTGAAGAGCGGGACGGGCTGAAGTCCGCCAATGCTGATCTGACAAAGCAGGTCAACGATTTGAAGGCTGCCGCGGACGCGGCCGATGCTTCTCTGAAGTCGGCTCAGGCAGAGATCGAGAAGGCGAAGCAGGAAGCCATTGAAGCAAAGAAGGCGAAGATCGAAGAAGAGTCCCAGCCAAAGGATGACGACGGCTCTGAAGCGAAGGCAGAACCCGCGGGCGAACAGCCTGTCGCGGAAACCTCAGCCGAAGAACCGAAAGCTGAGAACTAAGCCTTCGTTGCCCTGACGAAAGAATCTGAAACCCCGCGACTGCCACAAGCATCGCGGGGTTTTCTTTTTGATCCTGGAACATGGTCAGGAAACTACAGGGCCGCCGCTTTGGTCACTTCGTCGATACACGCGATGGTGACATTGCAGAGTTGCCGGACGCGAGCAATCGGCATCGCCGGAGCGGGCATCAGTACTACGACATCGCCAAGGGGGCGAATGATGACGCCTTGCTTTCGCGCGGCCAACGTCACTTGATGCCCGATCCGCAATGGACTTTCGAACGGCGTAAGAGACGATTTGTCACGCACCAATTCGATCCCAATCATCAGACCTTTCTGCCTGATTTCTGCAACATGCGGATGTTCACACAATCCGCTCAGACATTCTTTCGCGGCTTCCGCACAGGCGTTCACATTTTCCAGAACCCTGTGGACTTCAAACAACTCCAGAGATGCAAGGCCTGCCGCACAGCCCAGCGGGTTTCCTGTGTATGTGTGTCCGTGGAAGAAGGTTCTGCCTTCTGATGGATCGCCCAGGAAGGCCTCATAGATTCGATCGGTGGTGATGGTCGCGGCGAGCGGCAGATACCCTCCACTAATACCTTTGGCGACGCAGAGAAAGTCCGGCTGAACGTCTTCGTGTTCACATGCAAACAGCTTACCGGTACGTCCGAATCCCACTGCAACTTCATCCGCGATGAGCGGCACGTCATTTTCTGTGCAGAGTTCCCGAATATGGCGCAGAAAACCATCTGGGTGGATCAGAATCCCCGCTGCTCCCTGAACCAGCGGCTCCATAACGACGCCCGCGAGGCGATGTTTGTTCTGTTGAATCAATCGAGCAGTCTCGTCGAAACAGAATTGAAGCCATGTCTCTTTTGTGTAACCAGTTGGGACACGCAGCGCGACGGGGGAAGGCAGTGTCAGTGTCTGAAACAGTAAATGCCTGTAACACCTGTGAAAGAGGTCAATGCCGCCGACGCTGACGGTTCCCAGGGTATCTCCATGGTAAGCGTTACCAACGCACAGGAAGGTATCTCGATCTTCCGGCCCTTCCGGCTTCTGGCGATGAAACTGGTAAGCCATTTTGAGTGCCACTTCGACACTGGTGGCACCACTGTCTGAATAAAAGACGCGGTTGAGTCCTTTGGGGGCACGCTGAACCAATGCACGGGCCAGGCGAATGGAAGGCTCACTGGAAAGGCCCAACAGGGTTGTATGCGCCACCTGGCCGAGCTGTCGGCGCACAGCATCATCGATTTGAGGCACCGTATGGCCATGGACATTGCACCACAAAGACGAAATACCATCCAGATAACGGTTTCCATCCGTATCGATCAGATCGAATCCCTCCCCCCGCACGATAATGGGAGCGTTTTCCTGAGTGTAGGCGGACATCGGTGCGAAGGGATGCCAGACGTGTGCGTTGTCCCATTCGCGCAGCAACTCTGGTCCCGCGGATGTGAACTCCGACGGCTGATTTTCTGAAGGCGGATTTTCCGACGGTGGATTGATAGCGTTCTGGCTCATAAGTGTGTTGAAGGTTCCGTGTTTGAAAACTTTGTTCGCTGTGGGTGACACGGCGCGTCACAGCGATAGACTTCTTTCGGAATGTCCAATCGCAGAGCATAAAAACAAGTGGTCAAGTCCCGCGATGCGGTCGTTTACTTTCACAACGGAGTGAAGATTGCGGGATACACCAGACAGGAAGACCTGAGGTGCAGCCGACTTCAGGCATTCGCCTGCCCCTGGGTGCGGAAACGAACTGTGATCAGGGACCGATTCGATTGCCTGGCGTACAGCTAAGCAAATTCAGGGCTGCCATTCAAATTGAACCCAGTTATGCAAATAGAACTTAATGGCGATCCACGCTCGATTCCCGATGCATGGACGATTTCTGACCTGCTTCGCGATTTAAAGATCGAAAGCCGGTACTGCGCTGTGGAACGGAATCTGGAGCTTGTTCCGCGAGAACAGCATGCCCAGTGTCCGCTTCAGGATGGAGACCGTGTCGAGGTTGTAACGCTCGTGGGGGGCGGCTGAACCAGCGTGCGAACGGGGCGCATCTTCAATACTGATCGACAGGTTTCGTGTTGTTGGAATGACACGGCGATCTGCTCGTTATCCGATCAACCTGAGAATCCAGCAACTTCATCAACCCGGGAATTCTACCATGACGAATGCATTTGTTCCTGACGACAAGCCACTTGTTCTGGGGTCACACACTCTGAAGTCGCGTCTTATCGTGGGGACCGGAAAGTACGCCACCTTCGAACTGATGCAGGAGTGTCTTGAAGTCAGTGGTTCAGAAGTGATCACTGTGGCCGTGCGTCGCGAGCGACTGGTTGATCAGGCTGGTCGCAACATTCTGGATTTCATTGATCTCGAACGGTACACGATCCTGCCAAACACAGCCGGGTGCTTCAATGCGGACGATGCAATTCGCGTCGCTCGACTGGGGCGTGAAATCCTGCGGGGTCTTGAAAACCCGGGAGCCGACTGGATTAAACTGGAAGTACTTGCGGATACACGAACGCTGCTGCCGGATCCCGTTGCCACAATAGAAGCCTGCGAACGTCTCGTGGCTGATGGGTTTCAGGTCCTTTGTTATACGTCGGATGATCCCATAGCGGCTCGTCGTCTGAAAGAAGTCGGAGCGACATCTGTTATGCCTGCCGGCAGCCCGATTGGAAGCGGGCAGGGGATATTGAACCCGAACAATCTTCGCATTTGCCTTGAGTATCTCAAGGAGAACGATCCTGAGTACCCGGTTATCATCGACGCGGGTGTCGGGACTGCCAGTGATGTCTCTGCTGCGATGGAACTGGGGTGTGACGGAGTCCTGCTGAATACCGGCATTGCTGGTGCTCAGGATCCCCTGCGGATGGCCTATGCGATGAAGCAGGCATGTCGAGCTGGTCGGCATGCCTGGTTGTCCGGTCGCATTCCCAAAAAGCTCTACGCGACCGCATCCAGTCCGACAGAAGGCGTGATCTCGCGCGGTCCGAATTGAATTCCGAAATATGTGAACTCAGAAAAGTCCCAGGGATTGAAGGGACCAGCCTGCAAAAACGCGTTCTAATTCCGCCGAATCATCGGGATGAATTCCGGATTCAGTTGAACGTGAAACGGGTAACTTTCATGCGGCTTGTTGAGTTCGGCAAAGCAAATTTCGAGGTCTGAAAGCAGCTGGGTGACATTGATGCCGGCGATCTCGGGTTCGAATTCCGCCATGTAGGCACGGCAGGAAGTGT
>JAGQQE010000330.1 GCA_020426345.1 Planctomycetaceae bacterium
AATTGCAGGGGCAGACGCCCTTTGGTGAAATTCTGAACCAGTGACTGTAATCCCCGGGGGGGATGAGTCCTTCTGTAGAAACTCTGCATTTAGAAGATGTGCCGACATGGATCCGGAATTGCGAGACAAGAGCGAAGAGTTACTAAAGCGAATCGTTCACCTGCGAGACTGTCTTTGACCTGGCAGGCAAAAAAGCTCGCGTCGAAGAAATCAACGATCGAATGTCCGCAAGCGACTTCTGGAATGACCAGCAGGCAGCTCAGCTGGTCATGGATGAAATGCGCCGGTTGAAGGCAACCGTAGGTCCCCTGGAAGGAATTGTGAGCAGTGGCGAAGACGTCACAGTATTGATGGAATTCGCGGAAGATGACGATTCCGGTGATTCCGAACGAGAACTGGAAGAGGCCGTCGGAAAGCTTGAGGCCGATATCGACAAAGTCGAATTACAGGCCACCCTGGCAAGCCCGGAGGATGCATGCTCTGCCTACGTCACGGTTCAGGCCGGAGAAGGCGGCACCGACTCCGCAGACTGGGCGCAGATGCTGCTTCGAATGTACGCAAGATGGGGTGAACGGAACGATTTCAAGGTCGAAGAAATCGACATCTCTCACGGCGAAGAGGCTGGAATCAGAAATGCCACCATCCTGATTTCGGGCGACTACGTCTACGGTTATCTGCGCGGAGAAACCGGAAACCATCGTCTGATTCGAATTAGTCCCTTCGACTCAGCTGGTCGTCGCCATACAGCATTCGCTGCCGTCGATGTAACCCCGGAACTGGACGACAACATCGAAATTGAGATTAACTGGGACAAAGATGTGCGAGAAGATACCTATCGCTCATCTGGCGCTGGTGGACAGCACGTCAACAAGACCGATTCGGCGGTTCGCCTGACGCATATACCTACAGGTATTGTTGCGGCTTGTCAAAACGAACGCAGTCAGCACAAGAACAGGGCGACCGCTCGCAAAATGCTGCAGGCAAAGCTGTACCAACAGGAAATCGACAAGCGGGACGCGGATATCGCCGCGAAGCGGGGTCAGAAATCAAAGATAGGGTTTGGCGGCCAAACCATCCGGAATTACGTACTCCATCCGGATCAATACGTCAAAGATGCCCGAACCGGGACCAAAGTCGGCAATCCTCAACCTGTCCTGGACGGCGATCTGGACAAGTTCCTGGAAGCGTACCTGCGGTGGACTTTGTCGGAGCAAACGGCCGATCAGGAATAAGAAGCCTCCTCGGATACCACAGCTTATTCGGCGCGTTCTGTATTTCAAAGCTGGTCGGTCAGCGTGTCTGTTCCGGTTGAGAAAGAGGGGCGACTGGGGCACCCTGGCAAGTATGACGGGTTGATCCAGCTTGTGCCTGACCTGAGTTTGCACCAGTGGGTTTTGCCTCCCACATTGGGTTGATCTTCTTGACCGAAGCTGTTAGGCGGCTAGAATTGACCGACGCCGAACCAGTCGTTCAGGATGCACCTCTGTGGCGTTACAAGTTGAGCAAACGTCATTTGTCAGCGGTTGAGTGTTTTGGCTTGAGGCGCGGCCTCGCCATGTACTTCTGCTGTTTTGAATAAAGAATAGTGCATCGCCCCGAATCGCCGTCTCTATCGGCTGTTCGCGATGTGGATTGGGAGTCGTCTGTGTCGCTGGGTATGGGTGACGAATTCAAGGAACTCGTACGGTCCAGCACCAGTCTTGTTGATTTGGTGTCAGAAACTGTTGCATTGAAGCCTTTGCGCGGTGGCTCTGACTATGTTGGTTTGTGCCCTTTTCATGAGGACAAGAATCCTTCTCTGCACGTCTACCCGGATCGTCAGTCGTATCGGTGCTGGGTGTGTGACGCAGGCGGAGATTGTTTTCGATGGGTGATGGAAATGGAGAAAGTTCCATTTCCGGAGGCAATCGAAGGCCTGGCTCGCCGAGCGAACCTGGAGATTCCAAAACAAAACAGCCCGCATTATTCGGCAGAGTCGGAGCAGAGGAAGAATGATAGTTATGCAATTCTGGAGTGGGCTGCGTCGCTCATGCAGCATTCCCTGATCCGGGGGAACGAGGCCGCCAACGCCAGAGATTACGTGTCGAAGAGGAATCTCAACGCAGAGACCGTGCGGAATTTTCGGATCGGGTATCACCCCGAGGAGTGGAATTGGTTTCTCGAGAAAGCGAGAGGACGTTTTACCCCTCAGCAACTGGTTTCTGCCGGACTTGTTCAGGAAAGGTCAAACGGGCAAGGACACTTTGACAATCTGGTGGGTCGTTTAGTGTTTCCGATTCTTGACGAGAGAGGTCGAATCGTTGCGTTCGGAGGACGCTTGCTGCCCGGCGGCAACATCGAGAGTGATGCGAAATATTGGAACAGTCGGGAAAGCGGTATCTTTCACAAAAGCAGAATGCTTTATGCGTTTGATCGGGCTCGGCAGGAAATCAGGAAGTGCAGAATCGCAGTTGTTGTGGAAGGTTATATGGACGTGATTGCCTGTCATCAGGCCGGAGTCACCAATGTGGTGGCGACGCTTGGCACAGCACTCACCGAAGAACATGTGCGTTTTTTGCGGCGTTCTGCAGACCGGGTCGTATTGACGTACGACGGAGATGATCCCGGACAGAAAGCCGCTGAACGCTCGATCACTCGGTTCCTTGGACAGGATCTGGACCTCCGAATACTGACATTGGCAGAAGGAAAGGATCCGGCAGATTATCTTGAAAACAATACGGCCGACGATCTTCGGCAACTGATTCAAAGTGCCCCCGAGGCATGGGAATACAAGTTGCAGATGATTTCCGGCAGGTACGGGAACGAGACCATCAATGCACGGCAGCAGATTCTGAACGAAATGCTGGAACTGCTGGTGGCTTCGACCAGTATCAGGGGAACAGTTCGGGAGGACCTGATTCTCAGAACGGTTTGCCAGAGAGTACAGGTCGATGAACGCGTGGCCCGCAGGCAACTGCTGGACATGCGTTCGCGACAACAGGGTGAATCTCAACGAAAGATCCAGAGGGACCAACTTCGAAGAGATCAGGAGAGTCAGGGCACGACGCCAACGAAAGAAACCGACGCGTTTCAGGACGATCCAGTCAACCAGATTTCCGTGCCGGCGATTCGCCTTGCGGAACAAGAACTGCTGGAGATCATCCTCACGTGCCCGGAATTCATAGATGTTATTCGACACTTGATTGGGCCGGATGACTTCGAAGATGCTCGACACCGGCGTCTGCTGGAGTTGTGTATTGATCTGAGAAAAGAAGAAGGAGACCTTCCCGAAATCAGTCGGCTGGTCGTGGCCGCGGACTCAGATTCAGCGTTGCTGAGCCTGATGAATGCAGTCATGGATTCTGCCGAGCAGAAGGATATTCTGAATCTGATGAAGGAGGTTCCGGAAGGAGCGGAACCTGGTGAAGACCAGGGGATACCAATGCATCTGCAGCGTGTTCTGCAGCCGCTGCTCTTCAGACGCGAGAAACAAAGAACTCTTCTGTCGAAACAACAATTGGCTCAAAGCGACAACGCATCGAGCGAACTTAATAACGACCAGAAGGATGCTCTCCGTCAGATGTACAGCTTTCGTCTGAATCAAATGGGTCAACGTATCAATCTGAAGTGAATACTCAGGAGCAACTGCTCATGCATCGTCTGGATGAGGGACTTCGTAAGCTGATCGAAATCGGGCTTAAGCAGGGACATTTGACCTTTTATCAGGTCAATTCCTTCCTGCCCGATGAAGCAGACGATCCCCGACAACTCGATAACCTGATCATGTGTCTGGAAGAAATGGATCTTCAACTGGTTCCCGATCCGGTTGTTGAAGAGCCTGAGGATCCGGCGACCGCGAAGAAACGCCGTCCGGAGATTCGACTCGAAGACAGCGGCC
Organism: Planctomycetaceae bacterium; assembly: GCA_020426345.1. Lineage (GTDB taxonomy): Bacteria > Planctomycetota > Planctomycetia > Planctomycetales > Planctomycetaceae > F1-80-MAGs062. The sequence goes on from JAGQQE010000330.1 coordinate 3,878, forward strand.
GCGGCACCGAAGACCCGATCCGTATGTACTTGTCGCAGATGGGTGAAATTCCGCTGCTGACCCGCGAAGAAGAGATCTTTCTGGCGAAGCAGATCGAAGTCACCCGAAGACGCTTCCGACGCGCGCTGCTGGGTACAGAGTTCGCGCTGAACTTCTGCCATGAAACCCTGACTCGCGTTCATAAAAGCGAACTTCCGTTTGATCGCACGATTAAAGTGTCGATGACGGAAAGCCTGGAGAAGGAGCAAATCCTTGGCCGAATGCCATTCAATCTGGCAACGATTGAGTCAATTCGAGTCAGAGATGCAGCGGATTACGCCGTCATCTTCAATCCGGAAACTCCTGAAGATCGCCGACAGGAAGTCGTTCAGCAGGTTGAACAACGTCGACGACGCACCATCACACTGCTGGAGGAACTCAGCCTGAGAACCCAGCGCCTTCAGCCCTGCATGAAGCGACTGGAGCAGATTTCTCTCCGCATGACCGAGCTTCAGGATCACATCGAAAACCTGAAGAATCTGTCATCCGCCGAAGACGAAACCCGCAGTATGCAGAAGGAACTGGATGACCTGATTGAGATGACCAAAGAATCCCCCGATTCACTGGCCGTCAAAATGGAGAACATCCTTCAGCGTCACGCTGAATACGAAAAGGCGATGCGCGACTTGTCGGGGGGGAACCTGCGACTGGTGGTATCCATCGCCAAGAAATATCGCAACCGAGGCCTCACCTTTCTGGATCTCATTCAGGAAGGCAATACCGGCCTGATGCGTGCGGTTGATAAGTACGAGTATCGCCGCGGGTATAAATTCTCTACCTATGCGACGTGGTGGATTCGCCAGGCAATCACACGGGCCATTGCCGATCAGGCACGGACAATCAGAATCCCCGTGCACATGATCGAAACCATGACGCGGTTGCGAGCGGCGGCACGCGACCTGCTTCAGGAGCTTGGACGCGAACCGACCGTTGATGAAATGGCCGAAGTTGCGGGTGTGCCGATTGAAGAAGCTCGACGAGTCATGCGGATTTCTCGTCAGCCAATCAGCCTCGACAAGCCGATCGGCGACAGCGATGACAACAGCTTCGGGGAATTCCTTGAAGACCGTGGCAATGACAGCCCGGTCAGCAATGCTGCATCGGAAATGCTGAAGGATAAGATCGACAGCGTTCTGAAGACACTGACCTATCGCGAAAGAGAAATCATCAAGCTGCGTTACGGTCTTGGTGACGGATACACCTACACACTGGAAGAAGTGGGGCGAATCTTCAAAGTCACTCGCGAACGCGTCCGCCAGATTGAAGCGAAAGCAGTCCGAAAGCTTCAACATCCTGTGCGCAGCAGACAACTACAGGGCTTTCTGGAAGGTTTGGCGGCTGTTGGTGGCTAACCGTCCGTTGAAAATTCGGGACAGGCACGCAGGACGACTGGAAACCGTCGTGTTTTAAAGTCTCCGACTCGAGCCAGACGGCTCGCCGTAGACATACTCCATGCCAGAACAAAGGGCGGAGCAGCCAGGCTGCTCCGCCCTTTTTATTGCCATGCGCTGCATTCTCTTCACAGCACTGAAAGCCGTCATATTGCGTCAACACTGTTGCTTTTGAGCAGAGTTTGACGGTCGCTCGGCAGGCAGACTGACTTCAGGCTGAGTTCGGCAGTTTCTACCGAAAACGATTTGCTTTTGCCCAATCAGCCGTTCGATACGAGGACTGTGGTGTGCGGATAAATGAGCGAGCTCATTTTACCTGTTCAGCACAATCGTTTTGGCCGTTTCGCAGGAGGCGATGAGCCAACTCTCACCATACGTCCCGTCTGAAGCCTGCTTCAAACGCTTCGTGTGCGTGCAGAGCATGAATTTCTCACAGCGGACGGACCCGCGCCACAGGATGTGACACTTTCCATCGGAGAGTCCGTTGATGGCGCGACGATATTTTTCAATTCTGCAATGCGTGACAATTCTGTCCGTCGGTCTGGCGATCGGTGGGCATCTCAGCCACCTGCGCATTACCTCAACTGCGAATGCCAAACCGGAACTGGATCGCGAGAACTACATCCCCCCCTCGGCTGAATCTCTGCTTCAGAGCGGCCAGCATATTGCACGCGTTTCCCGACAGGTGATGCCCGCCGCTGTCCATATTCAGGCGATTCGTACCGACAATGGTCGGAAAGTTGAAGAGACGGGATCCGGCGTGCTGATGCGAAGCACTCAAGCTCGGGGACTGTACGTCATCACCAACAATCACGTCGTCCGGGGCGCAGATTCCCCTCAAATCAATGTCACTCTTGCGACGGGTGAAATTGTCAACCCAACCCGAGTCTTTCGGGATGGCGAGAGCGACCTCGCGGTGCTTCAGGTGGCCGACAAAGGCCAGCCAACAGGCCGATGGGGAGACAGCAATCAACTGGAGATTGGTCATTTCGTTCTGGCTGTTGGAAGCCCCTTCGGCTTAAGCCAGTCTGTGACGATGGGGATTGTCAGTGCAAAGGGCCGCCGAGACCTCTCATTGACCGAAGATCGCACAGTCATCAATCAGGACTTCATCCAGACGGACGCCGCTATCAACCCGGGCAACAGTGGTGGTCCATTGATCGATATGCACGGAATGGTGGTGGGCATCAATACAGCCATCGCATCTAACAGTGGCGGCAATGAGGGGATTGGCTTCAGCATCCCCAGCAATCTTGCACACAGAGTCTTCGAGCAGCTTGTCACACACGGCAAGGTACGTCGAGCCTACCTGGGTGTCGAGCTGGACAGCGACTTCACCGACGAAGCCGCCAGACGACTGGGGCTGCCCAGAGCGACCGGTGCGAGAATCACAAGGGTGTATAGCCAATCAACACCAGCGGCTCTCGCCGGCCTGAAAGCGGATGACGTCATCCTCACCTTTAACGGGGTGGTGGTTCAGGATGAGAATCACTTGATCAACCTTGTCAGCCTTGCGGAT
>JAGQQE010000331.1 GCA_020426345.1 Planctomycetaceae bacterium
ACCGTCTCCGGATCGCGTTACAAGAGACTACTCGTGGGCATGTTTTCTGCCCGTTGCCAGCTGCTTCGGAGACAAAGCCAAAACGGGCAGCGTATGTCTCAAACGATTGAGGGCCGGCACTGGAAGCTATATCGAATCCGCAGCCGTGGCAGGAAACACTCTCAATACGACCCATCGGTCAACGCCATCAAGATCGGTCAACGCCATCAAGAAGGTCCTCTGCCCCCGGAGCAGGAGCCTCCTCTGTCTGATTGCGCATTCTGTCTGATTGCGCATTCAGCGAAAAATCCGGCGAGACTTCCTGCCAGCTGTAACGCGTGCTGCAGTCATGACTATTCCGTCGGTTGCAAAGGCGCTCAGATTCAGCCTGAGCGAAGCATCAATCCAGCAGCTCGACATCTGCTTCATCAATCAGCACCGAAGCGCCCTGCTGCATGAATCGCACGACAACCGTCAGCCGGTGCTGATCATTGACTTTTGTTACGATACCTCTGGCACCTGCCATGGCACCTGTCTTCAGGACAGCCTGACGCCCGACGACAGGCTTGGGTTCCGGACGCAGATCTTCGCCTTCCCGGCTGAGAATCCGAATTCGCCGCAGATCCTCAAACAATTGCTCAGGCTCAGTCACGTCAAGACAACGAGAGATGCAACCTGTGCAAACAGCTTCGTATCGGTCAGCGTCCGTGCCGCGAACGAAAACGTAACCCGTAAACAGCGGCAGAAAACTGGTTCGAATTCTGCCGGATGGGGACCGTTTCCGGGACGGAGCTAAAGGCAGGTAGTGTGAGACCTTCTTTTGGCGCAACTGGCGCACCAATTCCTTCTCGCGGCGCGCCAGGGTGTACATTGCGAACCAGTTTTGATCCGGATCCAGCTGAAATTTGCCATCCAGCAGATCATCTGGAAAAACTTCCGGCTCCTTCGAAAGGATCGGCATGGTCTTGAATTCCTGTTTCCATCAAACGTTTCGCGCAGTCTGATTTACGGCCCTTGAAATCAACAGTTGCCGCGGTTGAGTTGATGACGCATACTTCGGCACCATTCGGAGCGAATCGTGTCATTCTATTCGGAAAAGACGAGCCAAGCAGATGATTGTATTGTTAGGAGGCACTGGCTTTGTTGGAACAGCAATTCAAAAGAGTCTGATGAAGCGCGGTCTTGCGGTCGAGGTGATTTCGAGAAGATTGCTGGACTACACGGATGAAGGTGCCCTGACCGCCTGTTTACGCGACCTCCGCCCTGAATTTCTGATCAATGCTGCGGGTTATACAGGTCGTCCGAATGTTGATGCCTGTGAAGTCAATAAGACGCCATGCCTCGAAGGAAATGCCGTGCTGCCCGGCGTCATTCGTGCGGCTTGTGATCGCGAAAACATCCCCTGGGGCCACGTCAGTTCCGGGTGCATCTTTACCGGACGGAGGCCCGATGGCACCGGATTCACAGAGAACGACCCTGCAAACTTCACGTTCCGGCAGAACAACTGCAGTTTCTATTCCGGCTGCAAAGCCCTGGGAGAAGAGATACTGAATGGAACAGAGAACTGCTACATCTGGAGACTACGCATCCCGTTCAATCAGGTAGATTCTCCACGCAATTACATTTCGAAACTGATCCGATATGATCGCCTGTTGAACGCAGAGAACAGTCTTTCCCACCTGAATGAATTCGCCGACTGCTGTGTCGAAAGCTGGATGATGAGGATCCCGTTTGGTGTCTACAACCTTACCAATCCGGGCAGCATCACAACTCAGGAAGTGGTCAACCGTATCCAAAGGCATGGCTTGACCGACAAATCGTTCCAGTTCTTCAACTCCGAATCTGATTTCATGCAGAAGGCCGCAGTTGCCCCGCGATCAAACTGCGTTCTCGACAGTTCGAAAGCTGTCTCGGCAGGACTTCCGCTGAGCCCGATCGATGAAGCCCTGGAGAAAGCTCTGAGACACTGGCAAACCGCCAGCTGATCATCAGCCGACTTCAATGCAAAAAAGGGAATCGAGCGAAACTCGATTCCCTTTTTTATGATGTCAGCCGACCGTCTTGTTCTCCGCGAATGCATCACCTTCCGAACAAACCTTTTGCCCCACCGCTGACTCCGCCCTGCTTGAATTTTGGTGGAACCGGCAACTTGATGCCCCCGTTCGAAGAGTTGGAATTCGACTTGAACATTGCCCGTGCACCCGGCTTTTCTGATTCCAGCTTGAACTGAGCTTTGTACTGCTTTGTGCTGCCTCCGGAAGAGGTCACAGCGGCAGGCCCTGCGATGGGTGTGAATTCAACCCAACCGTACATGAGGCCAACGCCAGGGCGATAGAACTCAACCGCCGCCTGCCGATTCGGCCCGATCGCCATCTTGGCATTTTCCATCTCGTAGAGTGAACGCAACGTGTAGATCATGTTGCCGTCCGGAGTCACTCGCTTAAGCACGTCGCCGGGAAACAGGCGACCTTCTGCAGAATACCCCTCAATAATCGATGTGATCTTCAGTCCGCCATTGCAGGGTTGAGAATAGATCCCCAACAACATGCCCGAACGAACGTTACTGTAATCCTGGCCAAAAGCAGTTGTGGCAGAAGCAAGTACGAGTGCAACAAGGATAAGATTTTTCATCACTGAGTCCCTTTATGAAGGTGTTTTCTTTGTTTTCGATTTGAGCATCGTTTCGCTCGACACCTCTCATTTGCCTGGCATGCAGACCTGTTACAGGAAATTCGTGTTTTCCTGGGGGGCAAAAAAATGAAATCGCCGCAACCTCTATCCAGGAAAAGAGTTACAAACGAAGGAACCTCAGAAGAAATTACCGACTCCGCCGAATTCCATTCGGAGGAGCTGATGTTTCAAGGTCAAGTCGGGCCAGCACGTCCGCGCACAGGGCAGCCTGTCTGGAGTTCCCTGAGACGGGTCGCGGTCGACATCAGACTGGACGTCAGATTCCGGTCCCCGATGAGCCTCGCTCCGGGGACACATCAGCCTGTTGAAAAACGGGACTGGCTCGAGCAGGAGACCTGAAAACGATGGTTTCCAGTCGTCCTGCGCGCCGGTCCCGGTTTTTCAATGGACAGCTATGCCAGGATTTTGTCTACCAGATTCCCGTGCACATCCGTCAGGCGATAGTCACGCCCCTGAAATCGGTAGGTCAGGCGCAGGTGATCAAGTCCCAGCAGATGTAACATTGTGGCGTTCAGGTCATGGACATGAACCGCATCCTGAGTGACATTGAACCCCAGTTCATCTGTCTGGCCATGGACATACCCGGACTTCACACCACCACCTGCCAGCCAAACGCTGTAGCTTCGATTGTGATGATCACGACCATCATTGCCGCCCTGCACCATTGGAGTTCGACCGAACTCTCCTCCCCAGACAACCAGCGTCTCATTCAGCAATCCTCGCTGTTTGAGATCCTTCACAAGTGCAGCGCTGGCCTTGTCGGTATCAGCGGCATTCTGTTTGACACCATTGGTCAGATTGCCATGCTGATCCCACGCCTCGTGGAACAACTGCACAAATCGAACTCCGCGTTCAATCAGGCGCCTCGCCAGCAGGCAATTGCGAGCGTAGTTCGCCTCTTTTGGGTCCTTAATTCCGTACATTTCCAGAATATGAGCCGGTTCACTGCCAAGATCCATCAACTCCGGAACGCTGGTTTGCAGACGATATGCCATTTCATAACTCTGAATGCGTGCTGCCGTTGCCGGGTCACCCAGTGATTTCAGAGAAAGTTCGTTCAGCTGACTAATGGCATCAAGAGAAGTTCGCTGAGCTTCGGTATCGATACCAGCCGGGTTGGAAAGATAGAGCACCGGATCGCCGGAACTGCGAAATGGAACACCCCCGTACATGGTCGGCAAAAATCCTGCACCGTAATTGCTGGCTCCGCCACTGGTCCCCTTGGCGCTGGTCAAGACAACAAACCCTGGCAGGTCAGAAGATGCACTTCCAAGACCATAAAGTGTCCATGATCCGAAACTCGGGCGACCGAACTGCTGCGAACCCGTATTCATCATGATCTGCGCTGGCGCATGATTGACCGCTTCCGTCTGCATCGATCGGATCAGGCAGATATCGTCTGCAATTTCCGCCGTGTGGGGCAGCACTTCGCTCAGCTCCATCCCGCACTGCCCCCGCTTCTCGAATTTGAACTTCCCACCGAGTAGCCCTGAATTCGGATCGATAAAAGCAGCTCGATAGCCTTCGAGTAATTCCGACGGGGGCAACTGCCCGTTCCGATTCTGCAGTTCCGGCTTTGGATCAAACAGTTCAAGCTGGCTGGGCGCGCCCGCGTGGAACATGTAGATCACGCGCTTCGCACGCGGTTCAAAGTGTGGATTCTTTGGCGCCAGAGGAGAAACCTTTGTCGCCACATCAGGAGCGTTGTCAGCTTTCAGTTCCGACTGAAGCAGGGACGATGCCGCCGCACCCGCCAGCCCGATTCCACAGTCTTGGAGAAACCAGCGGCGACGAAGCAGACCAGCCTGTGCATCCCGAAGTGACTGATTAAGGTTCATAACAGCACGACTTCCTGAAGTGGGCGGGACCCACAACCATACGAATGAAGAATTCAGAACACATCTCACTGCCTGTTCCGGAAAGCACAGACGTGCAGATTTTCCCATCAACAGACACTAATTCCGGCTCATGGTTTCATCGAGATTCAGCAGCACGCGCGACGTCAGCGTCCAGGCAGCGGCATCCTGCGGTGTGCAGTTTTCGGGAAGCTGTGGAAGCAGATGAGCCTTACCTGTTGCCACTTCCCGTGCATTCAGCCAACCGTCTGCAATGCGTTGTCGCTGAGCAGCCAGATGATCCATGAGAACATCACGTTCTGCTGCGGTTGGACTGCGGGCCATGCAAAGCTGGTAGGCATAGTCAATTCGAGCCACATCCTCAGGGCCGCCTTCGCGAAGAATTCGCAACGCAAGAGCCTGCGCGCATTCGACAAAGATCGGTTCATTCAACTCGGTTAACGCGGCCAGCGGCGTGTTGGAACGAATACGGCGAGCGCAGGCAAAGTCCGCATTCGGTGCATCCAGAGTCGACATTGCAGGATCAGGCATCGAACGTTTACGGAACCCGTAAACCGTTCGTCGGTAACGTTCCGGCGCTTCTGCAGGCTTCCAGTAGTCGGGATAAACATAGTTATAATCCAGAACATTCTGCGGCACTGGTGGAATCACGCCCGGCCCTCCGATTTTGTGATGTATCAGCCCGGCCAGGGCCATGGCCGAATCGCGAATAATTTCTGCGTCAGCCCGGAATCGTGAACCACGCGTTAGCAGCCGATTCTGAGGATCCGCCTCCAGCAACCGAGCCGTTACTCTGGAAGTCTGCTGGTATGTCTGGCTGCCGGTGATCCGACGAATCAGATGCTTCGTACTCCAGTTGTGCTCCATAAAGTCGACGGCAAGCCAGTCCAGAATATCACGATACTCCGGGACAGGTGCTCGCGTCCCAAAGTCTTCCGACGTTTCGACAAGCCCTGAACCAAAGATAATCTGCCAGACACGATTCACCGCGACACGTGCTGCAAGCGGTGACTGAGGATCCACAAGCCATCGGGCAAACTGCAAACGGGGTGGTTCGTCAGATTCCGGCAAAGGATGAAACGCGGCTGGCACGTGCGGGGCTACGGCGTGTTCAGGCTGGTCCCAGTTACCGCGTTTCAGAATATAAGTCGGCCGATGATACTCAGGTTCGCGTTCTGCCACATGCAGCACGGATGTCGAAGCCTGCGGATATTGATCCCACAAAGCAGTGATCTGTTCGTTGATAGACTGAAGTTGCGGGATGGACTTTCGCCATGCGGCAAACAGAGCCGTCTGCTGGTTGTGTGAGCGTTTATTCGCTGGGACAGCTGCTGCCATCACAGCGTCAAAATCCACGTTCGACGCGGAGGGAGAGGCCTTTGTTGTCAGCGAAAAGCGACAGCAGCCCGGCATATCCGTCATGCGCATGGCAATTTTCATCCTGGTCCCGGCAGGTGCGTCCAATGGTGATTCAAACTGCATCACAGCGACGGAAGGGGCATTGCGTCTTCCAATACCACGATCGGCTTTCCACCAGGTGTTGTCCGCCCCGTCAATCAGGAAACTCACCGGACCGCTGGCATCTTTTCCCTCGTTGTGTTTTTGTTCGGGCTCAGAAAAATCGGCCGTCGGGTTGATAAGCTTTTGTTTTTCCCAGCTGTCGCTTCCCGGTTGCTGCAGCCAAACCTCTACTTCCCGAATTCCCCACGTCCCAAGGCTGCTACGGCCAGGACCTCGAAACGGCAGATCTCCATGATTCAGCAGTTCCAGTCGCAAGCCTGTCACTCCCTGCACGGACGGTTCGCCAATCATGTAGACATCCCCGCTATTGTGTCCCTTCATCAGAAGCGATCGATCAGGTTCCTGGGTCGGATGATTGAGACCGCTGACACTATTCATGTCGTCGAAAACGATCGCATGCCATTCCGGCTGTGAACCCGCCAGCTGCGCGGCCCATGCAGCCATCTCCTGATCCCACGATGGTTGTTCCCGACGAATCTGATCTTCCAGTTGTTGAATTCCCTGAAGGACTTCGACGCGTTTGTTCTGTTGCGCATCCGTATAAACCCACGACTGCGCTTCATACGAATCATTCAGAAAGGCAAACATCCC
>JAGQQE010000332.1 GCA_020426345.1 Planctomycetaceae bacterium
ACAGCAAGAACTTCATTGATCATCGTGATCGACTCATGCCGGTGGCTGATAAGGCCTTTTCTGCTTTGCTGGACGATCTTCAGCAACGCGGGATGCTGGACGAAACACTGGTGATCTGGACTGGTGAATTCGGGCGAACGCCCAAAATCGGACAACGCAACAGCGATGCCGGCGCAGGACGCGACGGGCGTGATCACTGGCCGAATTGTTTTACCAGCGTACTGGCCGGTGGCGGTATTCAGGGCGGCCAGGTGTACGGAGCCAGCGACCGTCATGCCGCGTACCCTGCCGACAAACCGGTGAATCCAATCGATCTGGTAGCCACGGTTTATGAATTGATGGGCGTTCCTGCCAGTCTGGAACTGACCGACATCGAGGGCCGTCCATTCGTAATCTGCCCGGGAAATGCCATCCGTGAACTGATGGTATAGTCGGCCGCTCCCACACACTGTCAGTTGTCAGTCAGGCTTCTCGGTCGCCGGTGAACTTTCCTCTACCTGCGTTGCCGATTCCGAAATCGCGCAGATCCGGCTAAAGTCACCCCGTCAGACAATAACCTTACAGCATCGACCGTCCGGAAAAACCGCTCGCCAATTCTCGGGATAAAATGAATCAGGAGTAAATCACCTATGACCACCGTTGCAGATTTTGGAGCGACCGGAGACGGCGTCACTGATGACACGGACGCGATACAGCATGCGATCGACGAATCCATTGGACAACTCTCGTTCACTCGCGGTACGTATCGTATTACCAAGTCAATTATGGTGGATCTGGCGTCGGTCGGCTGGACTTCGCTGGACGGGCAGGCAGGGACCGCTCGAATCGTCATGGACGGACAAGGTCCGGCAATCGTTCTGAAAGGTAACCACAAAGGCAGCGCAGATCCAAAGAGCTACACGGTGGAAACCTGGAACCACGAACGTATGCCGATGATCAAAGACATCGAGATCACCGGTCAGCATCCTGAAGCCGATGGAATTCTTGTCACCGGTGCGACTCAGCCAACAATCACCGGAGTCATGTTGCGCAACCTGCGTAACGGAATTCAGATCACCGGTCGGGCTCGCAATGTTCTGATCGATCATTGCCACATCTATTACAACACTGGTATTGGCATTCATCTCCACGATCTGAATCTGCATCAGACAATCATCAGCAGTTCCCACATCAGTTATTGTCGGCTGGGCGGCATTCGCATTGAACGCAGCGAAATCCGCAATCTGCAGATCACGGGAAACGACATCGAATACAACAATAATCGTGCTCATGGTATCGAAGGTGCTGATGCCGAACCCACCGCCGAGATTTACCTGGACGCGACTGTTGGCAGCATTCGTGAAGGCACTATCTGCAGCAATACCATTCAGGCAACCTACAGTCCCAACGGGTCCAATATTCGATTCATCGGTCAGGGTCCCGATAAAAACCCACAGGTCGGCATGTGGACAATCAGCGGCAACCTGATCGGAAGTCAGTGGAATAACATCCATCTGACGGCTGCCCAGGGAGTCACCATCACCGGCAACTACATCTATTCGGGACACAACCGTAATGTGCTGGTAGAAGACAGTGTTCAGATTCTTCTGGGCGACAACTGCTTCGGGCACAATGCTGACTATGGTGTAGAAAGGGAACTCTGTACCGGTGTCACGTTTCGGAACAGCAACGACTGCATCATTAATGGCAACCTGCTGCAGGATTGTCAGACTGGTCGTCACAGATTCCCGGAGGCCCCGGAACTGCAGCGCGAAGCGCTTCTGGAAATCATGGGGTGCCGCAACTTTATCATTAGCAACACCCAGGTACTGGATTCCGCACCTTATGGCATCCGGCTCGATAATAGTCAGGACGTCACACTGTCGGCGGTCACAGTCATCGACCGTCGCGCCACAAGGTTGCAAAAGGCGGCCATCCATTGGACCGGCCCTGTGGGCGACAGCATCCTGACCGCCTGCCGCCTTGGCCCCTCGAATGAAACGGCATTCATGACGGAAGAACAGCCAATGCTGAACGCCTGCATTGTGAAGTAACGCTCAACCGAATCAGAACCACGGGTTCGACCGGCGTGAATTCGGATGGCAAAGAGTCAAAGCCGATTCGCCAACATCTCAGACGGATTATCCATCGCCAGACACACCCTCAGCACTGACTTCAATGATACTGCACGCTGGCGTATGCTGAGACGTCACCGGTTCCTGACGGGACTTCACCCGGCGTGAACAGGGCAACTTACTGAAGATTTGAACTTTGCCAGTGTATCTTCAACAACTCAGGGAATGGACCGACATGACAACATCGACCGCGCAATGGATCCTCGCAATTGGCATGATTGCCTCAGGCTGCAACCTGTGCCTTGCTGACGACTGGCCACAGTTTCTGGGAGCCAGCCGGAACGGAACATCTGCTGAGAAGGGATTGATCAGCGTCTGGCCGACAGCCGGTCCTGAGATTTTGTGGAAGACTCCGCTGGGTGTCGGGATGTCAGGCATCTCTGTCGTTGGCGATCATGCTTTCACTATGTATCAGGACGACGAAAACCAGTTTGTTGCCGCGATGAAGGTGTCCGATGGCAGCATCGCGTGGCAGACTCCGGTGGCTCCGGCGTACAGCAACGCAATGGGCCATGGTCCGCGCGCGACGCCCACCATTTCAGGGGATTCTGTGGTCACCTATTCAGGCGAGGGTGTGCTGGCGAGTCTGAACAAGGACAGTGGCAAATTGAACTGGAAGGTTGATGTTCCAAAGGAGCTGGGTGGCAAACCATCAGAATATGGCATGTCCTGCTCTCCGCTGGTCGTTGGCGAATGGATCGTCGTGCATTCAGGAACGCGTCAGGCCGCCGTGGCTGCGTTTCGTTTATCAGACGGAAAACGTGCATGGAAAGCAGGGCAGGGCACCGCCGGTTATTCTTCCCCCGTGCTCATGACGCTGAACAACGCTCCCACCGTAGTTGCGTTTGTTGGCGCCAGCGTTCTGGGGATTGATCCGGCAACCGGAAATACACTCTGGTCTTACGAGTACGTGACCGACTACGACTGCAACACCGCCAGTCCTGTGCAACTGTCGAGCGATACGGTTTTGATTTCTGCCGGCGAAAACCATGGATCCACCGTCCTGAAGATATCAGGAAGTCCAGCATCCGGCCAAAAGGCAGCACCTGTCTGGAAGTCCCCTGGAAAAGACAGTCAGTTGCGAGCCGAATGGCAGACCCCTGTGATTCACAATGGACATCTCTATGCGCTGGATAACATCGGCAGTGCCGGCCCCATTACAAATCTGGTATGCATTCGTCTGTCTGACATGAAGACCACGTGGCAGAAAAATCGATTCGGCAAGAGCAATCTGACACTGGCGGATGGCAAGCTGTTCATGACCGATATGGATGGCGAATTAATGATCGTCGAAGCGACGCCCTCTGCTTTCACTCTGCTCAGCAAGTCAGAGCCGGTTATTGAGACAACTCGACAAGCCCCTGCCATCAGCGATGGTCGATTGTATGTTCGAGATGACAAGACTGTTGTATGCGTGAAGGTCAAATGATCGCACCCCTGCGTGGCTGGCAGGCTATCAACAAACCTGCGCGGGAACTGCAGACTGGCGGCACGATAGACTGAGAGAAACGACACAAAACGCCCGAACGTCACCTGCGACTCTCGGAGTATCGCCGACGAATTGGTTCAGAAGGCCCCAAACATGTCTCGAATTCTTCCCGTTGTGCTGATCTGTGCAGCACTGCTGACGGCATTGGTATTCAGTCAGAGAACGCCGGAAGAATTTCATGTTTCGGGTTTTGTTGAAGCCGATGAAATTCGGGTAGGTTCTCGGATTGGTGGTCGAGTGCAGAGGGTTATGGTTGACGAGGGTGATACCGTCTCAAAGGGCGAAGTCCTGGTTGAGCTTGAGCCGTTTGACCTGATGGAGAAAAGAGCGGAGGCGAATCAGCGACTGGCTCAACATGCCGCCGTGCTGAGAAAACTGAAAGCAGGCCTTCGCGCGGAAGAAGTGGCTCAGTCCGCAGCACGACGTGAACAGGCGAAAGCAATCCTGGAAAAGGCAAAAAACGGTCCTCGACCTCTGGACATTGATTCGGCCGCAGCGCGACTTGAACAGGCCGAAGCGGAACTGGAACTGGCACAGATCGCATACAAACGAGCCGAGACTTCACTCGGTCAGAAGGCCATCAACCAGAGTGACTTCGACGAAGTTGAGAAGCAGCTTCGTGTTGCTCGCGCAAATCGAACTGTCCGAGCGGCAGAGCTGGAGCTCCTGAGAGAGGGAACGCGGAAAGAAGACATCTCCGCTGTTCAGGCTGCATTTGATGAAGCCGATGCCGCGTGGAAGCTGGCGTCGCTCGGCTACCGCGAGGAAGAGATTGCTGAAGCTTCCGCCACAGTCGAAGCGGCCGCCGCGTCACTGGCAGCGATTGATCAGCAACTGAAGGAGCTGCAGATTACGGCTCCGGGTGATGGAACTGTGGAAGCCATTGATCTGCAGCCCGGAGACTTGATCTCACCGGGAGGACCCGCTCTCTCGCTGCTGAATCATCGTCAGCTCTGGATTCGTACCTATGTCCCGGAGAACCGATTGAACATCTCCATCAATCAGAAAGTCGGGATTACGGTGGATAGTCTTCCCGGGCAAAAATTCGAAGGACGGATTTCGTTTATTGCGAGACAGGCAGAATTCACTCCAGGCAACATCCAGACACCGGAGGAACGTTCGAAGCAGGTGTTTCGCATGAAAGTGCTGTTGTCTGATCATAGTGAGGTCCTTCGGCCCGGCATGGCCGCCGATGTCTGGTTCCACACCGGAGATTTATCTCCATGACCAGCGATCCGCTCCGACCTGAGGATCCGCTCATCAACAGCAACGATGACGCAGGTGAGACCTGGCAGCCTGTGCGACAAACTCCTGCAGCAATTCAGTTGCAGAACCTGTGTCGTTCGTTCGGTTCTTTTGTAGCGGTCGACAATGTTTCGTTCGATGTTCCCAGGGGCGCTATTTTTGGTCTGCTTGGCCCGAATGGAAGCGGAAAGTCGACCATTATTCGAATGTTGTGCGGCGTTCTTCCCCCGAGTGGAGGCAGTGCCCGTGTGCTGGGCTACGACGTAACCACCGAATCTGAAATCATCAAACAACGCATCGGCTACATGTCTCAGAAGTTCAGCCTGTATGCCGACCTGAGCGTTGAGGAGAACCTCAGGTTTTATGGCAGCATTTACGGACTGTCTGCGATCCGAACTCAGCAGCGCATGCAGGATGTTCTGCAGCTGACATCATTATCAGACCGATTGCCGCAACTGGCAGGCACACTGTCGGGCGGATGGAAACAGCGACTTGCACTGGCCTGTGCTTTGATTCATGAACCGGACGTTTTGTTTCTGGATGAGCCGACCGCAGGCATTGACCCGGTCGCACGGCGCGATTTGTGGGATCTGCTGTTCGACCTGAGTGCTCGTGGTGTCACGCAGTTCGTCACAACGCACTACATGGACGAGGCCGAACGGTGTTCACACGTTGGATATATCCAGGCGTCTCGTCTGGTGGTCGTTGGACAGCCCGCAGAGCTCAAGCAGCTGCCAGCTGTCACCCCCGCCGGCACACAGCGTTGGGAGATAGAAGTCGATGAGCCAGCCACGCAACTTCAACCGCTGCGAACGATGCCGGGGTGCCGGGATGCGACGCTCTTTGGACAAATGATTCACGCTCTGGTTGACCACAACATTTCTCCTCACGACATCGCAGTAAGACTATCGCGTTCGGACGAAACCGTTCAGTGTCGACAAGTGGCGCCGACTCTCGAGGACGTGTTTGTCGCACTCACTCGTGCGGGTTCAACCGGATCTGATTCCCGGATCCTGTCAACAACTGTGACGACGACGGGGACGGATGCAACGGTAGCGGCAAGGGTCGACAGTGAACCACGTCGTTCAGATGAAATCTCTGACGCAGGCTCGTCGGGTGCCGATCGAGAAGCTGAAAACAGTGCCATACCCGCCGTCACTGGTCAAATCACAGAAGGATTTAAAGACAGACAGCAACCAACCGCACTCTCCGGCGTCGGCGCGATACTCACTAAAGAGTTCACTCAGATCCGGCGTCAGCCTTCAACGTTGTTCTTCATGCTGGTCGTTCCAGTCCTGCAGACATTCATCTTTGGCTACGCAATCCAAACGGAAATCGAAAACATCCCCACAGTTGTCCTGGACATGGACGGACGCAGTCACGCCCGCGAGCTGCGAGATTCATTCTTTAACACTCGCACATTTCAGGATGCTGGTCGAATGACCAGCTGGAACGAGTTTCAGCATGCGCTGACTTCTGGTCGAGCTCAGGTCGGCATCGTGATTCCCGCGGCATATTCGGAGCAATTGCTGCATGGTCGACAGGCAGAGGTACAGGTGCTGATCGATGGAAGCGACTCTCAGGCCGCAACCACAGCGCTTCAAACAGCCAATTTGCTTGCGGTCAGTCATTCCATTCGCATAGGACGTTCCGTTGCCGATCAGAATCGTGTCGTTCCGGCGCGCGACCCGACGGGACACGCTGCCATGCCGATCGATCTGCGTCCACGTCTCCTGTTCAATCCTGCGCTGGAAAGTTCCAACTTCTTTGTCCCCGGACTGGT
>JAGQQE010000333.1 GCA_020426345.1 Planctomycetaceae bacterium
TCGCCTGCTCGAGCCAGTCCCGTTCTTGAACAGGCTGTCAGGTTAGCGGTGTGTTGAGAGTAGACCTGGCAGGAAATCAGGCGCATCAGCAAGAGACAGGTTGACCGAAGTTTTCCGAGCATCATTCTCTCACTGGGAAATGCAGTTTCTTTTTTCACAGGTTGTCAGGGCAGGGGAGGTCAGACGTCGAAACACCGTTCCCGGGCATTCCCCAGGAATCCTTTAAACGGCGAGCTGACACTGCCATTCTGATGTTCATTGCCATTCAATACCGCCGGATGTTGTTGTATTCGCTGACATGGTGTGCGCACAACAGGCCGAACATGATGATCAGGAACTTGGGATCGGGCTGAATGGCGTCGACGTTAATCCCCGGCACCATCCATGACGGCAGGGGAATCACATTTGCCGGCAGCCCCTGTGAATTCTGCTGAAAACAATACGTCCCCCACAATGCCACGAAACCCGATGAGGCAATGCAAACCTGACGAACGACGGTTTCCGGTGAGCGAATTCGATAGTGGTAAAGAAGCGCTGCCATGATGTTTCCTCCATCCAGTGGAAGACACGGCACAAGATTCATGATGTTCCAGACGAGGTTCGCGAAGAGCATGATGTACATGGCGAACTCAAATCCGGGACTCTGGAAAAACAAGTCTGGTGAAAAGTATGTGATGGCCCACGTCACAGCAAAGAGTACCAACCCAGCCCCCGGGCCGGCCGCCGACACCTTCACGCGGCGCCAGGTCGAGAAGTGGGTTGAAGTGGCATAGCCACCAAGAAAATAGAGTACGATTTCGGATGGATAGCCGAAGCGTCGTGCCATCAGTGCGTGGCCGAGTTCATGCACCAGGACCGAAATCAGCACACAAAGCACACCAATAAAGATGAGCTCGGGCCTGCGATTTGCCGGCCCCCACACCAGCCAGGCCGATGACAGCCAGAAAACAGGGTGTATTCGTACGGGGATTCCGAAGATCTGGAAGCGGACATCGAATTCCGTTTCCCCAGCCATTCCAAACATTGATCTGATCCTGAAAACGATTCAGCCGTTGTGGTCGAGTGTCTGCAAAGGATACAGTCCACTCAGGTCAACTTGAAGAAAGTGTGGCCCATCGTTCTGCCATACTCAGTATTCTATTTCAGACTCTGCTGTTTTCAGGGTGTCTCTGTCGTTGGTCACACCCGTTAGAAAAGGGATCGTTCGTTCGTGGGCAGCTTGTTTCGAGCCTTGATGAACCTGCCACTGTTTCAATCCATGCTGCGCCCGGTGACACGGGTTGTAGTCGGATTGATTGCAATCCCGTTTTTTCGGTTCGTCATGCGCCGGGTTTTTCGCCTTCAGGATCTGAACGATGAACTCGAAAAAGATCTCGAACAATGGTTCCGCGGCGCGCTGCTTCTTCTGGCGGCAACGGCAAACATGGAGCATCTGCTGTTCGGCTGGATGAGCAACGTCGACTGGCTGGATAAAGCCGACTGGTTAACGATGGGTCTGCGGCTGATGCTGGCCATCGGCGTGATTGAGGCGATGCCGGATCAGGAGATCTTCGCCGTCATTCATCCCGGGCCCCCGAAGCTGAAGCCCGGCCGCAACGTTTTCAAAGAAATCTGGGAAAAGAAGCGGGCCATCGTGAAGGGCGTCATTTGCCGCCATATGAACCGTTCCTCACCCGTTCTTGCGATGATGTGCGCGATTGTTGGTTCGAATCTGCCTGCGTCCATGGATTCGAATCAGGCCATGATTGATCGTTCACAGTTGATCTCCTGGTCGATTGCCCATCAGGCCACAGGATCTGTCCCCGCAGACTCTATCATGGCAATCGATACAATTTCACACATCATGCCTGACGCGCGAAAAGCATCCAATGAATTCGAACGACACTGGGAACGGTGGCTGGTCGGCTGGACCTGCTACCTGCTGGCCATTACGCAGTATCTGATTATTGGACTCGTCACATCCAAAGACAGAGCCATGGATGTACTGTCCGAGTTCGATCGGGCAGTCGCTCAACGGCGTGAAGAACTGATCGAAGAATTTCAACTACAGGACAAACTCACCAGTCCAACCGAACAGGTTACTGGTGCCTCGCCCAAACCCGACGACGACATCGAAGATGCGGGCGCAACTGCAGGCGGCAATGCACCGACCGACGCAAAGGAGGAACGACCGGAGAAGGGTGACGAAGCCGCCAACATTTGAAAACCGCTCATCCTGAATTTCGCAGCCTGGTCCGCGATGACCACGGCTGAATTCAGGATGCCATCGCGATCAGGCGTGCCTGTAGTTCCTCGATGACGTCCGGCACAGACTTGCCTGTACAGGAGGATGGAAGGGGCATCGCAGCTTCAGATGAAATCAATTCAGCAATTCGGCGTTCGGCCGCCACGACAGTACTGTGGTCGCGACCGCCAAAGTAAAGTCCGATTTCCCGATACGCAGACTTCGTCATACGGCGGGAAATAAACATGGCGATCGACCTTGGGAGACTGATGGCTTTTCGTCGAGTCGATGATCGCAGATCTGAAGTGGAAACCCCAAAGGCTTCGCAGACGACACGTTCGACATCACTGATGCGAACAAGCCGGTGACATTCCTGAGTCAGTTCGCCCAGAACTTCCCGGGCGGTCGCCAGTGTAATGCGACGACCTGTGAGACTGTACTGGCCATCCAGACTGTTCAATGCCCCCTGAATTTCGCGGATATTTTTTCGGCAGCGTCGAGCAACGTATTGCAGGACATCGTCAGAGAACTGCGCCGTCAGGTTCATCGCAGTCGAACGTGCAATTGACAGACATGTCTCTTCATCCGGATTTTCGATGCGACAAACCAATCCTCCCATAAAACGAGTGGTCAGTTCTTCGCGGTGTTTCGTCAGCATGCGTGGATGCCGGTCCGAAGACACCACGACCTGGCCACCGTGTTCGGTCACCTGCACGATTGTGTGAAGAAACTCTTCCTGCGTTGCCCGTTTATTGTCGAGAAACTCGACGTTATCGATCAGGAGCACATCGACGTTTCGAAATCGCTGCCGGAATGACGGAACCGTGCGGCTGGAAAGCGCCGATGTAAAGTAGTTCGTGAAGGATTCCGTGGTGAGGTACATGACCTGAGCATGAGGGCGACTGCGGCGAACTTCAGAATAGATTCCCTCCAGCAAATGTGTCTTGCCCGTGCCCGTGCCACCGTAAATGTATAACGGATTAAATCGTTCACCAGGAGCCGATGCGACCTGACGCGCGGCCAGTGCCGCAAGGTTATTGCTGTCTCCATTGATGAACGTTGCAAACGTACGAAATTTCCTGCGAAGAGCAGAGCCGGCCGGCGATGCAGCCTGACCTTTGCGTGCCTGAGCAAATGGGTTGACGGCAGAACCGCTGCTGTCTGACCCGGATGTCGACGGAATCTGGTTTTCTGATGAAGCGCGATCAGCGACGGATGGCACTGAACCGGCCGACGCCCCGGATTCATCGGCCTTTAACAGCGATGCGTCAACCTCCAGCAAAAACGAGGCGGATGGCCCCAGAACGGTCTGAGCGGCGGCGGTGAGCTGAGAACGAAATCGCTTCAACAGCCAATTCAGAATGAAGGGGTTCGGAACGTGAATCAGCAACTGATCGGAGGAGACTCTGATTCGGGTACGCCGCTGAAACCAATGGGCGAAATCCTGATCACCAACGATGTGACGGATTGCATCAGCAGCCGTCTCCGATGAAGGGACGTCGATACCGGCCGACCTTGCAAAATGAGCCGAAGCGGGTTTCAACAATGGGACCGAATTGTCGCCTTGCCCCGGCTCCGGTGAGCTATGCTGAAGCGTGCGAACGAGTCCTGAAGAAGACGGATGAAGAATGACCGTGTGCGGGTCCGTCGTATCGCGAGCAGGCCGACGGCGGGACGCATTGACGGCAAGCCGAGTACGAATGTTTCGCCGTGCTGCGGACGCAGCCGCGCGGACTTCCGCTGTACCTGATGGAGTATTGCCTGACGGAACGTTGACCGTTGGAACGATGGCAGAAGCGTTTAATTTTGATGGTGTTGCATGGACGTCATGAGGCTGATGAATCGATTTTAAAAGTGCAGGCGCAGGTTCAGCGCGTGCAGAGTCGTCGTGACCAACGGGCTGCGTCATGCCACCCCTCCGTTCCGGCAGCGCGCAATAAACCACTTCCAGGAGACGCGGCTGTGCAGAGCAATCGCGTAGCCTGAATCAACGGTCAGGGAAGATGCGGCGCTGGGAAATTTGACAGGAAAAACTCGCGACGAGTGCAGAAGTCGTCACGAGTTGCTTACTCACTCAACGGCGGCGATGGTAACGCGATGAGAGCGAGTGTCAAACGTGTCGAACCCGTTTCCCGCCTCAACTTTCGGCCCTCTGAACCTAAGTGTCGAATTACAAAGAGTCTTCGATTTTCGAACGCGAAATGTCACCAAATTTCGCACTCTTCCGGCCACAGACGTTGACATTTTTGCGACGCGCGCAGGCCTCGGTTTTTCACGTGAAATTCACAAAGCTCGAAGCCCTAAAGGGAATCACAGAGCGTGCCGAAAATGAAAGCCGCCTTATCCAATCGATTCAAAGCTGGTATCCTCTCAACTGGATTTTCACTTTCCCTACCATGAAGAATTTTCCGAATTGGTCAGTGTCATGTTTCGTATTCCATTGCATCGACGTCTGCTTCGCCCGGAAGCACATCCGGGAACCGGAGTGGTGCGAGTCCTCCTGCTGATGGTCATTGCACGGGCTGCAACAACTTCGACGGTGATTCGGGCCGACGATCGTTTTGAAGATCAGCGGAATCGAATGGTCGATATCGCGATCGAGGCCGAGGGAATCTCGAATCCATCCGTACTGAAAGCCATGCGGACGGTGCCACGTCACGAATTTGTGCTCAGCGCGCAGAAGCGACAAGCCTACAACGACACCGCATTACCAATCGGTCATCAGCAGACGATATCGCCGCCCTATGTCGTAGCCTACATGACTGAAACGCTGGACCCCCAGCCCAATGACAGGGTTCTGGAAATCGGAACCGGCAGCGGATACCAGGCAGCAGTACTGGCAGAGATCGTCAAAGAGGTCTATTCGATTGAGATTGTCTCTCCGCTGGCAAAGTCAGCATCCCGCCGACTTCAGGATCTGGGCTACGAGAATGTCCATGTTCTGGACGGAGATGGTTACAAAGGATGGCCCGAACACGCCCCCTTCGATCGAATCATTGTGACCTGTTCTCCCGAAAAGGTGCCTCAGCCGCTTGTGGAGCAACTGAAGGAGGGAGGTCGAATGATCATTCCTGTCGGGGAACGCTACCAGCAGGCGTTCTATCTCCTGAAGAAGGAGAATGGTGAGCTTCAACAGGAACGGCTGATCTCTACATTGTTCGTACCAATGACCGGCGAATCCGAAAGCCAGCGACGCGTTCAGCCCGAACCAACCCGGCCAGAGATTATTAACGGAACGTTCGAACAGGATGAAAACGATGACGGCCGCGTCGATGGCTGGCACTACCAGCGACATACGGAAATCTGCATGGACGAACCGATGGAGGGATCCCGATGCCTTCGATTCAGAAACACAGAACCCGGCGAACTGGCGCAGGCTCTGCAGGGCACCGCAATTGATGGTCGAACAATCGGAAGCATTCAACTGCAGTACTGGGTTCGTTTTGAAGGGCTTCTCAACGGTGCAGCTCCGTACGAACGGGCTTCGATCAACGTGCACTTTTACGATCACATTCGGAAAGAAGTTGGCTCCGCCACTGTCGGAAAATGGAGGGGCAGTCTGAACTGGCAACTTGCCCGTTCGAATTTCGCCGTTCCAAAAAACGCGAGAGAAATGATCATTCGCATCGGCCTGAATGGTGCGACCGGAACCCTTGATTTCGACGACATGAAACTCATCCCGATCCGCCGCTGAAACTTCTCCCGCGTCGATTTCCGCCTGTTTCTGATTCGCAATCGCTGCGGATCCGCGGTCGTTGCTGGAGGCCGTGTCATCACCGAACGCCTCATCGCTACAGCGGCTATCGTTTGTCATCTGCATCGATAAGCTTCAGAGCTTCACGAATCAGGATTGGTCCGGTTCGTTCCCCCAGGCTGGTCCGCGAAACATAGCTGTACCGATCGAAGCTTTCAAAATCGACATCTGTCAGGATGTAGCCGAATGCATCATTTGTAAGCCCGAACAGCATTGCATTTTTGGATGTCATTTTCCGTTTCAGGTAGAAGCCAATATTTGGCAACGCTTCCCCTGGCACTGTCAGAATTCTCGCATCGCCTAACCTGGCAAGACTGATGCGAGTTGTGATGGACCGGTCGGAAGGGTCATGGGGATACTGGAGCGGTGATCCCGCAATAATCGCCCACATCAGGGCTGAATCTACCGGGAACTTCACGCGAGCGGTTCGGCACGAGATTGACGGCGATTTCTGTGTCGGTGCATTCTGAATGATTCGAAGTGCCTCCTCCGCCATCAGCTGACCAATTCGTTCACATTCTTCCCATGTGCGGTGATCGCTCCAGACAGCCTTCACCGGGTCTTTCAGCTGGCCCAGATCTCGATTGTCGGCTGTCACCATGCCGCCCTGAGCACCGTTCATGAAAACGACATTTCCCCCC
>JAGQQE010000334.1 GCA_020426345.1 Planctomycetaceae bacterium
GTGAGGCCGTGGCAATAGTTGAAGTAGCTCATATCCATTCGGAATGAGCCATCTTCTTTCACATCAATCAGATGCTTCAGGATCAGATCGCGATAGATCGGTTTGCCATAAGGAGCCAGCCCCATCAGTTTGTATTCACCACTGTTGACCCGGAACCCGGTGTAGTATGTGAACGCCGAATAGAGCAATCCCAGCGAATGTGGAAATCGAATCTCCTGGCAGAGTTCAATGCGGTGATCTCGCCCGATACCAATGCAGGTAGTGGCCCATTCTCCCACACCGTCCATCGTGAGTATCGCTGCCTCCTGAAAAGGCGACGGATAGAACGCGCTGGCAGCATGGGATTCGTGATGCTGCGTGAATACAACTCGCCCCTTGTAGCCGCCTCCGATACCGGCCCGCAATTCTCCCGGAATGTGCAGTTTCTGGCGGAGCCAGAGCGGAAGCCCCCGACGAAACGCCCGGTAACCGCGTGGTGCAAAGGCAAGCCACGTTTCGAGCAGACGATCGAAGTGTGTCAGTGGCTTTTCATAGAAGCCCACGTAGTTCAGGTCGGCAGCGGTGATTCCGAATTGTTGCAGACAGTACTCGACTGCATTTGCCGGAAATCGTTCGTCATGTTTCTTTCTGCTGAATCGTTCTTCCTGCGCCGCCGCCACAATTTGTCCGTCAACCACCAGTGTTGCCGCGGAGTCGTGGTAAAGGGCGGATATGCCGAGAATCGCAGTCAAGCTTCATTTCTTTCTTACTGGAAAGGCGATGATGGCCTGCCTCGCGCCGATCAGGATGCCTGTAGCAAAGCCACTAACGTGGCACGCGTTTGCGACAGGACCCAGAGCACCTGTCATGCACAGTAAGAGCCAGGCAATGGAATAGACAACCTGACTGGACATCAAACCTATACCAAGTTTTGGTTGAGTTAAGCCCTTCATCCAGATGTATCCGATGAGCCCGAATACGACTCCCGACATGCCACCAAATCTGGGGCCGGAGTAGTAGAACTGCGTCAGATTTGAGACCACTGCGACAATGATTACCAGAGCCAGGAACCTGCGGGTCCCTCGTACGAATTCGACGGCAATGCCAAGGTTGCGCAGCCACATCAGGTTGAACAGGATGTGCAGCACATTCATGTGGATAAAAACCGGCGCAACCAGTCGCCAGACTTCACCCCGCGACATCGTCTCCGTCAGCGTTTCGTTGTGGTGCGAATAGAGTTGGACACCGAAGACCGAAAGAACGTAATTCGGCGTGGACCAGTCTTGTATCCAGAGGTTCTTCAGCAACGGAGAATCCAGATTGTTGCACGTTTGTGGCATCCCCATCGAATCGTCTATTTGGGGAGGCCAGCGTGTACAGAGCGCGACCACAAGAATGCTGATGATCATGAGAGCCTGAGTGGCCGGATAGATACGCCACCACGGTTGTTCCCAGCGACTCCTGATACTGACGGTGTCAGTGCCTGCAGCAACCGCAGACTGATTCAGCTTCGACCTGCGTCTTTTGATTTCCTGTACGGATTCTTTGTAGACCTCAGCAGACGGATTCTGCAGAAATGTCTCCAGAAGATTCTTTGCCTGCTGAACCTGATCGTCGTTTTCGACCCAGAGCGTCCACGCGCCGTCTTCTTCCTCGAGTGAAGACGTGATCCCCAGTACAAGCAGGTAACAAACGAAGTGCAGAGCCTGATCTTCGTTCTCGAGCCTTCCGATTTCCCGCATGATTCACAACCTGATAATGAAGTGGATCATGTTTCAGGGATCCGTTGACTGAACATTATTGCGACCAGATTTCTTGGCAACATACAACCAGTGATCGGCAATTCCGATGAATTGATCCACGGAATAAGATGTCTTGCCATTCGCGCAAGCGATCCCCAAACTGCAGGTAACCGTAATTGGCCCTGACTGTGTCTGAAAACTGGTGGATGAAATGGCCAGACGGATGCGTTCTGCAATTCGCCTTGCTTCCTTCAGGGTAACCTGCTTTGCAATGACAATAAATTCTTCTCCACCCCAGCGTGCCAGAAAATCTTCCGGCCTGAGTTGATCTCGAACTCGTTCGCAGAAAACCCGGAGCACTTCGTCGCCGACCAGATGGCCGTGTTTGTCATTGATGGCCTTGAACAGGTCGATATCCATCATAATCATTGCGACGCGTGCGTCTGACGACTGGCACTTCTTCAGGAGTGACTGGAGTGTTGGAATCAAATAACTGCGGTTGAATGCATTGGTCAGAGAATCCCGGACCATAAGATCCTGAACCACCGTGTGATACTGAGCTTCCTGATCGAACGACGACAGAAATTTGAAAATCGTACCACCCAGACGGATGAGCTCTCCGCCTTTCAGGGCAAGTGATCCGCTGATTCGGGCGTCGTTGACATAGGTTCCGTTTGTACTGTTCAGATCCTGAATAAGGTACCCTGCGTCTTCAAAAATGATCGCGGCATGATGTCTCGATGCGGCAGAATCTTCGATTGCAATCTGACAGTGAAGATCTCTTCCGAGAATCGTTCGCCGCTGGTGAATCCGAATCATATGTACGTCGGGACGGGCAGGGTAGATTTGCAGCAGGCAGCCCCGCGGCATATCCGGTTCCTGCATACAGTTTAAATCGAAACCGCTGGCGTTCGTTTCCGCGAGTGAGATGACTTCTACTTTTTGCGTCGGTTGGTTCATGGCCGGAACTAAGCTCGATGCTGTCATGAGCAGGGTTTGTAAATCGCGGATTGCTGAATCGGTTCAGTCCGGTTGGCTGCACGCGAATAAAGTACCATCGTCACCTGGTTGCCTGGTTTGTTAAAGAACAGCTCATCTGAAAACGCCTGCATCATCATCAAGCCACGGCCGCTTGCCAGAATCTGCTCCGGATCATTGGCCCGTTCGAAGGCCGCCTCAACATCAAACCCGCGACCCTGGTCCGTGATTGTGAGCCAAAGTCCGGGACGTCCTGCTAATTCATGGATGGTGACAACGCGGGACTTCCATGGATCCCGGTCTTCTCTTTCCGCTGCCATCTCCAGAAATCTGGAGGAACCATCTTCTTTGAGTGACGAACAAAGTTCGAGGTTGCCGTGATAAAAAGCATTGGCCAGGGCTTCCTCCAGCGCCATACAGAAGTGGTTGGAAGCTGAGTCGCTGGCAATCTCGAAGTCCGGGATACTCTGCAGCAGTCGATTGCGTATCACCGGTATAAAACGAGTTTGTGTGGGTATCACAAACTCTGTGCCACGAAGATATTCCGACTCCAGGACAACTGTTTCCCGGATTTGTTGCTCTGGTTGTATCATCATGCCAATTCCCCGTATCCGAAGGGTCAGTATGTCACGGCTCAGGGATTCCCATTCACTGACACGAAGTCCCGAATCATTCTTCACACACTTCATTATCGCATAGGGTTTGTCTGAACTGGATGGCTGGGCGTCAAGTAAGTCCAGTGATGAAGCCACTTCGGCGTCGAGGATTAACCAGGTCCCGTTTTGTACCGAAGCGAGGTCTGTTCGTTCCCACTCTTCCAGCGATTTGTGCTCAACCAGGAACTCAGGAGCCAGTTTCTGGCCGATCCTAAATATGTCCAGGAAGAAAACTGCTCGGTTAGAAATGACAAGAATCTGCATCGAAATAGGTCGAGTATGGGGAGGCGAAAACTTCGTCCTGAGGTCCAATCCAGAAGTTTATGTCATAAAATCGGGGCAATTCGGCGCAGCCTTCTCTGAATTCGGTACGGAATTCGTTCTCCGGTACGGTTGGGAGTGATGGTCTGCAATCCTGAGCCGCACGGTTCAGTGCTTTAAGTACGGTTCGGTTTTCTGATCGGCTCCACTTGTGCTGAAGGTCCTATTGGGACGGATCGATGGTTAAACGTCGAAATGCTTGCAAGGTGTACCGCCTTTGCGGTCTTCTTCTGCGCGATCCTATTCGGACAAACCATCCGTTTTTGGCAGGATGTGTGCGTTCACTCATTGGGCACCAGCACCTGTCCGAAGCTGCATATTCGTTACGGCCAGGTCGTTCGATGGAATTGTTGCCACCATCACAACAACAACCCCATTCACCGGGGCCTCCACCACGATGGAATTGCATTCGATTCACCTTGCGGGGCAGAGACTTCAATCCCCTGGCATGATCATGATTGCGTCGTCTGTTCGATCCTGACGCAGTCATTCGATACTCCGGAACAGATTATCGAGCCAGAACGCCCCGGAATTGTGTTTCCCCGGATCACATGCAGAGACGGGTACCAAAGACGATTCTTGTGTGATTCGAGTGTCCGTGGTCCACCCTGCACTTGAATTGATTTGACCTCTCGCACAACAAATGCGGCTGTTTCTGAAGTTGCGGAGGTTGTGCTGGCCAGGTTCCAATTTCAGTTCTGCGGAAGCAATCGCAGCCATACACCACGAATGTACGCAGGTGCCTGGAAGCGATGGCTTAGAAAGGCATGCCCGTAATGTTCAGACCCATTCGGCGGCGCGGATTAACTCAAGCAGATCGGCCTCATTCCTACCGGACCATTTCAACCAAGGCACACCACAGTCAATTTGCGGTGCCGCACCGCGAAGTGTGATGCTGTTTCCGAGGAAGAGTATTTTGTTGATTCGTATCGCCGCGGTGGTCTAATCTTTGAACCCTTTGACGATTTCACTGGCAAATACCTGGAAACCGCTGTTCCTGAATTCGCAGGTCTGACCTCTGCGATGACCGGTGGCCATGTGGCTGCCATCGTCTGAAATCGCGAAGCCCCAAACAGATCCCGGATTGTCGCTCAGAAGCATGTCGTCCACCAGTCTTTCACCCGTTGTGCAGTCAACAAAGGAAAGCGCCTGCGTACCAACAATCAGGACGTCCGGGTGGAGCGGTGAGAAGTGGAACTTTGAAATACTACTGTAACTCAGCCGCGTGATATGAGGTTTCTCAGCCTTGTCATCGTCGTTGTAAAGGTGAATCGATCCATTCTTGCAACCAGCAGCGATCACTGTGCCGACTCCAGGTTGGACCTTGAGATCCATGATTCTGGACGATGCGTCGAACAGCGTGACGGACTCCCGTGGTGTCTGCCCCATGCTGATTGCTGTGATGACGCCACTTTCAGAACCAACGTAAAGTTTGGTCGCGTCATGGTTAAAGGCAATTGAGCAGATCGATTCGTCGTGGTCGGTCTGGATTGGTGCCAACAGCTTTGAGGATTTCAGGTCCACAAAATCAATCTGATTGCCTGCTGAGATAAACGCCAGCGTTCCTGTCGATCGGTGCAACGAGAATCCATTGCGTCCTCCCGCGTACGGTCCCACTCGGCCGAGCTGCTCACCGGTCTGCCAGTCGAACAGTTTGATGTCACCCGAGCGTTCCGAAGTGCCACTGAAAACGGCCAGTGCATCTGCTTCAGGAATCGACAGCATGTCGGTGACACCCTCCAGTCGAACCCGCCATGCTCTTTCATCTTTTCCAATATTATGAGCGACAAGTGTCCCGTCGGACTGGCCTCGAGCGAGCATGCTGGCATCGCCATTAAATGCAAGTGCTGTGACTGTTGCACCGGTTTCTGACGGTGCGGACTGGATTTCTGAATACGCGCCGGCAGCTTTTTTTGAAACAGCATCTTTCCTGATGTCCGGGTTTGACCGGATCTCTGTGTTTGACCTTTTGTTTGACCCGGCGTCCTGACCGGCAGCACTGGTTGCAATGCAGAGTAATGCTGAGACGACGAATGGGATTGCTGCAAAATTCATGTTCACCGACCTTTCCTCAGACCTTAGCTTAGCGTTAGCTGTCATTTACGGTGCTGCCGTGTGCCGCGTACCGGCCATAAGTTTCTGGTGGATGGCCGCATGAAAGTGAGCGATGAATAGTGATCGCTTTGCAGATGCCGCCCGGTTCTTTCGATTTGATTGCGTTGCCCTGCGAGTAATTGTCAGAGCAAATCGAAGGAGTCCAGCGCTGTCACGGCCGTGCGGCTTTGGACGAATGATTCGGATCCAACGGCATAGACCTGATAGAAGCGGGTCCCGCGAATGATCATTCGTCCGCGTATGTTTGACCCGCCCTCGTTGGCATCAATAGCGACTGACCATTCTGCCTGATCATTCTGGTCGGGCAATCTCTGGAATGACCGTACCGTACCACCCATTTCCCGACCGACGGTGTCTGCAGCCGATCGGAGTGTCTCGACAAGTTCTCTCTCACTTTCGAACATGCCATCCTGCAGGTCTGCATGTACAACCAGCAGCAGTGACGGGCGTGCGCCCATAACAAAGAAGTTCATTTGCAATTCATCGCCACACGGCAGCGTGTTGCTCTGCTGGATGAGTTTTGGCTGGGCGATTGTGTACATCTCAAAACCACCGATCTTTGACTGGAGGTACTGGAGCCCTTTCGCATCGATCGGGCCGGAGCTGCCTCCATTGACGGAGCGTTTTCTTTTTTTCTTCGATGGAGCCTTCAGATCGAGCGACTCGAAGGAATTCACGAACTTCTCTGCTTCACGGTTCTCAACCTGGGCAGGGCCGCCGATGACGGCAATTCCGTAAAAGAACTTTCCAACGACAAAGAACCGCAGACGCATGGTGATGATGGAATCTGGCAGGAAGACC
>JAGQQE010000335.1 GCA_020426345.1 Planctomycetaceae bacterium
TCCCGATCAGTTTTTCAACTGTCAGAGCAAAGCCCAGATTCATGTTCATCGCGGCCAGATAATCCATTCGGTCCGTGTAAGGAATGTACTGAGGCGGTGACAGATTCTCACCGATCTTTTCCGCGCATCGATGAAGGTATCCGATGTGCGGCGTACATTCATGAACGATTTCTCCGTCCGTCCTCAGCAACAACCGAAGAACACCATGCGTGCTGGGATGCTGGGGTCCCATGTTGACGAGCATTTCATCCGTTTGGACGTCAAACTCAACGACACGAGGATCTTCAATTTGCATACTCATTGAATACACCCATTTTGGGTTCGGTGCGATTACACCACATTGACGGACGGAAAGATCTGTTCACCGGATTTGCACCGCATTCAGGGCTTATCGCCCTCGAACACCATGGTACTCGTGAGGAAACTCATAGTCTTTACGCAGGGCATGGCCAACCCAGTCTTCGGGACAGAGAATGCGACGGAGGTTTGGGTGACCATCAAATGTGATCCCCACAAGATCATATGCTTCTCGTTCATGCCAGTTTGCGATTCCCCAAACCGATGAAACCGACGGTACTACCGGCAAGTCGCCAGGCGTTCCGGATTTCCACCGTTCGACGCAGACCTTGATTTTCAACCGATGCCCCTTCGGGACACTTTGAAGCTGATAGACAACTTCAACATGAGGCTCGTGGCCAAATTTTGCGGACTTCTTTGGGTCCGGCTCGAAGTAATCCACGCCGCAAAGATCATTCAAATGGTTGAACTGGAGACGCTCGTCGTCTCGCAGAAACTGAGCAACCTCAACAAGATTCTCTGCGGACACCTGAATCCAGGGATCGATCGCTTCATGCACTGAAGATCCGACAACGGACTCGCCAAAACGCTCTGACAACAACTGATGAATACTTTGAATATCCATGTTTCACTCTTCCGGGGGTACAACGACTGGAGTGGACGAAACAGGTCAGAGGCTATTGCCCCGATACAGTCACTTGCGGCTTCAATCCACCAGTCTGGTCGGCAGCTTGAGCAGACTTCCTGACCAGAGCGCGAATCCAATCGAGATCTCCACGCTTCCAGACATAAGCAAAACCAACCAGCAGGACCCCAAAGAATACCAGGAGGTCAGCGAATCCCGTCCAACCAAGCTTCATGGCAGACTCAGCGCTAATCACATTTGCCGGCACCATTTGAGATGGAGCAATATCAAGCAGTCGAGCGCTGAGATCTTCTCTTGCCTGATCACTCAAGCGGGTGTCCGCCAGCTGCATCGCACCACCGTAGACTGCAGCCCAGGGGAAAAAGAACGCCACTTCAACGTCAAAGATAATAAACAGCAAAGCCACCACGTAGAACCGCAGGTCGAACTGAATGTAACTCGACCCAATCGCAGGCTCACCGCATTCGTAAATGGAGTCTTTTTCGGGGGTTGGCAATTTAGGACGGAGAAGGCGACCAACCAGCAGCGGCAGAATCAGGAATGCCACGGCCAGTCCACCAAAAATCAAGAAATGGCCTACTAAGTCTGTCATCCCAAAACCCTTTATCGACCGACACGCGCCACAAAATTCCGGCTCACTATTCGCCAGCTTCACACAGAACCGTATCCAGAGGAAGACGATCCGATTCGCCACAAGGTCCGGCATGCCAGAACGCGAGAGACTGATCGCCTTCACGCCAACAAAACCAAACTCGATCCCCGTCGATTTCACCTGAGAAATCGACCACACCAGCCTCGGGACTGACCAGAACCCCACCCAGCTGGCTAAGCTCCCCAACAAATCCCTGCAGGCGAGATTCGTCCTGCAGCAATTCATCCTCCATCTGAAGAACTTCATCTTCGTAGACCGAAGAACCCTTCGATGGATATCGATCCCGAATGTCATTCAATCGGGAACGCCGGGAAGCAACATCTGCATGTAAAGAAATGATGTCCCGAACAATCAACCGAACGAGTGGCAATCGCTCATTCACTTCAGCAACCGTCAACACCGACTGGGAAACCACTGCCACACCCTCCCTCAGAAGCCTGTCAGCTGCACGGAAGAATCATGCACCGGAAGGAGTCTCAAATGGACTCTCTTCACCCTTCACCCATACGGGTTCATGAAGTACCTTCGACTCAGACACCGCCGTGGGATTCAAAGAAGCACGCCCCCAGGCAATTTCAAGCGGCAGCTTCGCATAGTCAACAATGCACCCATCCCGACTGTAGCAACTCAGGTCGTGATTGGAACCCATGAAGATACAGTCCACTGGACAGGGTTCGACACACAAAGCGCAAAACATGCATTTGCTGTAGTCGATGGCATAACCGTTCAGGCGAAAGCCTTTTCCGACCGGACTTTTCTCTTTGTCGATGTAGATACAATCCACCGGGCAGGCCGCGGCGCACTTATCACACCCGATGCAGGTGGTCAGATCGAATCGATGAAACCCTCGATACCTCGGCTTCACCTTCAATGGAACTTCGGGGTACTCGTAGACCTCTGTGAAGGTACGACGACGATAGGTCTTTCCCATCGTGAGCAGGGTGACGTACATCCCGTGAAGAACTGTCGACACCGACATAAACACATTGCGAAACCACAAGAACATGTCAGACAGTCCCTATCGGGCAGCGAAGGCAAGTGGTGAATGAACCCGTAACAAGTCGCGCAAAGCGGGAAACAGGCCGCGATGATTATAAAGAGGGCCATTTGATCCGCAACCCGCCGACTCGCGCGCTCCCACCAATGGGAAGCTTTTCGGTTGATAGATCCTTACGTCCCAACACGTTACGAAACAGGCAACGACAGCGACAAACGCTATTTCAGAAGATACCGATTCGCAATTGTGATTCCCGAGAGCATCGCCCCCACGATTCCCAGAAAACCCTGATCTGTGCCACACAGGTAAAGATTACTCAGCGTCGTCTGTCCGTTGACAAACTTCACAGGGGCCCCGTAAACGCAGCCGTTCAAATGCCCGGTAAACCTCTTGATCGTCCGTGGTGTGAAAACATCCGTATCAACAACATGACCACGAAAATCGGGGATATGCTTCACAGCGCTCGCAATAATTCGGTCATTCCAAACAACTTTTTGCCGCTGATATTCCTCTTCGGGCAGTGACATCCAATAGTCCGGATCGGCAAGAGCAGTGATTCGGATGCGACCATCTTCCAGCGGGCTGGAATAGTCGAAATTATTCGGAGAACAAATAATTCCCGATCTCAGATCAACAGGCTCGCTCGGGCGGTCATAACAAAACTCAGGAACATCACTGTAAAAAACGATCGTTTCGTCGTGGCCAAGGCTTGAGGGTTCACAGTCCAGGACTGAAATTGTCTCAACAAACGAAATATCTCCGGGCGTGGGAGCCTCGAACGACGGCCCCCCGTCCACCAAACGCATCGTCTCCGCAGCGCCCGCAGATGAAAGAACAGAATCCGCCTCGATTTCAGATCCGTCATCCAGAATGACCGAAGTCGCTTTTCCTTTCGCCTGCCGAATCTCTCGAACCCCGGACCGTAAACGAAGTTCGCCCCCCAGGGACCGGAAGTGACGAACGAGCTTCTTGAGAATGAGACGAATCCCGTCAAACGGTCGTCCAAACCCTTCGAAGAAGATCGCCTGAAACATGATCACGAACTGGCTGAAATCCATGTCATGTGCCGTCGCACTGCCGTAGAACATGAGGGGGCAGAAAATCATGTCTACCAACAGGGGATCCGACAGATATGAACTGACCACATCCCGGGCCGAGGAGGCCGAGCGTTCCAGCGCCAGAGGGTCATGCTCCCGTATTCGCACCAATAGCTTCTGAAAACCGTCGGCCTGAGAAGGAAATGCCCGTTCGACATCCTGCTGAAAGAAACAGAAGTCATTGTTAAATTCGAGGCGACAGCCGGGGAAAACCACTGACGATTTCAACTGCGGCCGCAGGTCAAAGTCATCCCAACTCATTCGCAACTGACGAAGCAGCTTACTTAACGGCCCGTGTTTTGTACCCGGCTTTGCATAGTTGGTAATGGCATGCAAACCAACGTCAAAGTTACGCTTCCGTAATCGATAAAATGAATTCAGCCCACCAATGGTGGTGTGACGCTCAAGGATGCATACTTTTTTTTCGTAGTACGCAAGCCGGACGCCGGCAGACAGCCCTGACATTCCAGCCCCGATAATGACCGTATCGTACCGCACTGAGTCACCTCAACTTCAGCTGCCGAATGATCGCACCCACATCACAGACCTGCACCGCATCAGGGCAAGGCCTGAAAATCAGCATGTCCAACAACAGAACAACCCCGAGGTTCTGCCTCGGGGCTGTGTGCATCATACCAGGGTTGACCCTGCAACCATCAGGTCGCAACCGGCACATCCTTCAACTTTGGAAGCAGGTACTCGACCGTGCCAGCCATCGTGTTCAAATTTGGGTAATCTTCTTCAGGTATCTGGATGCGGTACATCTTTCGGAGTTCCATGACAATGTCCAGGAAATCCATACTGTCCAATTCCATCTGCTCACGGAATGGCTTGGCATCATCCAGATCGGTCAGATCTTCGTCTGGAGCAATCCGCTCGAGGATTTCCAAAATGACCTGCCGAATCTGCTCCGAATTCATCAACCCATCCTTTTCACTGCAAAAGTTTGAGAGGGAAATGAGCCCTCAGGACTCATACTTCTGGACGATCAAGACTGAGTTGATCCCCAACATCCCAAACGAATTGTTCAAAATACATCTGACGTTACCCAAGTCCCGATTCTGATTCATCACGAGGTTGGGGAGCGCACATCGCTCATCAAGATTATCAAGGTTGATTGTAGCGTGGGCGATACCATCGTCAAATGACGGCATATTTCCCAGTAATTCCAAAGCTCCCGCCGCCCCCATCGCGTGACCAATGAAACTCTTGGTGTTGTTGATGACCGTCCCGCGGCATTCACCGAAAACGGAACGCAGCGCACTGGCCTCTTCAATATCCCCCTGCTCCGTTGCCGTCGCGTGGCTGCTGACAATATCAATATCCTCAGGCTTCAGCTTTGCGCGCCCCAGAGCCAGGCGAATACATTCGGCCTGCCGCCCGGAGTCCGGCAAGACGAAGTCCCGCGCGTCGGAGTTCATTGCGTAGCCAACAATCTCTCCATAAATTTTCGCGCCGCGGGCCAAAGCGTCAGGTAACCGCTCGAGCGTACAGATGCCGCCCCCTTCCGCCACAACGATCCCATTCCGATCTATATCAAACGGCCGGCAGGCCCTGGTCGGATCGGTATGAGTCGCAAGCGCCCCCTGAGCTGCGAAGCTGGCAAAAATGCCGAACGTATGGATGCTCTCGGAAACGCCACCCGCAATTGCGAGGTCCACTTCCCCCAACCTCAACATCTGGGCCGCCTGAATAAATCCCGCATTCCCAGCGGCACAGGCAGCACCAATGGTCAAATGAGGCCCGGTCACCTTCAGATTCAAAGTCACTTCGCCCGCAGGATTATTTGCAACCGTCCTCGGGTTGTGGTGGTGCGACCAAACCTTTGTATCGTATCCGAACTTCGAGATCTCGAAGATCTCATTCTCTGTTTCTACATTTCCATGCTCAGTGATTCCGAGATAGATGCCGGTCCGATCCTTCCGAACTGCAGACCAGTCCATGCCGCTATCGGCAATGGCTTCATTCGCACAATAAATCGCAATTGATCCGGCCCTTGTGCCCCGCCGGACATCACGCTTTTTCTGGTACCTCAGCTCATCAAAATTGCAAACGCCAGCCAGAACCGCGCCTACATACCTCGTTTCATAGTCCACCACCCCGGACCGTCCAGCCAGAAGGCTCTCCCGGAACTCGCGGAGACTATTACCATTGGGCGCCGTCAGGCCAATCCCAGTGATGACGATCCGATCGTGAAGCGACAAAACGAGCCCTCAGCAAAAACAGGTTGCAACCGGCAAAACCGGCATCGATATTGGCAGTGGAAGCCGGGAAGGTTATCTGCGATCTGCGCCACTGACAAGCAGAAGGAAAAAGTGCAGACAGGATTTCCGCTTCAAAACAAACAAAACCAAGGCGCAACAAAAAAAGGACAGGCCCGAGGGCCTGTCCTTTAATGTATAGATCCCGGCAATAACCTACTTTCACACCTTTCGGCACTATCATCGGTCTCAAGAGCTTAACGGTCGTGTTCGGAATGGGAACGTGTGTTTCCTCAAGAGTAAGTCACCGGGAAAACGCAGGTGCGCCAGCAAAGCCGCACTCACCTGCGAGAAGAAGTTTAATTATTGGATCTGATCGTAAATCAAAGTGGCTAGATATTCTCCCGTTAGTACTGGTCAGCTAAAACGCTTGCACGCCTTACACAGCCAGCCTATCAACCTGGTAGTCTTCCAGGGGGATTCAGAACCGAAGTTCAACGAAACCTTATCTTGGGGATGGCTTCACGCTTATATGCTTTCAGCGTTTATCACAACCGCACTTAGCTACCCTGCGCTGCCACTGGCGTGACAACAGGAACACCAGTGGCAGCGCAGGGTAGCTAAGTGCGGTTGTGATAAA
>JAGQQE010000336.1 GCA_020426345.1 Planctomycetaceae bacterium
GATCGCATCGTCGATTGTTTTGATGTCTTCAACAAAACCGAGGTATTCGAATGCGGGGCGGACACCATATTTTCGACCGATTTCAAGCAGGTGATGGTATCGTTCTGCTCCCAGAGCACGGTCAGCATGGCCGTGAGGTGGTCCGGCCACTGTGAACTCGGCGCCAACCGCGGCAGCCTGTTCAAATTTCCTGTGGGCGTCCTGAATTGCCTGAGCGTACTCGTCACCTTCCGACTGGAACCATTGTTTCAAATGAATGGTGGTGGGAACTTTCAGTCCGCTGGTCTGCAGTGACTGACGCAGTTGCTGAAGCGTTCCACCTTCGGCAAGGAACTGGTCGATATCATCGTGCCACAATTCAATCCCTTCGAAGCCAGCTTCTGCGGCCACTGCAATTTTCTGCAGGATGGGCGTCGTTTTGATCGTGCTTGAATTCAGGCTGTAGCGAAATGCAGACATAGGAGGACTGTGTTTCAGAATGGATTTTGTTTCACCCGATTCTTAGAGCCAGGGAGTGCCTGGATTGGCATATCAGCTCCGGGTGTGACGGCGGGATCGGGCCACTCCTGTGGTTTCGGCAGCTT
The DNA here is from genome assembly GCA_020426345.1 of Planctomycetaceae bacterium. Taxonomy (GTDB): domain Bacteria; phylum Planctomycetota; class Planctomycetia; order Planctomycetales; family Planctomycetaceae; genus F1-80-MAGs062. Next base: position 585 of record JAGQQE010000336.1, read on the forward strand.
CTGAAGTCGCCGCCACAGAAGGGCTCGGAAACGAATTTGTGCGAGCGTTGAATTGGCAAGGCAAGCGAACGAGTTCAGGCTGATTTGGGCTTCCTTCGGCACGCCAGGCAACGATCTCAGCGAATTTGTACACTTCTAGTGTGCGTGGCGGCAGCAGCCGGGACCGCATGGACCGGCAGACGGCGGCGGGCATGCCGACGTAATTGGCAATGCGGAACCTGATCCCACGTGTCCTGCAGAAGTACTCATCAGTTTTTCAAGTTTCTTTGAGCCGCAATGCGGGCAATCCGGCGTTTCACGCAAACTGACAAGCAATTCCGACTCTTTGTGACATTCTTCGCAAACGAATTCAAAAATAGGCATGGCATTTAACCTTTCATTTCACGACGCAGTGCTTCGATTTCTGCGTCTATCGCTGATTGTTTTAACTGGGCCGCTGCGGACGCTGCGTGCACCGCTGTTTCCGATTCCAGTGGAATTTGTACGTTGTTTCCAGTGAGTTCTGCTAGTCGACGAGTGGCATCTGATTGTCGGGCTTCCAGAGCTTTTTGAATGCGAAGCATGTTTTTCTGCAGGCTGTCGGCAGCTTCCATTTCGGGCAGAATCCCGGCAATCAGCCCTTCGAGTTCGACTTTGCGGGTCAGGGCGTTGCGTGCCTTGATTTCGTCCCCATCGGACAGATTCCGGCGAGCGATATCCAACCATTCGTCGATTTGTCTTTGGTGCTGATTGACCTCTTCACGCAGACGCTGGTGATTGGCTTCGGAGACTCGCACAGTACGCCGGCAAGCCGCGAGTCCTTCCTCCATTTCCGCGATGACTTCTCGCAGAGTGGTGGCAGGATCGTCGGATGAATTCAGTATCTCGGTCAGATTACAGGTTACGATATCGGTCAGGCGGCTGAAGTGAGGCATGACAGAACTTCTTTGATGGAACGAAAAGCAAAATTCATCGAACAGTTTAGCAGAGACGGTGGTGTCTTGTGTTCCGGACTGGGCCAGGAAACGGTTTTGCTGCCGTCACAGATCATTCCGATTCAGCAAATCCTCGACACGAGAGCAGATACCTTAGTTTTTCCTTGGCCAGTCGGAGGCGGCTTTTGGCCGTGGGCAGACTTGTTTCCATCGCATCAGCAACTTCCGACAGTGTGAGTGACTCGTAGTGGTGCAGTTCAAATGTAGAACGCTGATCCTCCGGCAATTCTTCCAGCAGTTCACGAACAACGACTGCAATTTCTGATGTTTCTGCCCGGGAATCCGGTGGCAGCAAATCGGAAGGAATGGTCTTCAGCAGATCAAATTCATCGTCGCCTGATTTCACCGATTGCCGAAGACTGCGAATCATCACATCGTTCACGGCGCGGCGAGCATGGTCAATCATCAGATTATTGGCAATTCGAAACAGCCAGCCTCGAAAACGGCCTGTGGGCAGATAATCCCACCCCTTGCGATACAGCCGAAGTAACGTCTCCTGCACCAGATCTTCGCAAAGCTGTTCGTCGCGACTGCTGCGGCGAAAAAAGCCAAACAGGGGCCGGCTCCAGACGGCAACGATTTCGTCGAATGCCCCCGGATCGCCTTCCTGAAGGCGAATCATTCGAAGATCGTCTTCGTTATATTGCGATGTGGCAGCAGGAGTGAGGGACATGAGGATCGATGGTCCGGGCTGAATAAGCAGGTCTCTGACGGTTATTTTTCTGATGCGGTGGGCGTGAGAATACCATCTGCAATCGGCATCGTCCCGGCAAAAAGGCCCTGAATGACCCTGGTCATGTGAGACAGATTCAGCTTGTCAACTTCATCGGTCGGTTGATGATAGTCGTTATGAAGCGACCCGGCCGAAAAACTATGGGCGACGACTCCGACGCGCACAAATGACGCATTGTCGCTTCGAGAGTAGAGCATTTCACTAAATTGTCTGTGATGAAACACCGTCATGCCCACACGTGCCGCTCCGGCGGCCATCTGCTCACCAAGGTTGGAGTGTTCCCAGCCGGTGCCCCAGGCTTTGCCTTCTGCGTTTTCTTCCGGGCGACCGATCATTTCGATGTTGATGTTGGCCACAATTTTTTCCAGCGGCCAAAGTGGATGTTCAACAAAATACTTTGAACCGCGAAGCCCCTGCTCCTCTCCCCAGAATGTCATAAAGATGACGGTCCGTTTGGGAGGTTCAGGAAGCGAGGAAAATGCATCGGCCATCGTCAAGACCGCCGTCACGCCGGTGGCATTGTCGTCCGCCCCATTGTTGATCCGATCCTGTCCTTCATTCAGAGTACCAATGTGATCCAGATGAGCCGAAATGATGACGGCCTCTTGTCGCAGTTCAGGATCTGATCCGGAAAGCACCCCAATCACATTATGGACGGGTGCCGTCGTTCGGGTATTGGCTGGTACTTTTGCCGTCAGGTTTCCTTCGACTGGAAAGTCAAGAGGAGCAATCAGCACAGGAACCGCAGGGTGGTATTGTTCGGGCAGATTCACAGGATCTGACCTCATCTGATCGGCAATCTGCCAGAGAGGACTGTCATCTGCGGACCGAATAATCACGAGAGAAGCCCCGGCTTCTGTGAACGGCCGAATCCGGCGGGACCACACCGACATCACCCGTGCCGGGCTGCTCAGCATTTGAGGAGCCAGCATGATGTCCTCGATGACGATGACCTGCACAGCTCCGGAGTCTGCCACCTTTGTCGTCAATGAACCGGCAATCTCAAGCTCTTCCGGCCGCCCCCAAAGGATCCTCAAACGATCATCCGGCGTGTTGTTCACCGACACCTTTGGTAACGGCCGTCCCGGACCTTCCATTTCAATCTGGTGTGTCTGATAAAAACTGCCATTGTCCTGGATGCTGGTGAGACCAGCTCCACGAAATCGCGCTGCGACGTAGGCTGATGCGATGGTCAGCTCCCGGGACGGTGTCGCGCGGCCCGCCATTTCGTCGGATGCCAGAAAGGCAACCGTTGAAAGGACACTCCCTTCGCGAATGCCTTCGATGGCCGTTTTCTGCGCATCGGTTAATTCCGGCACGACGATCTCACTATCGACCGCGGATACCGACTCCGTGTTTGACAGCAGGCAAAGCCCGCACAGCAACAGCCCTGTGGCAGAAAAAACACGAAACCTTGAAATCGGGTATGACATTGCACCATGTCTTCGCTGCAGGACGTTTCCGGGGAAGCTCAAAGAATCGGATCAAGACCGCCAGAGCGTGACATTCTGGCGGCGAAACCTGAGGGTGAAACATTCGTCGGCCGATTCCAGCGCCCACGAATTCCAGTCTTGGACCGGTACGTCAGATCTGCGAACACCCATCCAGTCGGCGAATGAAAACGTTTCGCAACCACACTTCGCTGTTGTGGTCGGTCAGCATCAGACGACCCACGGTGTTTTGGCCAAATCCTTCATGGTTCCTGAACTTGCTGTTTGCGACGGCCTCCATCCATCGTGGAGTGCCAAAGTACTCGTCAATAATCAAACGCCCGTTCATCCAGTGTCGAACCCGTCCATTCTGAACAACAATGCGTCCAACATTGTAGTCGCTCAACGGTTTATAGTCCCGCACGTAGAAAGGCTGTGAAGGGACGAACAGGTCGTACAGAGACGCGGTGCGGTGTTTCTCTGCCATCTTCGGAAATGCCTGATCGTCCTGAATCTGGTACTCCAGACCAAGCAGCGAATTGCCGTACTTTTTGACCCGGTACTTGATTCCGTTATTGCCTTTTTCTGAGATTCGATATTCGAACCACAAGTCAAAGTCACCAAACTCATCCCGGGAAATCAGGTTGCCACCTTTGCCGGATAAATGCAAAACGCCTCCCGGTTCAAGCACCCATCCACCATCGACCGGCTTTCCATCAGCCTTTGTCCACTGACTGAGAGAAGCATCCGAAATCAGATTGGTGTAACCCTGTGCCAGGGCGTTTGAACCGTCCAGGCAGAGCTGGCACCAGGAGATCAGAAGGGCAGCCATGGTGAATGACGAGCGTGCAGGAACCATCGAAGAATCCTCAAAGAGTTCAGGGATCACAAAACAGCGTCGGATCAGGATCCATGTTTTAGAGCACACAGGAACCTGACGCGACAATCAGACGCCCGTTTTTTTGAGGCACGCATAAATTGGTCGCCGGGCTGACGTGGTAATCCGGGCGGCCCGAAGGGGACGGTTCTTAAGGACCGATTTCCGCCTGATAGTTATGCCGGTCCAACAATGCTGCTCAATTGATTCAGGTTCGTAATCAGGCGGTCGGGCCGGGTGGCAGGATCTTTCATCTGAGCGCTGCTGACTTCCAGTCCGGTTTTCTCGGCGGCCAGCAGAATGGTTTTCATTCCGGCAGCCTTCGCTGGTGCGAGGTCAGTGGACAGTCGACAACTTACGTGAACGATTGCCGAGGCCGGAATCCCAATGGATCGAGCCCGGGACACCGCGTATTCAAAAAGTGTCTTCGATGGTTTTCGGATCCCCAGCTGTGTCGAAAACAACAAGGTTTCCGGACGAAAGATTTCATGAAGCGGAGGCAATGCGTCCTGCTGGCCCAGATCATGCAGCACCTGCACCAGAGAATAGGATTGACCATCAGCAAGAAGACCCTGCAGCACATCAAGCGACGCCAGCTCGTGCATTGCTCTGACCGCATTTTCCCGGGCCTCCGTGGCCTGAAGATTGCGATGGAAAAAGAAGGCCACTTTCTCACTGAATTGACGAAGGTTACCGAAGTGTCCCTCGTCGAACTGATATTCCTTTTCGAACAGGCGAGTGATGATGCTCTGCCAGACATCCACCATATCGACCTCTGTGTAGTCGCCGCGACGCTCTGTAGCGATCATCGAAAGGCGACCCGCGATATCGCGGTAGAGCGAAATCAGAGACTGCCATGGAGGTCCGGGGCGACGATACATGTGATTCCACATATTGAATTCATGGATCGTCTTGTCGAGTGCAATCTGCAGGCGTGCTTCATCGGATGGTTCGAATCCGATCTTTCCATCCGTGATTCGAATTAACGTCCCGAAGACGTCCCAAAGAACAAGTTTCACTCCGGCAAGCGGCTTAATTGTTGGCGTTGCATTCACTCCAGCGACAGCCTGAACGCGTGGCCATAACAGGTTGCGTTCGTCGAGCGAATCTGAATACTCAGCCAGCGATAGTGCCATGGGTGCTCTGGTAGACGTTGGTAGAAAACGTGACTTGGCGGGAAATCTTCCCTGGATCGTCGGCTCCTGGTGCCTGCGGAAGGTAAACCTTGCGGGGCGGGAAGTATAGAATCCGCCAAATCCCGAGGCAAAAAGAGGATCCGTGTTTTGCCCGGAATTGATCCCAACGGAAACAATTAGCATGAATCATCGGTTTCTCAGGCATCAGCGAGTCAAATCTCAGGCAGATTTTCGAGCCATCTACGGTTGCGATGTCCGCGCGGGAGATGATCATCTGCTGGTTTTTGCCGCGCTGCGGACGGCGGACACTCACCCGGATGAAGTATCCGCAGGAAATTCGGAATCGTTGGCGAACGCGCCCAGGGGCAAAACGCTTCCCACGCGGATCGGGCTCAGCGTTTCCAGGAAGCACGGACCAGCTCCTATCCGCAACCGCAAGAAGCGTTTACTTCGGGAGGCTTTTCGGCTGAAACAATACGAAGTTCCCGCCGGTCTGGACTTGATCCTGATTCCACGACAGCGGACCGATTCGACGCTGGATGACTTCCAGAACTCGCTAACCCGCTTGTCCGGAAAGCTGCACCGCAGACTCACCGAACGACGTCGTCTACAAGAGCCGGGCTCGGAGATCATTCCTGGCTCTGGCGGACGTGGTTAACAGCTGTTGAAATGCGGGACTGGCTCGAGCCGGAGACCTGAAAACACGACGGTTTCCAGTCGTCCTGCGTGCCTGCCCCGACTTTTCAACCGAGAGTCAGGCTGGAGCACAGCC
>JAGQQE010000337.1 GCA_020426345.1 Planctomycetaceae bacterium
CCTCCATTCCACCGCTGATCCACGACAGATGCTCGAGGCAGTGATTCAATATACACCGGAAGGCCCAACACATTCTGGACTCAAAGAAGCTCTGGAAACCCCACTGGACTATGACGTCCGAACAGCGGCTGCCAGGCTTGGCAGTGGAGGACAAGTGATCTCTTCTGACACCGTTCCGTTCAGCCTGTGGTGTGCAGCAAAGTGCCTGCGAAATTACGAAGAGGCCATGTGGACGACCGTCGCAGGACTGGGTGATCGAGACACCACCTGCGCGATTGCAGGTTCTGTGGTCGCTCTGGCCGTTGGCAGCAACGGAATACCGCAGCTCTGGCTGGATCACCGTGAGCCATTAAATTGTTAGCAGACTGCTGCAGAAAGTGCCCGGGCCCATGAAGAAGGTGACTCACCGGAACAGCGTCTCCAAAACGCTGGCGTCGATACAGAAATACTGACAACAGGACACACCGGAAAGTGCCAGTGGCTTTCTCTAATACGCGGCTGGGCTGAGGGCCGACTCTGACGTTTTGCCTCAGCAATCAATGTCCGAGTATTTGGTTGATGGCGGACTCCAGTTTGACCGCCGATTTGTAGCGAAAATGCTTTCCCGGTATTCGAACTCGATGACCATCGACTGCGATCAACTCGAAGATACCCTCTGCCACAAAAACACCCTGCAGGTCGTCCCAGCAGATCGCCCCGGCCCCACATTCGGGATAGCTATAATGAAGACCCTGAATGCTGATCAGCAAACCAACACGGCCGTTTTCAGACTTTGACCACGAAGGCGCAAGCGCCATGATTTCACGAGCGTCAATGCCTCGCGCGTAGGTCTTGACTGCATTTGCCCGCAGCTCCGATGGAATTTTCTGTGGGACGTTCGTATAGACGCCGTAATCCTCCAGTCCGGCCAGTTCGTCCTGAACGATCATGAATTGCTCTTCTTCATCCTCAATCTCCGTTTGAAAGTCCGGTGCGAAGATTCGATAGAGCCCGGGGTCTCGCCAGTCTCCAATCTGCTGCAACCCGGTCTCCAGCAGATCCCAGTCTTCGTCCTCGATTGAATTCAAGATGCGATCGATATGCCGATTGTCCGTTGTGACGATGTCCACAACCACTGGATTAAAGTTGCTCCAGTGAGCCTGACTTTCTTCCAGATCCTCGTACAGCGAGACAGTTGCGACCTGCTCACCAACCTCCGGTAACCCAGTCGACATCTTCGCCAGCGGCTGCGGGAGAATACGGATTACATCGTAGTCACCCGAACCTTTGGTCAAATCCGTAGTCACAGCGACCAGCGGAGGATCGAGACTGAATATCATTGCGGGGTTCACGCAGCCAGCTATGAAATGCGTCTTTACTTTCTGCCAGTACAACCCGACCGCTGCCAGCATTATGCAGGCCGGTATGAATGCACTCCAGGTCAGTGGGACCATCGCAAAACAGGCCAGACAGCAACCATGCCAGATGAAGACCCACTTCGGAAACGCTTTCACCCATCGCAGATAACTGATCCGCAGCAATCCGGGGTTCGACGCTGAAGAACTGGACTTACGACGCATTTCGTCGAGTTCACGTTTCATTGCCGGATCAACGTCCGACAAGTCCCGCGGTTTTCGACGCTTAGGGGTGGGGCGAGAAGGCCGCGATTCCTGTCGATGCGACCGGCCTCGTACAGAAGGCCGAACGGGAGAACTGGATTCCGTTACCTCAGTGATCGTCTCGGGATCAACATCAATAATCTGGACATCAGGAACCAGAACGGCAGCCTGACAGCTTTTGCATCGAATGCGTTTACCGGCCAGTTCATCCGGAACGCGATACCGTTTTCCGCATTCACACTGCAGTTCGATCATTGATGATTTGCCTATTCTGTCCCACCGAATTGCTCACGATAGGCCTGGATTCGGTCGTACAGTTCGTCAGTTACGACAACCCTGCCTTCAATCTCCCGACCACGGAGATAGTCCGAGATTTCGCAGATATCCACAATCGCAAATGTATCCATACTGAACTCATGACGGAGCTCCGTCAGAGCGTTGAGCTCGCCAGTACCGCGTTCCATGCGATTGACGGAAACCACCAGGCCGGCAAGCTGCACATTGGCAGCAGCCATCAGTTGCGGAACGGTTTCACGAATCGACGTGCCCGCCGTGGTGACGTCTTCAACAATCAGAACGCGCTGACCGGACTCTGGCTGATGCCCCACAAGAGTGCCACCTTCCCCGTGATCCTTGGCTTCCTTTCGATTGAAACAAAACGGCACATCAATACCCCGGCGGCTGAATTCCATCGCAATGGCCACTACCAATGGAATACCTTTGTATGCAGGGCCAAACAGGAAATCGAACTCAACTCCTTTTTCCTGAATCGCGTCCGCATAGAAACCCGCCAACTGATTCATCTGATGGCCAGTTCGATAACGACCCGTGTTGATGAAGAACGGTGTCCTGCGACCACTCTTGGTCGTAAAATCTCCGAATGTCAGCACATTCGAACGAACCATGAAGTGAATGAAGTCTTGCTTATAGGTTTCCATGAACAATCTGTTTCAGCTGAGAAAAGGTCGCCAGTTTTCACGTCAGTCCACAATCATTTGGACGTCGAATTTTAGCGAGTGATGTCCTTCTGCCGAAACGAGCCCGCAATTTCTCAGGACAACCTTCACGAAAGAAATCCAACCACAGCACCCGGCGAAAGTACCCGGCAACAATGGAAGTCCATTCCAGGACATGCTGACGCAGAATTCTGCGCTGTTGTCCGCGCCGGGGAGGTTTGCTGACAAGAACGGTCGCAGTTGAATTTGTGTTTGCGAATCGATGCTCAAAGCCATCGATGCCCGTCTGACTCATCGGTCCCCGCCGCATTCCTGCTCGTAACACCACACTTTCAGAAGAAGCCAACCCGGCATCCAGTATCAATTCGCTCGCAGTAAACCCAGTTGCCACGGGATCTCGCCATATTTCTTCCCCTGTTTTTCCTCATTTGTGGCGCCCTGAAACAGGAATTGCAACTTCGCCGGATCAACCTCCAGCCTTTGATTCGTACCGCTGCGAATCAGTTCTCCATGGCTGATGGCGTCCGTCCAGCGAGGTTGAGGTTGAAGTACATTCTTCAGCGATGCAAACGCCTCATCTTTGCTGGCAGCCAGTGGCTTCCAGGGGCCCTCCAGTTTTTCGGACACGTAGGATTTATAGTATCGAAAACCATATCCGTTCTGTTCTTCAATGATGGTTAGATACTGATCCTTACCGAGGATGCGATAGGTGTGGCTGGCTTCGAAGACGGAATCTTCTAAAGCCAGCACAGGGCGCGACCAGTGGTTGGGAAAGTCAGTCAGTGAGGTCTCGCACCTCCACATTTGCCCATTGTTGGCAGTGAAGAACAGGTGAGCCTTTTGTTCATTACAAATGACCCAGAAGTCGATCCAGCCAGGAATATTATCTGGTCGCTTTTTGAACATCGGAGTAAGCGGCGTCCAGGAATCCGGTTGACTGATGTCGTCGGTTGTTGAAAAAGCCGGACGAAAGGGCTTCTCTCCCCATGATTCATCACTGGCCTGACAAATCAAATACCACTTGTTGTGCGGTTCGAAGAAGAAGACCTGCGGCGCGCAGAAGTAAGTCTTATGCATTGGCAGGATTCGGCGAGGGGCCTCGTTCGCATCGGGCCAGTCAGCAAACGATGTGTACATGATCGCATGGCTGCGTTCTGTACCCCGAACGGTTGCGAACAAGTGCCATTTGCCCCCATGCCTGACAATGGAAGGGTCCTTCACCGAATGCCAGGGCCAACCATCCACGGCCCTCGCTGTCAGAAGTGGTGCGGAGGACGTCCACTGCAGGCTGTCGGAAACGCTTGGTTCGTCTGCGACCAGACGATCATCGTAAATTCCAGACAGAATAATGCCCACGTACATGCTGCAGCTGAACAAAGAGCGGGAAGCATTCATCGATTGATCCTGATCAGAGACGCAACGAAGTCGCGGTCCGGAAATCACAACTGACAGCAGAGGCTGCTACCAGTGATATTTCTTACCCACGGACACCGAAGTCTCGCTTCGCCCGGTCACCTGATCAACGCCCAGCAGGCGGATCATCAGCAAAGATTCTGAGGCCGAGCTCCCCCGCGTCGGCTGAAAAAACAATCGACCTGCATTCCATTCCTCAGAACCAAACCGACCAATGACGGCAACTTCACCACGATGCAGTTTCACCTGAAACTGCTGTTCATAAAGTGGATAAACGCTTTGCCTGACCGGCAATTGATCACTGTTGCCGACCACGCTAAGCCGCAATGCCCGCGTTCCGGAATGAATTTGTGGTAACACAGTCAACAGAACCCAGTCTTCACTGGCCTCTTTTACTGTCACCTGAACGGTACACCGCAGGTTGTCGGTCTGGCGCATACCGTCCAGCCCTTCGATCGACTGCAGCGGTATTAATGACGAATCCAGCTCCTGCTGAACTTCCAGTCGTGTGGAGCCGCCTTCGAAAACCGGAAACGACGGACCAAGTGGGATCTGCGTCGTCGCGTCCGGCATATCAGAAGCCCCGCTGGAAACAGGAACTTTTCGGGCATCCTGAGCCAGACTTTGCAGCGCCCAGGGAGTCGAACCGCTGGCAACGCCGATTCGAAAACCGCTGGCGTTCAATTGTTGTCGCTGATCCGGCGACATCACACCGCTTTCATCCAGTTCTTCCCAGACGAGCGTTCGGATTCGGGCATCATTGGCCGGGCGATGCACGATATTCGCTTCGAGCTGCGCGACATTCAGTCTGGGAGCTCCCTCGTCTGCCTCAGCCGCTGCGTTCTCCGTTCCCCGCAGCTCGCGCCACGTAATCCCAAGCCCGTTCCCGGATTCACCCGATCGAAACAGCGCGCAACCACACACAAACAACATCAGCGTTGCTGTCGTGAGCACGCGCACAGACATTCGCGGCGACACCTGGTGAGGAGGAGGGAACTAACGAAAAACGAAGAGAACAGACAGCATCCTGTACAATGTTCAGGACGAGAAGTGGGAGATCGATGGAAGAACTTGAAGTTCATCTTGAGAGAGGACCCGCAAACTAAGAGAATTCCACGTTCGATGTCAACAGGTGTTCCAGCACGGATGCAGTTCCCCCGGGAATTACCTACAGAAGCCTCCACTCACATCATTAACGCCAGGTCCCCAGCACTCAGGTCCCCACACAGAAATCAGGTTCAATGCCTCCTACGTTTCGTATTGGTGAAGGCCACGACATCCACCGCACCATCGCCGGACGCCCATTGATGCTTGGAGGCCTGTGTATTTCCGATGCGGAATTCGGTCTGGATGGCCACAGCGACGCCGATGTCCTGCTGCATGCCGTCACCGATAGCCTGCTGGGAGCCACTGGTCTGGGCGATATTGGGCAATGGTTTCCCAATACAGATGATCGCTGGAAAGGCGCAGATTCTGCCGAACTTCTCACAACTGTGCTCGCCGCCATTCACGAACGAGGATGGCAGATTGGCAATCTGGACTGTACGATCCATGCCGAACGACCTCGCCTGACCGATTGGAAGCCAAAAATCCGAAAGCGACTGGCTCAGTTACTGAAGGTGGCCGAAGATCAGGTCAACGTGAAAGCCAAGTCGGGTGAAAAAGTGGGTCCTGTCGGTCGACAGGAAGCCATCTCAGCCGATGCGGTCGTGTTGCTCGTTCAGGTTGCGGCTATCGATCTATCGTAAGCTGCCTTCGTGAGTCGCTCGCACCTTCCGATTCCACACATCTGATGGATGACCGATTTCTGCGGACCTCACACCGAAATTAATACCGTCGATGGATTCGCCGGTCTGACCGCAGGGAAGCCATGATGTCATTTGCCCTCAGGCCTCACCATTTCATGCCTCGTCAGGTTCGCTATCTGGGAATCGACCCCGGCCTTAATCGCACAGGTTACGCGCTAATTGAACGCACAGCCGCAGGCCCATTTCTCCGCGAAGGCGGCATCATTCAGTCCACACCGAAAACGCCACTCCATAAACGGGTCCACGAAATCGGCACAGGACTGCAGGAAGTGATTGACGAATTCCAACCGGAAATCGTCGCCATCGAACAAGTCTTCTCCCTGGCAAAAAATGTCAAGTCGTCCATTCTGCTGGCCCACGCACGCGGGGCCATTCTGATGACCGTCGCAGGCGCCAATATCCCCATCGTCCATTACACGGCAACACAAATTAAACGGTTGCTGACCGGCAGTGGAAAGGCCGGAAAAGAACAGGTTCAGCATGCCATCAAAGCCGAATTGAAGCTATCAAGCCTGCCTGAACCCAACGATGTTGCCGACGCTTCGGCTGTCGCATTATGCCTTTACCATTCTGTGAAGGTCGCCGCCTGATTTCCGTGACGGATACTGATCTGACCTGACAGCCTGTTGAAAACGGGACTGGCGCGAGCAGGAAACCTTAAAACACGATGGATTCCGGTCGTCCTGCGCGCCTGTCCCGGTTTTTCAACGGAG
>JAGQQE010000338.1 GCA_020426345.1 Planctomycetaceae bacterium
CTGGATGGAATGAGTCTGCGAGAGCTGGCATCCGATTCAGACCAGCAATCCGTTCGAGCGGCGCTGGAATCCATGGGAGTGTACTTCACGCGCTGCAGTGACAGCGGCACATTTCAACTGGGCGTTCACCGGGCGAAAAATTACACCGTTGTCGCGATCTCTCGCCATAAAGCAAGGCCCGAAGAAGGTGTGATCGATGCCCTTGTTGATGAATCCATGAAACTCTATTTTCAGTCTTCCGAAGCCATCATTGGTCGACTTGCATGTAGTGCCGTGCGCGTGCAGCGCGAGACCAGCGATGCAGAAGACCCGAAGATCGAAATTCAATTCTGATAAGCTCTCAGCCGAATTCTACTCACCGAAAGGTCCCCGACATGCAATCACAATTCCGTGCGACGCTGTGTCAGAACATTGTCGGGCTTATTTCTGTCCTGTTCATGTCCGGGCAGGCAACAATCAGTATTCAGGCTGAAGACCGCATTACCGGGCAGCCGTTTGCCACACGTTCAGAGGTTTATGCCAGGCACGGAATGGCGTGTACAAGTCAGCCACTGGCGACTCAAACCGCATTACAAATTCTGCAGCGTGGTGGAAATGCCATCGATGCAGCTATCGCAGCCAATGCCGTCCTTGGACTGATGGAACCCACAGGTTGTGGTATCGGAGGAGACATCTTCGCCATCGTCTGGGATGCAAAAACCGGGAAGCTTTATGGACTGAATGGAAGCGGCCGGTCTCCCCAAAGCTTAACGCCTGAAGAATTCGAGAAGCGATCGCTGAAGACAATTCCACCTTACGGACCGTTGCCGGTATCCGTTCCCGGGTGTGTTGACGGCTGGTTCTCGCTGCATGAACGATTCGGGAAACTGCCTGTGCAGCAGATCCTTCAGCCGGCCATTACGTATGCGAAGGAAGGCTTTCCCGTCTCCGAAGTGATCTCATACTACTGGCAAAACAGCGTGCCTGTTCTGGGTAAGTATCCAGGATTCATGGACACATTTGCCCCGGAAGGAACCGGGCCGGGGAAGGGCGACATTTTCAGAAACCCCGGACTTGCGTCCACACTGTCACGGATTGCCGCCAACGGGCGTGATGAGTTTTACAAAGGTGAAACAGCCAACCGGATCGCGTCCTTCATGAAGCAGCACGGAGGGTTTCTGACGCTGGAGGATCTTGCATCGCACCATTCTGAGTGGATAGAACCTGTTTCCACAAACTACCGTGGCTATGACGTTTGGGAATTGCCACCAAACGGGCAGGGCATCGCAGCACTGCAGATGCTGAATACTCTGGAAATGTTTGATCTGCGATCTGCTGGATTTGGGAGTGCAGACCACGTTCACTATTTTGTGGAATCCAAAAAGCTTGCTTTCGAAGATCGCGCGCGTCTTTATGCGGACATGCAGTTTGCCGCCGTGCCGGTAAAAGAACTGATCTCCAAAGAGTATGCAGGAAAGAGGTTTGATCTCATCACCCCATCAAAGGCTGCCGTCGCCTATTCTCCCGGCCTTCCTTACGCGCTGGAAGAAGGTGACACAATCTACCTGACGGTCGCCGACAAGGATCGAAATATGGTCTCCCTGATCCAAAGTAATTATCGCGGCTTTGGCTCCGGAATGTGTCCCGATGGACTTGGGTTCTGTCTACAGGACCGTGGCCAGTTGTTCGATCTGACTCCCGGACGATTCAACTCTTACGCCCCGGGGAAACGCCCCTTCCACACGATCATCCCCGCTTTTGTGACAAAAGACGGTAAGCCGTTTCTGAGCTTCGGAGTGATGGGTGGTGCGACGCAACCGCAGGGACACGTTCAGATCATTTCAAATATCATCGACTTCGGAATGAATCTGCAGGAGGCCGGTGATGCCCCCCGAATTCTGCATTCCGGATCATCGCAGCCGACGGGTGAATCCATGACCGACGGAGGCACTCTGGCGCTGGAATCCGGCTTCCCTCAGAAGACGCTGGACGACCTGCGACGTCGCGGCCACAACTTCAAACCGCAGCCAGGCGCTTTTGGCGGGTACCAGGGAATTGGATACGATCTTCAGCGGGATCTGTATATCGGAGCTTCAGAAAGTCGTAAAGACGGAATGGCAGCCGGATACTGAATCTGCCGATGCCAATTCGCATCCGCGAGTTGCAGACTGCGCCATGTCATCGAGTAGCCGATCCTGTGCCAACGTACCGGGATCGCTGTTTCCAATGCTGTCAGTTCAGTACGTCAGATCAATGCTGCAAACGCCAGCGGCCAATCTCCGTCACGGAACTTCCAGGGTCAGCGAACAGGTCTGTCGAATTGTTGTGTTGCCTGTGAATCGAACAAGGCCAAACGAATACAAGCGTGCAGGCACTTCAATGGTCACGGTTGCTTTCGTTGCATCTTTGTTCGCAATGACGTTCACTCCGTTCGAATACCCCAGTTGATTCATCAATCGAGTGGATTCATCGATGGCATCCTGAGTCGCTCCGCCCGGCAGCATCAATGCCCGGCATCCTTCGTAGGCAGCGTTACCCGCGGTGTGCCGAACGAAGTTCACAGCTGCCAGCTCAAGTCCTCCAAAGAAAAGCAGGAAGATCAGTGGAGCGACAATGGCAAACTCAATCGTTAATGCGCCAGACCGTCCTTTTGAAGAACGGTCGACACAGTCCCGCTGATTCTTCTTTAACTTACGCATCCTGTTTGTCCAGCAAGTGTATTCGACTAAGTTACTCGGTCATCACAACAGGAAGCGTTCGGGCAAGCTCTCGAAACGCTGCACTCAGTTCCGCTTCATTCTGTGTGACGTAGTATTTACCACCGGTAGCGTTCGCAATATCCCGAAGGATCGGCTGATCCGTGG
This sequence comes from Planctomycetaceae bacterium, assembly GCA_020426345.1. Classification (GTDB taxonomy): domain Bacteria; phylum Planctomycetota; class Planctomycetia; order Planctomycetales; family Planctomycetaceae; genus F1-80-MAGs062. The sequence continues at coordinate 2,844 of JAGQQE010000338.1, forward strand.
TCAGCATGCTCACGGTGTGAATCGTGATATTCTGGCTCGCCGCGGCCTGAGCAGCAAAAATCGGATCATTTCCGGCATTCCACTGACCGTCGGTCAGCAGAATAATGACTTTGTTTGACAGAGGGCGACTATTGCCTCCTGTCAATGAACTTGTGGCGGCTCTGATCCCGGCCTCCATATTGGTCCCACCCATCATCGGCAGCAACTGACGATGCTTAAGGTCCTGCTTCATGTCGCGGACACTGTCTTTCCAGTCGAATCCCGCCTTCGCCGGCAGCGGGTAATCCGTCTCGGAGGCGTAGTACCACGTGTAAGGCGAAATGGGCATCTGATAGTCCGATCCCCAGGTGACCAGTCCGGTCCGTGGAGGCGTCGACTGGTCGCTGGCCTCATCGAAGAATACGTCGACAGCCCGTCGCAACACAGCCCAGCGACTGAACACGGGATGGGGTGGGGACAAGTGATACTGCCAGATCGTTCCCCAGGCGGTGAAATTGCTCAGCAACCCATTCCCCGTCGGATACGAATAGTCGATTCCGGACATGTCGAACAACATCGAACCTGATCGGTCCAGGCAAAGCATCACTTCGACTTCCTGCTGCCCGGCCACAGCCTGAGTGTGCGTGGAAAAGCCGGCGTGACCGAATGCGGGACCGAAGAAAGTTGGAATTGATTTTGTCGTCGCTGCGTCGTTGATGTTCGCATTGATACGGACCGAATTAAACGGAGACTCGCCAGCTTCGAAACTCCATCGCCCGTTTGGCTGACGCGCAACGCGCCCGAGTTCGACATCGGTGGCAGCAATTCGGAATGGCCGACCTGCAACATTGTTGAGCGCGGCGTAGTCGACAGCCGCCTGAATTGCTGCCGCTGGATCCTGCGTCCTGTTCAGTGCTTCAGCCCCAGCGCGCGCGGCTGCGTCGGTTGCGGTTCGAAGTTCAGTTCTGATCAACTGCATGTAAGCAAAATCAATCGTCATCGCTGCCGTCACGAGAAACGAAAACAGCATGACAGCAATCAGAATGTGTGCTGCACCTGACCGTTCAGCTGTATCCCGGGCGCCCTCGACTCGTCTTGAGATTCGCATTGCTTTACCCTGTGTCAAAGTTTGACCATCGTGACAGTGGCGTGACTTGACTTACCGGCCATGAACCGAAGAGGCCCGTAGCTTAAATTTGAAGAAGGTGCAGTAATTGTCACCTTGACAGCATCCCCCGCGCCTCTCTGCGAGGCGTTCGATGGATCGAAAGTGATCGTGTAGGTCCCGACCTTGCGGGCGGCCAGGATTTCCTGAGCTCGAACGCGTGCCTGGGCTTCGTTGTCACCCGGACGCGTTACGATCCGCGCCGCTTCGTAAGCAGCAATATTGATTGACTGCTTCAGAAAAACAGCGTTGGCCAGTTCGATTGATCCAAACACCAGCAAAACCAGTAACGGTAAGGTAACAGCCGCTTCCACAGCAGCAGCTCCTTTCCGTTTGGTCGACCGGCGCGCAGTCAATTCGTTTGGAATTCCGGATCGCATGGGTCGTATATCAATGGCAAAATAGATTGGTGGCCCGAATCGTCGTCGAAACACTAGATTTTTCCCGACGTGCGTGTTGTCAGCCGTATGATATTTCTCCACTGCGCACTGGCAGAAATATCTCAGTTGATCCGATTTTTCGTATTGCACCTTCCGTGAATCTCCCCAGTGTTGATATTCTGCAACACGCCCAACGAAATTTGATGCATCCACGCAACACCCGGAATGTGGGTCTCACACGAGCCAGAATTGCCTCCAACGCCGACGAATCCCCTCCTGAATCCCTCCTGAGCCTGAACTGGCGGTGATCGCATGCCAATCCCAGTTGTCTGCCATTCCTGCACCGCGAAGTTTGCGGTGAATGACAGTCTGATGGGGAAGAAGATTCGTTGCGTAAAATGCAGGTCGGTTCTTGAAGTCAACAGCAGCCACAGCGTCTCACCGTCTCAGTTGCCCGGCAAGGACGGCAGGAGCGAAACCGGCAGAACAGCCACTCGAACCAAAGCTGCAGTCACTGATGACGCTCCCAGGAAAGCGCGCGTGGTACGGCCGGAGACTTTAGATTCGCCTGCTCGGCCAGCTGCACCTGAAGTGGCCACCCCCAGAGTCGTCAAAGCCAGACGAGTAGAAAGCCCTCCGGCTGAAGCAGCGACACGCGGATCAGCAAGGCCACCCGTTAGAGCCAGACGCGTGGAAATCGATTCGACGCGACCAGCTCCGGCGAATGATTCCAGAACTCGACGCGGCAGGGAGACCAAAGAGAAAGGCCAATTGGTTAAGGCCGCGATTCCTGCGAATGCTTTCGATCCGCCTCCGCGTGATTTTGAAAAGTTCCATCGACAGGTACTGACTTCGTTTCAGGCGGACACCATTGACCACGTCCCGGTGGAATGGTCATATCGAATCGGGATCGTACTGGTATCGATTTTCATGATTGCTCTGCCAATCGTCTACATGGCAATGATCGGAGGCGTCGGCTGGGCCGTGTGGTACCATTTCACCAATCACACCGGCATCATGAAATCCGCAGGATCCAGCGGCAGCGGTCGCGCGGTTGTTTTCGCGGGACTGATCTACCTTGCCCCGGCAGCCATGGGCATCGTCCTGATTCTGTTCATGCTGAAACCGCTGTTTTCGAAACCCGGTAACAACAGTGGTCGACGAAGTCTGCAGCCCGGGGACGAACCCCTGCTGTTTGAATTTGTCGATCGCATCTGCAGTATTGTTGGTGCTCCGCCCCCCCAGCGCATAGACATCGACTGCAACATCAACGCCAGCGCGGGATTCAATCGCGGCATTCTCAGCATGTTCGGCAATGATCTTGTGCTGACAATCGGTATGCCGCTGGTGGCCGGCCTGGACATGCGTCAATTTTCCGGGGTACTGGCACATGAATTCGGGCATTTCGCGCAGGGCACGGGCATGCGAGTTTCGTACATCATTCGTTCGATCAGTTACTGGTTCACGCGTGTGGTTTACGAACGTGACGCATGGGACGAAAAGCTGGAAGAATGGTCGAAAGAGATGGACCTGCGGATAGGCTGGATTTTTCATCTGACACGGCTTGCAGTCTGGCTGAGCCGTCGCGTGCTATGGCTGCTGATGGTGACGGGACATGCCGTCAGTGGATTTCTCCTGCGACAAATGGAATATGACGCGGACCGACACGAAGCGCGTCTGGCAGGCAGCGATATTTTTGCATCTACTGCCCGGCAGCTCAGTGTGCTGGGAATCGCACACCACGGAGCACTTGCGGACCTCGGTCAGTTCTACGACGAAGGACGACTCGGTGACAATCTGCCGAAACTCATCGTTCTGAACGTTGAACAAATCCCCGAAAAGCTGCTGAAGAAAATTCAGGAACATGAAACGACCGCAAAGACCGGTCTCTTTGACACACATCCCGCCGACCGAGATCGTATTGCCAGTGCAGCAAGAGAAAATACCGACGGTATTTTCGCTGTCTCCAGCCCCGCGTCCCATCTTTTCAGGCGATTCGACTTCCATGCCCGTGCTGTCACCTGGGATTTTTACAAGGAGGTCTTCGGTAAGGAACTCAGAAAGAGCAGCATCCATCCGGTCGATGACCTGATTGAACGACAGAAGCTGCAACAGG
>JAGQQE010000033.1 GCA_020426345.1 Planctomycetaceae bacterium
GACACTGACTCTGGTCGATGAGATTACGGAAACACGTGGATCCGGTAATCGGGAGTGTCTCGGGCAGGGACTTGCAAATATCCTGTGCGGTCTGTTTGGAGGCATGGGGGGCTGCGCGATGATTGGCCAGTCACTGATCAATGTCAATTCCGGTGGACGCGGACGCTTGTCCGGAATTGTTGCCGCAGTCTGTCTGTTATTGTTTGTGCTGTTTCTGAGTCCGTTGATCGAAATGATTCCCATGGCAGCGCTTGTTGGCGTGATGTTCATGGTGGTGATCGGCACATTCGAATGGGCTTCTCTGCGAATGATGCGCAAGGTGCCCGCATCGGACTATCTGGTTATGGTGATTGTGGCCGGCTACACAGTTCTCATGCACGACCTGGCATCTGCCGTTGTGATTGGCATTATCGCTTCCGCTCTGGTGTTCGCATGGCAGCAGGCCAAACATGTGGGAGCGGATGTCAAGTTCAATGAATTCGGCAGCAAGATCTATCAGTTACATGGGCCACTGTTCTTCGCGTCCGTGACATCTTTCCGGGATCTGTTCGACCCGAAATCCGATCCGGACGACGTCGTCATCGATTTCTACTATACCCGCGTCTACGACCAGTCCGGACTGGAAGCGATCAATTCCCTGGCTGAAAAGTACGCGCAGCTTAACAAACGGCTTCACCTGACTCATTTGAGTCCGGAATGTCGATCGCTGCTGGATCGGGCGGGAGATCTCGTGGAAGTCAACCTGTCAGAAGACCCGCAATACCATATCGCCACCGATCGCATCACAACCGGGCCCATGATTCCGGCACCTGCGATGGCTGAAACTTAGTGCAGGATTCCTGGCGGAAATTCATCGATCAGTGACTCGCAGTAATCCCTCACGCTATCCATGTCCGATTCAATTGTACCGGAGCAAAGGTGAACCAATGTGGGAGCCAGTAATCTGGCAATCACATTGTGTGGTCGGGATTCCATATGCATCGTGAGCGTTGTGGATGTGTTCATCGAACCATCAGGCTGAGTATCCTTCGCTCGTGGCTGAGAAACAGTGAAGACTGTGTCCCAAACTGCACCGCCCACATCACTGACCATACGGACCATGTGATTTTCCCGGAAGTCGACGACTTCCAGTGTGGTGCGGCATGTTCGGCCATTGATCGTACGCGTCTCATGAAATCGCGTTCCGGATCCATGCCTGCATTCCGACAAAAACTCAATGCCGGAAATACCCTGCACGGCCTGACGGAATTTTTCAGGATTCGAAATTACCTGAAACACCTTAGCCAAAGGTGCGTTCACCGTTCGTGAACATTCGAAGATCAAAGACTCAGGCGGATTACCAGCCGCCAGCATTCCCGCAACGCCGAACAGGGGCCAGACGACTACACCAGCGATCCACATCCAGATCGGATGCGGGATCATCGCCAGGTTGAAAATGGTAGCTGCCAGCAGAATCAACAGGGCAATGACTGGCGGCATCAGACTGCGTGACGGCGCAAGACGCCTGGCCACAAATCCCGCTATAAAGGCTCCCGCGCACCAGGCAAGAAGTACAATGACGAACGCTCCCGTCGGCAGCTGCGCAGCGAATTCCGCAAGCTGCTGAGGATTGTTAAAGTCGAAACCTTCCGGAGGCGGATAGATCGCGGAACTGATGGATTCAATCAATCCCACAGCGATGCCGCCGATCAAAAGTCCGGCTAGTGTGGCCGCGATTCGCTTCACCATCCGCCTGCCGGATGGGGGTTTGAGCGGTTGATTTGGTTTTCCCTTGGATTGTTCGACAGACATACTGTTTCTTTCTTCAGGTACTACATTTCGGACGGGCGCAACAGCCAGCAGGACTGGTGTTGTTCCATTCCGATGTGCGGGTAGTACGTTTCAGCAGCAGGGGCAGCCAGCAGGATGAGTGTTGTATTCAGGCCGACCGCCTGGTGTGTTTTCTGGATCAGAAGGCGTCCAATTCCCCGTTTTTGCCATGAACGGTCGACGGCCAGATCGGACAAATAGGTACAGTAAGCCCGATCGGAGATCGCGCGGCTGACCCCGACCAGCAGCCCATTCCGTCGGGCCGTGACAATCGTGGTCGCGTTTCTTAGCATCATTTCCATTCGCGCCAAATCGTCAACGGGCCGGCGTTCTGCAAGTGTCGATCGACGCAGAACATCAACAAAGTCTGTGACCGACAGCTGTGGCTCGATTTGAATGGTGATGTCGTTCAGCATTGGTAATTTCGGGTTTTCGTTGGTTTAGAGAAATTTGCCAGGATTCCTGAGCGTTGGGCGAACCGGGAGCAGAACAGCGGCAGGACTGCTACTCTACATGACAGGAATCGCCAAGCGGCCTGTACGCTTGCAAGCTGTTTCGATAGATTCAGTCGCTTCAACGACTCTCACTTTACCAAATCAAGAAGGACTTCCCATGATTCGAGCTCGATTCACCTGCGCGCTGGTGGCATCGACGCTGGCGTTGGCAGGCATGTTCGGAACAGCTCATGGCCAGACGCTGCTGTCAGGCGATCAGGTATTACCGAAAGACACCTACATCTACGTGGCGGTACCCAGCGTTGAACGAATGAAGCAGGGATTCAACGCTTCGTCCACTGGTCAGATGATAGCCGACCCGGCATTTGACGACTTCAAAGCAGAACTCAAGTCCGCGTTCTCTTCTGAGGTCAATGAAGCATTTGCAAATGTTCAGGATACTCTGGGCCTGACTGTGGAAGAACTGCTGGAGATTCCATCCGGAGAATTCAGTTTTGCCATTTCTTCTGTGGGCAACAACATTGGCATCGTACTGATTGCTGATTACGGCGACCACGAATCTCAGGTCACCGGACTGCTTGAAAAAGCTCAGGCCGGGCTGTCTCAGGCACCCAACCTGGAACTCAATCCGACCACGATCGATGGTACAGAAGTAACGATGTACACCGTTACCGGCAAAGCTGCTCAGGCAACCCCGCTGGCAAAGGAATTTGGATGGTTTCAGAAGGACGGCCGATTGGTGTTCTGTACCAACAGCGCCATCATGGATTCGATTCTGACCAACTGGACTTCAGGTGAAGACGGGCTTCGATCGAACAACGTTTTCAGCTATGTCATGGAAAAGTGTCACAGTGACGACGACAAGAATATGGTCGTAGCGTTTGTCGATCCACTGGGCCTTGCAACAAAAGTCATTCAGTCGGGTTCACTGGGACCGCAGATTACACCGCAGGCCAGCATGGGTCTGATGATGTTGCCAGCGTTTGGACTGAACCAGCTGAAAGGTTTTGGTTCTGTCGGACAGATGAACGTTGATGGATTTGAAGCGGTTTCCCGCTCTTTCATCTACTCCGAACAACCCCCTCAGGCACTGATGCGAGTCTTCATGCTGGACGAAGTTAATCCTGCGCCTCCAGCCTGGGTCAAAGAAGGAACCAGCGCGTATCTTTCGACCAAATGGAATATCACGGAAGCCTACGCCGCAATTGAGTCACTCGTAGACGGCTTTCAGGGTGCTGGTGCTCTGGCGGGTATGATTGATGGTCTGGCGACACAGGGACCTCAAATTCACATCAAGACAGATGTGATCGATCAACTGGATGGAACTGTACAGTTTGTCTCGGCACCCGGCGAAGAAGCTGGCAATGACCAAATGCTGTTTTCACTGGGCGTCCGTGATAACGCTGCCATGACCGACCTGCTGACTCGGCTGACATCAGAACCCGGATTTCCGGGTGAATCACGAGAGTTTCAGGGCGTCACGCTCTACGAAATTTCAGCCACAGGCGATAAGCCTGTCACCTTCACAGTCGCCAATAATCATTTGATGATTGGGGTTGGTGGAACAATGGTTGAACAGGCACTGAGAAACGACACCGACACTCCGTCACTGGCCGAAGCTGCGGACTACAGGAAGATTTCTGAGCACTTCAAACCTGGCGCTGTTGCCGTCAGCTACAGCCATCCAGCCGCCCAGTATCGCTCTCTGTACGAAATGCTCAAGAGCGGAAGTGCGGCAGATCAGTTCCCGGGTATGGATGAAATCTTTGAACGCATCGACTTCACGCGTCTGCCTCCATTCGAAGCCATTGAAAAATATCTGGCTCCAGCTGGTGGCTACTGGGTCGGTGACGAAAACGGCGTGCTGATGGAGCAGTTCTCACTGAAACCTGGCAACTAACGTTGTACCTGTGACTGGTTAAAGCTCCTGTCGCTCAGACAAAACAGTAAGCACCCGATTCGAATTTCCGAATTGGGTGCTTTCTTTTTGCGCGGTTGGTATCTTCCAGGTCCTGCCTCTTGGGAGTTGTAGACTATGGTCAACCATCGCCAGCCTGATAATGTAACTCGAAACTCCGGTTCAAAAATGCAATCTGCAATTCCATCCCATCCTGATATCAATGGATCTGCCGAATGGATGGCATGGTTTCGCGGGGGTGCGAGAGCGATAAAGGCCACGGTTCCCTTCAAGCTGAGCCGCGGCCTGATTCTGGCCTGGATCCTTCTGGCAGATGCAGCCGCTCTGTTCCCCGGTAGCGCTCGCGCTTCGGGGCAGCCTCTGATTACGGACGACGGCGAAGAGGATGCCGAGGTATTTTTTGAAACACATGTGCGCCCCGTGTTAGCCGGGCATTGTATTCAGTGTCACGGACCTGAGAAACAATCGGGCGGACTGCGACTGGATTCTGCAGAGTCGATACGGAGACCTGGTGAATCCGGTCTGCCAGCAGTTCTGCCGGGTGATGTCGCGGCCAGCCATCTCATTCAGGCAATTCGCTACGATGGTGACGTTCAGATGCCACCCGACGGTCCTCTCACCAGGCCACAGCGTGAAGCACTGGAAGCATGGGTTCGAACGGGGGCATACTGGCCCAGTCGGCAGTCTCCGATTGCTTCGACTGCGAAAGATGCTGCAAAGACACACTGGGCATTTCAACCAATTCAGGTTCCGCCAATTCCTGAAATCTCCCCGGAGCTGCCTGGTGGCAACAAGCTGATATCGGCGCAGTTTCTGCAGAATCCCATCGATGCATTTGTTGCTGACCGATTAGTGAAGAATGGACTTCAGCACTCGCCATTGGCCGATCGCAAAACACTGATCCGCCGTATGTCTTATGCCGTCACCGGTCTGCCGCCCGAAATTGATGAGGTCGAAGCCTTCGAGACGGATACTGCCCCCGATGCAATTGACCGGCTGATTGAACGCCTTCTTGGCTCCGATGCCTACGGCGAACACTGGGCGCGGAAGTGGCTGGATATTGCTCGATATTCCGACACAAAAGGCTACGTCTATGCGAGAGAAGAACGCTTTTGGGTGCATGCGTGGTCGTATCGTGACTGGGTCGTCAGATCACTGAATGCCGATCTTCCGTACGATCGATTTCTCCTGCTTCAGATTGCGGCGGATCAGGTGACTGACAGGACAGAAGGTGATCTGGCGGCCATGGGTTTTCTGACCCTGGGGCGGCGTTTTCTGGGCGTCCAGCGCGATATTTACGATGACCGAATCGACGTCGTGACTCGAGGAACAATGTCGCTGACCGTTGGATGCGCCAGATGTCACGACCACAAGTACGATCCGATCCCGACGGCGGACTACTATTCACTGTATGGTGTCTTTGCAAGTTGCCGGGAACGAATCGTTCCGCTTGCGGACCAGCCGATGGATGATGCATTCACGACGGAGCTGAACGCGCGTCTAAAAAAGCTCAATGACACTTTGCAGGAACGTCGCCGGACAACATCCGAACGCATCCGCAAACGAATCGGAGACTATCTGAAGGCACAATTCGAGCTGGAAAAATATCCGGAAGAAGGATTCGACCAGGTCATCTCAACCAGTGATCTTCTTCCATCGTTTGTGCGCCGCTGGCAGTCGTTTCTGCGCCACACAAAACAAACCAATGACCCCGTATTCACCGCCTGGCATGCGTGGCTGGAGCTGGATTCTCAGCGTGGCGATTCATCTGCAGACCCGGCTCAACGTCTGACGCTGCCCGAACATACAAATTCACTGGTTGCCGATGCGTTTACTCCCCAACCAACATCGCGCGAGGACATGATTGAACGTTACGCAGGTCTGTTCAGAAAGATTGACCAGCAGTGGCTGGAACTTCTCGAGCAGCCCAGAGAACAGAATCAACCGGCACCGATATCACTCCCCAATCCGGAGGCCGAAGCAATTCGGACAGTTCTTTACGGAATCGAATCGCCATGCGTTGTCCCGGATGAGCCGGTCGTGCATACGGAATACGATTTCGATTCCGGCACGTGTAACGAACTCTGGAAGTTGCAGGGAGAAGTGGATCGATGGGTCATTAATGCGAATAAGCCGGTGCCCTACGCCGTAATACTGGAAGATCGCGCCGTTCCAACGACACCTCGAATTTTTCGGCGAGGCAATCCGGCTCAAAAAGGCGACGACGTCCCGCGACAATTCCTGCAGTTGCTCAGCGGTAAAGACAGGCAGCCTTTTCAGGATGGAAGCGGGCGTTTCGAACTGGCCCAAGCGATCATAGATCCCCAAAATCCCCTGACAGCACGAGTGATCGTCAACCGCGTCTGGGCTCAGTATTTTGGCCAGGGTCTTGTTTCGACGCCGGGCGATTTCGGGACGCGTGCGAATCCACCGTCCCACCCGGAGCTTCTGGACTGGCTTGCCAACTGGTTCATTCAGGAAGGCTGGAGTCTGAAGAAATTGCATCGGTTGATTCTGTCTTCCGGTACATTTCAGCAGACGTCCACGGGACCCACTGACAAAGATGCTGTCAATGCGGCTTTGCGTAAGGACCCGGCAAACCAGTTACTCTGGCACATGAATTCTCATCGGCTGTCGTTTGAGGAAATGCGGGATTCGATGTTGATGGCTTCCGGACGCCTCGATCGAACTTCAGGCGGCAAGCCCGTCAATTTGTTTACCGCACCTTATCCAGTGCGACGAACACTGTACGGGTTGATCGATCGTCAGTTTCTGCCAGGAACTCTGCGCATGTTCGATTTTGCAAATCCGGATCTGCATATTCCCCAGCGCAGCGACACTACTGTTCCACAACAGGCGCTTTACCTGATGAATCACCCGTCAACCATCGAGCACGCTCGAAGCCTGGCGTCGCGCGTCACTTCAATGCAGAAAGCTGCCGGAGGGGATACCGATCCAAACAATCAGGGGGCTTCAGAATCGGCAGCGAATGTCCGGCAATTATACCGACTGGCGTTACAGCGCGACCCTTCGCAGCAGCAGCTCACCGAAGCGGTGGAATTCCTGACGCAGTCACCGGCGGATTCTTCTGATGGACCACCGAAGACCGCAAAAGACTGGTCATACGGTTATGGCCGGTATGACGAAGTGACGCAACGAGCGGCAGATTTCAAGCCTCTTCCGCACTTCACAGGCACGGCGTGGCAGGGCGGGGCAGCCTGGCCGGATCCGAAACTGGGCTGGGTTCAGTTGACCGCGACAGGCGGACATCCGGGAAATGACCGTCAGCATGCCAGTATCCGTCGATGGACTGCACCGCGAGCCATGTCTATTCAGATTCAGTCCCAGGCGGTTCACGAAGCGGCCCCGGGCGACGGCATTCGAGTCTTCGTTGTCAGTTCACGGCATGGACTGCTGCAAACAGCCATCCTGCATCAGAAGACCGCAAATCTGAATTGTGAACCATTGAGTGTTGAAGCCGACGAAACGATCGACTTTATCTGCGATATTGGCGACGTCCTGAATAGTGATCAGCATTTCTGGCGTATTCAGCTCCACGAAGTCGGCGCATCGTCGGAAGCAATCGCGAAAAACCAGGGCGAACAGTGGAATTCTGAAACAGATTTCACGCATGACACGATACAAAGCCTGAGCCCCCTGGAGCAGCTGGCCCAGGTGCTGTTGTGCTCGAATGAGTTCCTGTTTGTGGATTAGCGTTTTGACACCGTGATGCAGCCGTTTGCGATGCTGTGGTGGCTAATGCAGCGGTGGCAAAATAAATCGCGGATGCGACGTTCTTGTCGACTCCACAACAGAACGACGGTTTTGAATTCGCTTGAGAAGAGACGGCTGACGAACTGTGGGACCTCCAAGAAAGAAAAACCAAACCTCTTTCCGGCATCGCGTCGCAGAATTCTGGGGCTGGTTCTCCAGTCAGGCAGATCATTTCGATCAGGCGATTGTAGAGAATCGCTGTGGCGATCTGACATCAGAAATGACCAGAGTTTGTGACCGGCTCCTTCCAACCCTGAGCTGGGTATTCGGTCCGGGAAAAGACGGTGGTCACTCCTTCACGGTGTCCGGTGAGGGCCAGATTGTCCATCAGTTACTGGCCGAATACTGGCTTTCGCATGCCCCGGAGCTAAAGCGATGGACCTTCCACGGATCACGGCAGCCGTCAGATACGACGGCGCTGCGAGGCATGCAGTTTGCTGTCGGCGACAAGCATCAGGTGACGATCGATGGGTTCATCCTGCGGACACAGGTTGATACTGAACGACAACGTCTTGATATCACTGCGTGGCATCCATCCTTTGAACACATCCCGGATCAACACCATTTGCAGCTGACGTTTCTGCTGCTCGACGAAACGATGGGAGAATTCGGGACACAAAACTGGGTTGGTGGGATCTGCGTCGAACCGATCGAGCCCGGTGAGCAATCTACGACACTACTGCAACTGCCATCGTTTGTGGACGGCGTCGCGAAGTACTACTCTTGGGAGAAGTATTCACCACTGGATGCGTATTCCGTCTACGAAATACCAGAAGGATTTGACGAGCATCGACCAGTTCGCCGATTCGGTTCAACCTGTATCCCGGGGGTCATCTATGATTTGATCGAGAATGACGGAACACTTCCGGAAGACCCTCTCGAAGGGACCGGTGCAGAATTTGTTTTTGTCGCACTTGATCTGGCCGTCTTTCCTTCGGGTAACGAAGTGAATTTTCGTGGCGAAATTGAGGACGCACTGGGCATAGCGCTCAGGAATTCGGCTGGTGGCAGAACTCTGGGCGGCGCTTTCGGTCCTGACGAAGCATTCATCGATGTGCTGTTGTTTGATGGTGACGACAGCCGCGAAACAATTCGCAGTGTTCTTGCCGCAAAGAACCTGCTCGAACAGTCACGACTGGTCAACTTTGCTTAGGTGACAACAAAGTCTTCAGGTGCAGAGTCACACATTCTGCAAGCTTGTCCACGTTGTACCCACCTTCAAGCACGCTCAACAGACGTCCGCTGCTGTGTACGGACGCGGCCTGCTGCACGAGACGCGTCAAAGTCTCGAAGTCTTCCGTTTCCAGACCAAGTGACCCCACGGGATCGGCGGCATGCGCATCAAAACCCGCGCTGACAATGATCAGGTCCGGCCGCGATTTTTCAACGGCTTTGTGAAGCATCTGCTCAAAGGACGAAAGATAGTCCTTTCGACTGATCCCAAACGACATGGGCAGATTGAAGGTTGTCCCGAGTCCTGCCCCGCGACCGGTATCGGAATGGCGTCCTGTCCCGGGATAAAATGGGAAGCGGTGCGCTGAGAAAAACGTGACCTGTTCATCTTCGTAAAAGACATCCTGCGTACCATTGCCGTGATGCACATCCCAGTCGACAACCAACACTCGATTCAGCTGAAATTTCTGAATGGCCGTTCGTGCAGCAATTGCAGCATTACTCAACAGGCAGAAACCCATGGGGCCATCAGGGATGGCATGATGCCCAGGTGGACGAACCAGGCAGAGTGCCTGCTGGTGGTTCCGCTCCGAGCCACAAGTGAGCTTCTCAACGGCATCAATCAAACAACCCGCTGCGAGCCACGCCACATCAACGGATTGCGGGCACATCACAGTATCCGTTTCGATACGACCTCCTCCGCTGGACGCAAATTCGCGGAGCATTTCCAGATGCCGGGCAGAATGAACTCGCAACAGATCGTCGTCCTGTGCCGTCACCGCGGTCCTGAGCTCCACCTGATCCAGCAGTTGACCGGCAGTCAGCGCTGCATGAACAGCCTGCAGTCGCCCGGGACATTCCGGGTGCTGCCCGGTTTCATGAAGTAGAAAACGATCATCCAGATACAGCAGCGTCATGTAAATCGGTCGTCCATTTGGTGTCGGCGTTGGGTAAACGGGGCTGCCCCGAGTGAATCGTGGCGGTTCTGAGCCTCAATTTACGCACGCTGGACTGTTTGGAGAACGGCCCGAATGCACTCATTCTCATCTCGTGTATTTTTGGCATTTTTTTGTGCCAAAACATACAGCGGCTTCCGCAGCCTCCGGAACGCATTATGATACTGAGTCTCAGTTTCACAGCAGTAGCCGCCGTCGGCATGCCGTGACCGCCCCCACGAAACGAATTCTTCACCATCTCCATAAGGGTTCACGACGATGCTTTTCAAGACAACTTCCTGCCAGCCTGAGACGCACAGGAAGACCTGCCAGCAGAAAAACCGTGGCTTTACGCTCATCGAACTCCTTGTTGTCATCGCGATTATTGCGATTCTGATCGCCCTTCTGTTGCCTGCGGTCCAGCAGGCTCGCGAGGCGGCCAGGCGAACCCAATGCAAAAACAACATGAAGCAACTGGGGCTTGCCCTTCACAATTACTGCGATGTCTATTCTGTGTTTCCACCCGCAGGAACCTACACGAAGGGAACCACCAATCCGGCCGGGTGGTCCATTCAGGCGCGGTTGCTTCCTTTTGTGGAGGAGGCCAATTTGCAGAGTCTGATTGATTTCAGTCGAGGGTATTCCAGCCAACCGCAGGTAACGAAAACCCGAGTTTCCGTACTGCTTTGCCCCAGCGAAGTTCGCGACGAGGCCTACCCCGACGGGGCACTGCAGCACTGGCCACTGAATTACGCGGCAAATTATGGAGAGTGGCTGGTGTGGGATCCGGCAAGCAATCGAACCGGAGTTGGGGCTTTCGGGCCCAACAGCCGGACTTCGTTTCGAGACTTCACCGATGGAACCAGCAACACGCTTGCGATGTCAGAAGTGAAAGCGTTTCAGCACTACCTTCGGGATTCCGGACCGATTTCGCCCCGCCCGGCGCCGACATCAACAAGCGAAATCCAGTCACTGGGAGGGGTGCTCAAAACTTCCGGACACGCGGAATGGGTAGATGCAAGGAGCAATCAGACAGGCTTCACAACCACATTCACGCCAAACTCGGTTGTCCCCTACAACGACGGATCGACGGAAGTGGATGTCGATTGGGTCAACGTACGAGAAGGGCAAAGCGCGAGTGCACCGACCTATGCCGTGATGACATCCCGCAGCCACCATACGGGGATTGTCCAGAGCCTGCTGGTCGACGGTTCGGTTCGAAATATCTCAAGCAATGTGGCTCTCACCATCTGGCGAGCTCTGGGCACGCGAAACGGGGGAGAGATCGTCGGTGAACTTTGATGCTTTGGGCCGCGTGACCCCAACCAAATCCTCTGCCGGTTGCGGGTTTCGCTGCCATCTGATCGAGCTACGGTGATACAATGACGACCATTGGATCACTTGTTCACCGCGTCAGCAATGACCGGACTATCGTTGGTCGTTGAGAATCCTGTCGCGCCCCGTGCTTTCATTCGTCGAAAAAAAAGATCCCTCGCTGGATGTCGTTGTGACCGGTATCGGGCTCGTAACGCCGCTGGGACTTAATTGTCATCAGACGTGGCAGCGACTTCTTCGAGGAGAAACCGCTGCCCGACACCTCAGCATCCGGGACATCGACCACTACAAGCAACTGCTCAATATCGGCGGACTCAACCTGGCGGGTTGCCCGCTGAATCACGAAGCTATTCGTAGTCGCCTGCTGTCTGGACGACATTCGGATCATCCTGCAGACACGGGAGTCGATGCGGGAATAGTAAGCGCCTGGCTGGACGAGCCTGTTGTGGCGATGACTCTGGTTGCGTGTCGTGAGGCAATCGAGCAGTCCGGACTGGAACTCCCCTTTCAGGATCCGTTCCGGACGGCATCATTTCTCGGCGCAAGCAAGGGCGGATTGCGATCGACAGAACGGCTTGTTCATCGCGCTGTCACGTCACCCCATGCACCCAATAAAGCCGTAACGTCGCTACTGCAGACAACCCTTCCCGCTGAGAATCAGGCGGCGACCAATGCGGATCCGGGATCGCCGCTGATGGATTGCATTGCCACCGCATCCGCAGTCGTCGATACTTCGGCAGATTCCAATATGCTGTGGCAGCATGCCTTTCCGACAGACGCGGCCTGTCGTGCCGTATCCGCAATGACAGGAATACGTGGGGCTTCCAGCTGTCCGGTTGCAGCCTGTGCAACGGGGTTGGTGAGCCTCCTGCAGGCGTCGTCGGCCATTCATCATGGACAGTTCGACATTTGTCTGGCTGGCAGTGCCGATGCAGCGTTGCGATCTTCGGTGATGTCCTCGTTTCATCGCCTTCGAGTGACCTCTCGACACAAGAATCCGGAAACAGCATGTCGCCCGTTCGATGTCACACGTGATGGATTTGTTATTGGCGAAGGTGCCGCTGTGTTTGTGCTGGAATCGCGCGCCCATGCAGAAGCACGCGGCGCGAATGTATTGGCGCGAGTCACTGCCGGCGGCTGGTTGAGCGATCCATCCGGTATGACGCAAATTGATACGTCAGGCGATATCGTTGCAGAGCTTCTTGTACGCACGCTTGATCTCAGCAACCACATCCCTTCCGGCCACAGCACGGGGCAGCCGGGCTCTCAGATTGACCATATCAATCTTCATGGCACGGGGACCGAATCAAACGACCTCGCTGAAGCACGGGGAATTCATAAAGCATGGCGGCAAATCAACCCTGCGACCCGGGGCAAACTGCCAATGTGCTCGGCGACGAAGGGAGCGACCGGCCATCTTCTTGGCGGCGCCGGAAGTGTGGAATCGGCTTTAACGCTACTGTCACTTCGGGATGGCGTTTGCCCACCCACTCGAAATCTGACGACTGTTGATCCCAGCTGTAATTTGCCTTTACTTAAAACGGCAACCCATTTTTCGCATTCATCGCGAGCCTTAAAATTATCACTGGGCTTCGGCGGTCATGTGGCTTGTGCGGTTTTTGATCGCGAATCAAAGCCCTGAAATCTGCTGTTAAGGATGGCAGGACAGGGAATGGTCGACAATAATAGACGGGGCCATCTGGAGCCTCAGATGTCCCTCCTTCCGCGGGTTTTGGCCCCGATCCGAATTCAGGCAGCCCTCTGAAGTCCTGATTCTCGTGATCGACTGCCAGGCCCGTTGACCTGCCTGACAACTTTCGAATTCTATCCCACTGGATTCGCAAGAGTTCTCTGAAATCCCACCCACCCACTTTCCTCGCAAGATCCAAGTCGAATCATCCGGCAAGGAGTAGAACCATGAATCGGTCGCGTCATGATCGGCGTTTCGCTCGCTGGCTGTCCTGCGTCAGGAACTGTGCTGTCATCGCAACAAGCATTGCCATTGCTGTTCTGGCGCATGTGGGCACGACGTTCATTCAGGGCAGCGAAGCACCTGTTGTCAGTGCGATCGCGGTCTTCCCGCAGACGATCTCTCTGAGTGGCCATTTTGATCAGGCACAGATTCTGGTCGCGTCGGGCCATTCTTTCGAAAGTAAGGCGGCAGTCGATCTCACACAGCAGGCCGAGTTTCATTCGCATGATTCGGCAGTCGTTTCGGTATCCAACTCGGGGCGACTGACTGCCGTTTCCAACGGCCGGACCACAATCACCGTGAAGGCCGCCGGACTGGAAGAACAAGTGGATGTGACCGTCAGTGGTATTGGCGAAGTTCCCGCAGTGACTTTTGATAACCACGTCCGCCCGATTCTGAGTCGTTTGGGATGCAACGCCGGGGCCTGTCACGCGAGCCAGTTTGGCAAAGGTGGTTTTGTTTTATCCGTCGTCGGTTTTGATCCGGATCTGGACTACAAGTCCATCGTTCGAGACCGGCTGCAGCGCCGAACAAATCTGGTTCAACCCGAGGAAAGTCTGTTTCTGAAAAAGCCACTGATGCAGGTGCCGCACGGTGGCGGCCAGCGTCTTGTCGCGAATTCCATCTATCACCAGACCCTCGTTGCGTGGCTGGCAACTGGTGCTGCCGGCCCCGTCAAGGACGCTCCCGTAGTCCGGCGAGTGACAGCCTATCCGCGTGAGCGAATTACCGAACCACAGGCGACTCAGCAACTGAAAGTGATCGCGGAGTACAGTGATGGTTCAGAACGAGATGTGACACATGTCGCGAAGTTTGATTCCACGGACGATTCTGTGCTGTCTGTCACTTCTGATGGACTGGTGACTGTGGTCGGACGTGGTCAGGCACCGATCATGGTGCGATTTGAGGGGCAGGCCAACATTGCCATGTTTGTGTCCCCGTATGCATCTCCCCCGGAACTCAAAGACTGGATCAGTCAGAATTTCGTGGACGAACTTGCTGCAGCCAAGTTCCGTGAACTCGGTCTGTCTCCTTCCGGCATTTGTGACGACGCGACATTCATTCGTCGGGCCTTTCTTGATGCCGTCGGCACATTGCCGACACCTCAACAGACTGACGCATTCCTTGCCGACACCAATCCAGAAAAGCGAGCCAGGCTTGTCGACTCACTGCTGAGCCTGACGGGTGACCCGGAGCTTGATCGATACAACGATCTGTATGCAGCCGTCTGGACTCTGAAGTGGTCCGATCTGCTGCGAAACACCAGCAGTGGCCAGGCAGCCGATGAACAACGCATGTGGGCTATGCACAACTGGATCAAAGAGTCGTTTCGAACCAACAAACCTTTTGATCAGTTTGTGCGTGAATTGATAACGGCAAAGGGGTCGATTTACTCCAGCGGCCCGGCCAGTTACTTCAAGATCAACAGTAACTCTGCGGACCTGGCCGAAGCCACTGCGCAATTATTTCTGGGAGCGCGGCTTCAGTGTGCCAAGTGTCATCACCATCCCTTCGAAAAATACAGTCAGGCCGACTATTACTCTTTCGCAGCCTTCTTTTCCCGCGTTGGAAACAAGAGCAGCCAGGAGTTTGGGCTGTTTGGTCGCGAAACGGTTGTCATGGTGAAGTCATCAGGAGATGTGCGGCACCCGCGCACCGGCCAGATTATGAATCCCAGACCGCTCGACGGTGATGAAACAGACCACGAACTGGATCGTCGAATTCCGCTGGCCGAATGGCTGACATCCACGGAGAATCGCGACTTTGCTCGTTCTGTTGTCAATCGTTATATGTCTTACCTGCTGGGGCGAGGCCTGGTCGAACCGGTGGACGATATGAGAGCTACGAATCCCCCAACCAATCCCGCGTTGATGGAAGCTCTGACAGATCACCTGATCGAACATCAATTCGATTTGAAGCAGCTTGTTCGCGTCATCATGCAGTCGCGACTCTACCAACTGGAGTCTCAGCCAACCGAAGCCAACGTTTCGGATAACAAGTTCTACACCCACTTCAGGGTCAAACGACTTTCGGCCGAGCCTCTGCTTGATGCGGTTGACTATGTCACAGCGTCGACAACAAAGTTCAAAGGACTGCCACCAGGTACGCGGGCAATTGAATTGCCCGATGCAGAGTACCCCGATTATTTCCTGAATACATTTGGCAAGCCTCGTCGCGCAAGTGTGTGTGAATGCGAACGCATGCCTGATGAGAACCTTGGGCAGGCATTGCACACTTTAAATGGTGACATTGTCGCAGGCAAAATCAGCAGCAAGACCGGGCGAGTTGCACAACTACTGGCGACTGAAATGACAGATGAGCAGATCATCGCAGAACTGTATCGCGTGACTTTGTGCCGCAGGCCCACAGAACACGAAGTGGCAACAGCCCTGAAGTTCCTACCGGAAAGCGGTTCACGACAGGAGTTTTTTGAAGACTTGTTGTGGAGTCTTATCAACAGCAAACAGTTCCTGTTCATTCGATAACCGACAGGGTTTAACTGTCCATTGAAAAACCGGGACAGGCACGCAGGACGACTGGAAACCTTGTTTTTTTTGAGGTCTCCTGCTCGAGCCAGTCCCATTTTTTAACAGGCTGTTAAGTTTGTCGGTCCACAGGGTATTCCGGTCCGGAATGAAGACTTCGTGGTAGAACAAGCAAACTGGTCGCTCAACGGAAGCACCAGAAAAGCGATTTTGGAATCGAGGGTGTTGAGATGCTCATTCAGTTTCACCGAATTGCCGCCGTCATTCTGGTTTTGCTGTTCATGCCGTCGGGAACAGCTCAGACTTCTTACCCGATGCTGATGAGTCTGTCGCCCGTCGCAGTTCAGGTGGGACAGTCTTCGGAACATGAACTTGAATCGCGATACAGCATGTTTGGTGCCTATCAGGTGCTGACGACGGGTGAAGGCGTCACCGGGGAAATCATCACCCCGATGGAACCGGGAAAGGACGGCAAGGAACCTTCACTGACGAAAATAAGAATTCGCTTCACCGCGACTTCCGAGGCGATGCCTGGCGTTCGTGACTTCCGGATTGTTGGTCCCACAGGTGCGAGCACACTCGGTCAGATCGTTGTGGTGCGAGATCCCGTTGTTGTGGAGACAGCGAAGAACGATACGATCGAACAGGCTCAGGAAATCGCCATTCCGGCCACTGTTTGCGGAGCGATCGAGAAATCGGAGGATGTTGACTTCTTTCGATTTGCACTTCAGGAGCCCAGGTCGCTGACATTTGTTTGTCATGCTATGCGATTGCAGGACAAAATTCACGATCTGCAAACGCACGCCGACCCCATCATTTCGATCCGAAACGCGAAGACAGGCAGCACCCTGGCCGCAGCTGATAATAACTTTGCAGCTGATCCGTTTCTTTCGGTGCAATTGCCTGCCGGGGAGTTCGTCCTGGAAGTGCGCGACGTCCGATATCAGGGCAATCGTTACTGGAATTATGCCATCGAAATCAGCAGTCGGCCGTTTGTCTCCAACGTAATGCCAATGCTTGTCGCCAAAGGCACGGAATCGAAATTACAACTTGTTGGTTCCAATCTTCCTGAGAACGCGATCGTGTCATGGGTTGCTCCGGAATCGTGTGCACCGGAAGCAATTGATGTTGCATTGCCGATCCATGAACAAGTCACCAATCCGGTCCCGGTTGTCGTGACGGACCTGCCTTTGGTCGTGGAAACAGACGAAGCGAACGGAACCGTCTCAGATGCTCAGGCCATGTCATTTCCTGGCGCGGCAGCCGGATGTATTGAACAGGAAGCAGACAGCGATTGCTTTGTCTTCGAAGCAAAGAAAGGTGATCGTGTCACGGTCGAAGTCATTGCACGCCGACACTGGTCTGGTCTGGATTCCGTTGTACGCATTCTGAATGCCGACGGAAAATCACTCACCGAAAACGATGATGGCAGATTGCTTGGCAGGCTGACGGTTCAGGATTCGATCATCGAAAACTGGGCT
Source organism: Planctomycetaceae bacterium (assembly GCA_020426345.1). Taxonomy (GTDB): domain Bacteria; phylum Planctomycetota; class Planctomycetia; order Planctomycetales; family Planctomycetaceae; genus F1-80-MAGs062. The sequence continues at coordinate 17,339 of JAGQQE010000033.1, forward strand.
GTCCCGGCCGATGGCAAATACACCGTGGAAGTACGCGATGTTCATCTGCGCGGCGGCGCGGAATTTGTCTACGGATTAAAAGTATTGCGAGCCGAACCGGATTTTGAACTTGTCATGGACAGCGATAAGAGCTGGCTGACTCCCGGAACCAATGCTGCTCTGTTTGTGCGAGCCGTTCGAAAGAATGGTTTCACAGGCCCCATCGAACTGCACGTGGATGGACTTCCCGATGGAGTCACGGCTGCCTGCGGCATCATTCAGGAAGGGAAGGGGGTCGACGGCTGCATTATTCTTACCGCGGATCCAGCTGCCGTTCCATTGGCGGCAAATATCCGCGTTCGAGGCACCGGCCAGCGCGTGATCGAGGGACAGGAACCAGTAGAACTGGACGTCAACGCTCATTCCATGCAGGAAATCTATATGCCGGGTGGAGGCAGAAACCACTGGCCGGTCACGATGCATACGGTCGCGGTTGGTCGGCCAGCTGATCTGCTGGATGTCAAACTGAATACGTACGACATTCATCTGAAGCCCGGCGAATCCACAACAGTTGACGTCGAGATCGTCCGCAGTGAGGGCTTTGACAAGAACGTAACTCTCGACATGCTCTATCAACATCTTTCCAGCAAATTTGCAAACACACTGCCCGAAGGTGTGACGATTGATGCGAAAAACAGTCAGACACTGCTGACAGGGAAAAATACCAAAGGTGCGATAACATTGGTGGCCGCAGGGAACGCCCCGGCCATTTCCCGGCATCAATGCTGCATCATGGCCAATGTATCGATCAATTTCGTAATGAAAGCGACCTACAGCAGCAAGCCGGTGTTAATCAGTGTCTCTGAATAAACAGCCAGCTGCGGCTGAAATGACAAAAGCGGTCGAGCTGGCAAACGTTGGAACCTCTTGCGTCGAAAGGGCATCCATAGAGATACGGGCAGGTGAAATGGAAAAGATTGCCGACGACGTCCGAGTGAATGCGTGTGTTCCGTAGATCGATGCTGGTGATTGACTTGACCCCGGTGAACTGACTGCCACAATCAAGGGAGACTTTTGTCACTGGCCATTCACGGACAGGAATGGGTGCCCCATTTGTTCGATTGATTGCCAGAACCCGGATGAGGAGTACTTTTCCATGTCAGATACACGATCCTTCCAGAACGTTCAGCGCAAGATCCGCACGATCGTGCCCGCAGTGGTGCTTTGTTTGCTTTCATCCGAAGTGCTGGCTCAGAACACTGGCAGTGCGGCAAAAAAAACGCCCGGCGAAGACATGGTCCTGCGTGCCGGCGATGGCTTCCCGATTCATATTACCTACTTCGCGGGAAATGGCGGCAAGGAATCTCCGGTGGCCGTTTTGTTGCCGTCCACGGAAGGTCCGGATGCAGCCAATGCCCGAAACCGACGCGCATGGCAGGACACGGCACTTGCACTGCAGAAAGACGGTTACGCGGTTGTGACGGTCGATCTGCGAAAGCACGGCGACAGCATCCCGGACGTGGAAGACAAATCGGCAATCAAACTCCTGCCGACGGATCATACGGCGATGGCAGCACTGGATTTAGAAGCTGTCAAATCGTTTCTTATGGAACAGCATCAGGCGGAACAGCTGAACGTGCGAAAAATGGGCATCGTGGCAGCGGGTTCCAGTTGCATCGTCGCGTCTGCTTTCGCTGTCGAAGACTGGGCGAAGAAACCGTACAAAGATGCTCCGCTCCTGGCTCAGCAGACTCCCCGCGGACAGGATGTGCGGGCAATTGTGATGCTCAGCCCGAAAGGTAACGTGAAGGGGCTCAACAGTGCTCGCGCGATGAAAGCCCTCGGGGCACTGCCCGTTGCCGCCTACATTCTGGCATCGACTCAGGATAAGGCAGAAATCCGCGATGCGGACAAATTGTTCAAATCCCTCGAACTGAAGGGTGAGGAATTCGATGAAGTCCGCAAGATCACTCGAGCCCCCATCGCTCAGTCGGCGGAACAATTCATTGAAGGTAAAGAAGCAGAAACAACGATTCGGCTGATCAAAGAGTTCTTCAAGAAGAACTTGAAGGAACTGGAAGAGCCGTGGCGCAGCCGCAAGAGTCGTCTGTTCTGAGACAGGCGAGCATCGCTGGTTGATGCACCAGGAAACGAACCAGACTTCGGCGGTCCTGGCCAGGCAGCGTCGCTCCGGCCATTCCGGAGGAATCCCCGTGTCGAGCAATGCAGTGTCGAGCAATTTGCAGGCAGATTCGGCAACGGACGTCACTGCCGACAGCGACGAAAACCCGGTCCCACATTTTGTTCCCGAATCCAGTGACACATCAACGATCTCCTCGGACAAGAATCCAGACGCGCCAGCGGCCGCAGATCTTCGATTTCTGCGAATCATATTGACTGTGTTTGCTGCGGTGTTTGGCTGTCAGTGGCTTATGGCGACACGCGACCAGCCAACAGTTCTGGACGTCGAACGGGGAGCGAAGTTTGAAGATACGTTTCGCGTGAATGTGAATACGGCATCATGGATCGAATGGATGCAACTGGAACAAATCGGGATTACGCTTGCGCATCGCATCGTTGCGGACCGGGAACTGAACGGGCCATTTACTTCGGTTGACGACCTGAGGCGAGTTTCCGGAATCGGTGAACGAACCCTCGAACAAATCCGTCCGTGGCTTACAATCAGCCATGAACACGAAGAAACCTATCCAGAATTTGCCAGATAAACAGTCGAGCCAGCCAGCATCCGAATCGGCCGGGTCAGCGTCTTCCGGATCACGCCCACGGGACGTGGAAGACGCCGATGTCCTCTTCCGGTCAAGCCACACGCGTTTCAATCGTTATCGACAAAAAGTCCGCGAGAGAAAACTTCCGGGAGGAAGTATCCATTCCACCGGACATGCGCGCACAGCGAAAGAGCGTGTGCGAACGGCAACACAGCTGGTGTTTGAATTCTTTGCACTGCTCAAACCGTGGCGATGGCAGATTGCAGGTATTCTCCTTTCTGTCACCCTGTCGACTTTGATTGGATTGATTCCGCCCGCTGGCACAAAGTTCATTATTGACTACGGTCTGAATGGAGAGGCCGTTCCTGACTGGCTTTTGCGTCAAATGCCCGCCTTGTCCCAGCCCAGGCATTTGTTATTGGTCACAGTGATTGCGGTTTCGATTGTGTCGATGCTCAAGATCATCATCCACATCTGGGGGCGATGGTACGCGACTCGCATTTCCAAGCGAATCCAGCTGGATGTGCGTCGACACGTTTTTGAGCATGCCGTTCGATTGCCGTTGCATCGCATTCAGGAGCTGCGGTCCGGAGGTGTTGCATCCATTCTTCGCGAAGACGGCGGAAGTGTCGGTGAACTTGTCTTCGGAATGATGTTTAATCCATGGCGAGCCATCATTCAGCTGCTGGGAAGCCTTGTGATTCTCGCGTGGGTCGACTGGACGCTTTTGCTGGGCGCCGTGATCCTGCTGCCAACGGTTGTCATCACCCATCGCGCCTGGATCAATAATATTCGCCCGCAGTTTCGAGCCATTCGAAAGCAGCGAGAACAAATTGATGCGGGTGCCGCTGAGTCATTTGCCGGCATGCGAATCGTTCGTGCATTCAGTCGGCAAAAACGCGAAGCCGGGCGATTTACCACTGAGAACAATCTGATGGCCAGACAGGAGCTGTACGCATGGTGGTGGATGCGCGCGGTGGAAATGGTCTGGGAGGCGCTGATTCCGATTGCCAGCGCGGGACTGCTGTTTTACGGTGGCTGGCGGGTCCTGGACGGGCGAATGACCGTCGGCGATCTGATGATGTTTCTGGTTTATCTGCTGATGCTTCTGGAGCCACTGGCTGCACTCGCTCAAAGTGCGACACAGTTTCAGAACAGTCTCAGCGGGCTCGATCGAGTTCTTGACATGCTGGCTGAGCCAAAAGAGATGGAATCAACTGAGCAGTCGATTCGTGCGATCCGCGAACAGGTGAGCGGGGAAATCACGTTCGAAGACGTTTCGTTTGTTTATCCGGGCACAGATCACGCGGCTCTGAGCGATGTGAATCTGCAAGTAGCCGCCGGGCAGACTGTTGCGCTCGTTGGCCCCAGTGGAGCCGGAAAAACAACGTTCAGCAATCTGGTCGCTCGATTCTATGACCCGACCCAAGGTCGTATTCTACTGGATGGCCGTGATCTTCGGGATTACGACGTCGAATCGTTTCGATCGCTGTTGGGTGTCGTGGAGCAGGACGTCTTTCTGTTCGATGGGACAATTGGGCAGAATATTTCCTATGCGAGAAAGGATGCGACCGAGCAGCAGATCCGCGAGGCTGCAGAAGCAGCCAACGCCTGGGAATTCATTGAACGATTACCCGACGGGCTGAGTACGGTGATTGGTGAACGGGGAGTGAAGTTGAGTGGCGGGCAGCGACAACGTCTTGCGATTGCTCGAGCCATTCTGGCAAATCCGCGTTTACTAATTCTGGACGAGGCGACCAGCAATCTGGATACGGACAGTGAACAGCTGATTCAGAACAGTTTAAGTCAGCTGATGACAGGACGTACAAGTTTCGTGATTGCTCATCGTCTAAGCACAATCGCTCGGGCCGATTTGATCGTTGTGATCGAGAACGGTCACGTCAGCCAGACTGGCACACATGCTGAGCTCATGGAGAAAGGCGGCAAGTATCGATCCATGGTCGAGCAGCAAGTCCAAATGACACTCGGCAACATGGCGCAGAGTTAGTGCTCTGATCCGTCGAAACCTGAACAAACAATCCAATTGACTCGGTTTACACTTTGTTAAATAGCCGCATATTGACGCACACCAGGGTTTCTGGCAGACTGGCAGCGCTCGTTGGCCTGCAAAGCAATCACCGGACGATCTTCGTACCCGATCGAACAGAGGCGGAAGAGACCAAGATGAAATCCACCATCCTTGCGATCGTTGTGTGTTCGGCGATCAGCACGAATGCTTTCGGGCAGTCGACTGACAACGAACTTTTTCGCACCTGGACCGATGTCTTCGGCAATCGCATCAAGGCCGAGTTCGCAGGTGTTCAGGGTGATCAGGTACTGCTGAAGATCAACGGTCAGCCCGCTCGCCCGTTCCCAAAGACTGGTTTTGTCGCGACGGATCGACGATGGATCAAAGCTCATGAAAAGGACGTGATCCCTCAGGATGAACCGCCCGCAACCGGGCAGCCAGGTATGGGCTCCCCGGGAAGCGGATTTCCGGGTACCGGTTTTCCCGGCTCTGGATCTTCCGGCTCGAGCGGAATGCCTTCCATGCCGAATGGTCCCGGTATGCCAGGCTTCCCGGGCTCCAGCGGTGGATCGTCAAGTTCCGGGAATATACCTCCCGGGTTTCCGGGGGCATCAGGTAATAGCGGTCATGATTCGGGAGGTGGTTATTCGTCCGGTGGGTCTGGTGGCTATTCGTCCGGCGAACACGACGCGGGATCGAGCGGCGGCTACGGAATGGGATCAACCGGGCCCGGCAACATGAATCCGGGTCTTATGAATCCAGGTAACATGAATCCGGGGTATCAACCTCCCGGATCCTCGTTCTCCGGAGGTGTCGATCCCATGCCCGGCGAGTTCGGCTCTGACGGAGGATTTGGAAGCCACGATCCTTCGGCAAGCTCAGGGTTTCCATCGGGCAATTCAGGAGGCTTCGCTCCACCGTCGTTTGAGCCTCCTGCTCCCCCACAGATGCCCGACATTCCTCAATTCGAATGGGTCTTTCAATGCGACAACTGTGGTGCAGAGTTTGATTCCTCCAGCGGTCTCAAACAGGGCGACGCATGTCCGAACTGTTCGGGGTCGCACACCTCGGGGACGTCAGTCCGTTCGACCGGGCGTATGATCAGGGGAGTCATTGGGCTGTTCGCGCTGATCGCCTCCGGAATTGGCTGGGCCATTCGAAAAGCAACGACCTGACGAGCCTCTGAACAGGTCCGGATTGGTACGCCAGAAGCGAACCTTGTTTCCGGCTGGGTGACGCTGCATGCACGACGAATTCTGGCAGTTGCTGCAAAATCAGCCCGGGGTTGGTGTCCTGATTATCGATATCGATGGGTCTGTCGTGTTCTGCAATGAGCAGTCGCGGCAGATTTATTACGGTGGTCAGTTCGATCCCGTCGGTAAAACCATTGAAGAGATAGAAGGCCCTGAGTTTGCTTCGGAGCGGATGCCGTTGATTCGCGAGGTGATCCGGACTGGTGTTCCCATCCAGATCCGGCATATTCGGGGTGGCCGTAATACCGAGTCCATGATTTGGCCCATGCGTGAAGTCGAAGGGCAGAAACGCCGAATCATCGCGATCACTCGTCAGGGAATTGATGACGTCGAGCCGGGAGTCGCTTACCGTGTCATCGAATCCAGGCTGGTTGACCTTGGGCCACTTGATGTACTGACGCGGCGTGAACTGGAAGTGATGGCACTGATTGGGCATGGTATCCCCTTCAAAACCATTGCCAGCATGCTGGGAGTTACGCTGCGGACGGTAGAACGGTACCGGACTGACATCGCCCGCAAACTGCACGTTGCAACTCTTGCCGAAATTGCTTGTCTTGTTCAGGCGGCGGGCCTGGAAAGCACCGACGCCTCGCTGACCCGGATTCGTCGCTGGCAGGGCAACACAGACTGACGTTTGATGTTTCCGGGGCACACCCGTCGGAAACCCGTCGTACGCTTTCGAGTCAGGCTGACTACTATTGTGCGCCAGGCATCAGTAGTCGTTGTCCCCGGCCAGGCGAGCTCCAATGGCCGCTGCTGATCTATCTGTGCAATTCATCAAGATTAAGATTTCAGCGAGGTGATTCGATGTCCGTAATAGAAAGGGAAACGGAAAAGAAGAACCCCATCCGTCGTTGTCAGAAGCGAGATGCAGGTGCCATTGGAATGCAGATCATGCAGCAGTGGCGTCAAACGGTGATTGTTCTTGATGCACATGGCCGCATTGCACGAATGTGCAGCCCATCTGAAATCGCTGGTCAGTGGATACGTGCGTTGTGTCCGGGAGCAGCGATTATCTCAATACTGCCAGTCGAAGAACAAACGCGTTTCGCGACGTTCTTCAATTGCTGCCGCAATTCATCGGATCCGCAGGACTGCACAATTGGGATTCCTGACGCAACGCTTCCCTGCAATAGACAGTTTCTTCAGTTGAGCCTGGCAAAGGTCAATGACGAAGTTTGGATGTTGGTGCGGGATATCACTGCCGAACAGAAACTGCACTCCGAAATCTGCCATGCCCGGAATGCTCGGGAACAACTGAAAACACTGACGGAACGCGAGACAAGCGTCGTGCAGATGCTGGTCAACGGGGCATCCAATAAGATGATGGCACGCGAACTGAAGATCAGCATCAAGACCATTGAAAAACACCGTGGCAGTGCCATGAAGAAACTTCGGGCTCGATGCATAACGGACGCTGTCAGAATCTGGCTGACAGCGAACGCACCTGCCATTCAAACATAAACGGGTGAACTGAATTTCTGCAGTCCACCCATTAGCTGTCCGTTGAAGAAAGCTGTCCGTTGAAAAACCGGGACAGGCACGCTGGACGACTGGAAACCGTCGTGTCTTAAGGTCTCCTGATCGAGCCAGTCCCGTTTTCAACAGGCTACCAGCAGTTGTGCCCTGCCCGCAGGACCGCTTAAGGATCCGTCAGATTCGGAGACCAAAGTCCATCTCGCAGCGGCGGAGTTTCTCCGGATTCGGGGAAGGTTGACCGAGTGGCTTCGCGAACTCTTTCAGAAAGCTCTTTCACCGTACCTGCCATTTCGGGGCGACTGGCCAGGTTTGTCAGTTCTCGCGGGTCCGCATCGTGATCGTACAACTCTCGCCCCTGAGCACCTTCGCCCCATTCCGTGTATCGCCATCGTCTGGTTCGAAGGCTGTACCCAAAGAATGGCGGATTAGACTTATTGCCGGGCTGTCCCCCGCGCCGAACCTGCGTGATCGCCCATCCGCGGCCGGTTTCGGTTGAGTCCTTCAGCATAGGAACAAGACTCTGCCCCTGAATATTTTCGGGCGTCGGGACCTGACAGAGTTCTGCCAGTGTCGGAAATACGTCGATATGGGAGACGGGAGCTTCAACAACACCTCCAGGTGTACCCACACCAGGAGCGACAATCAGCATGGGTACTCGTGAGCTTTCTTCAAACAAACTCATCTTCTGCCAAAGACCATGCTCTCCCATGTGATAGCCATGATCACTGGTAAAGACAATTACCGTATTGTCGGCCAGGCCGTTGCGTTCCAGTGCACCCACGACTCTCCCAACCTGAGCATCCATGAAACTGATACTCGCATAGTAGGCCTGTACGCACTTGCGTCGCAGATCATCGGTCAGCTTGTCCTGCTCCTTTTTGTAGCTCGCAAGTCCCGCAGGTGGGATATCGGCCTGGTCTTCTTCCACACCGGTAACGACAGGCATTTCGTTCTCCGGGTAGTACCCGAAATACGGAACTTCGGGTGCCACATAGGGTGTGTGGGGTCTGAAGAAACCAACGGCAAGAAAGAAAGGGCGCGTCTGATCCTTTCCACAACGATCCAGAACCCATTCCGCGTCCTTCGCCATGATGGCGTCTGTATGAAATTCGTCGCTTTTGGGCGACGCATACCAACTAAGAGTTCCGCCCCACCGACCTTCCGTCAAAGTAAAGATCTTTGGATGTTCCTCAAGTCGGTCCACACCTGCCGGATTAATCTCCATTTCCCAGCTGCCGGGATCATCGTGCCCATTCGTGCCAACGGACAGCGGTACGTTGTAGTGATACAACTTGCCGATTCGCGTGGCAAAATACCCAGCCAATCGAAACGCCTGGGGCATGCTTTGCTGGGACGGGATCGTCTGTCGAAAGATCTGAGCATTGTTCAGGATACCCGTCGAGTTGGGATACAGCCCGGTCAGCAGCGAATTTCGACTGGGACCACATAAAGGATAGGAACAATACGCGCGCTGAAAAAGAACTCCTCGGGCCGCGAGACGGTCAATATTCGGGGTTCTGGCTCGAGGATCGCCATAGCATCCCAGGAAGTTGTTGAGGTCATCAGAGATCAAAAACAACACATTGGGGCGATTGAAAGTCCGAGCGTTCTGCGTTTCTGCAGCAGAACAGACAGAGATGAACGACAAGGCCATACTCCAGAGCAGAGCAGGCAGGACCAACCTACCGATGTTGGCTTTCATGAAATTGTGCCTCCGGGATTCTCAGGGTTCAGCAGGTCTTTGCCCGCCTCTGATAGTTCCAGACGGGATCAACATGCGCAACAATTCGGCATGATCTTTCGAATGGTGTAGCAGCTTCAAATCGTCCAGGCAATTCGCCGGGGCATTGCACACCCTGATCCTGGAACCCTATTCAACAACAAACATGGCGAGGAATTCAAATGAAACCAGTTGTCTGCTGCCTGGCTGTCCTGGGAGCGATATTAACCGGAACTGTGAGCAATGCGTTCGAAGAGTCCCCACAGCGCTTTGAATTCACTGCCAGAGCGAGTGAAATTGACACACGCACTCAGTCCCATCAGGAAATCAACTTTCTGTTAGAGAAAGATGGCAAGCCTCAGGACCTTCAGCACGCTGTTGTTGATACCAGAGTTCCTTCGCAGGGAAAACTCGTGATTTGGATGATGGGGCATAGTAAACCTCTGTTCGATCGTGTGTCCGGCTACGGACTGCATGCCATTCGAGTTCATTATGCTAATGGCTGGTTTGGCCAGTTTGGCCGGGAACCGGCCCCGGCGGATGAATTTTTCCTGGGCAAGATTCGCCTCGAAGCCGCCACGGGAGAAGACTTCAGCGAAGTGGTCAGCATTCCCAAACCAGATGGCATGATGGAACGAGCTTTCCAGTTTGTCCGCTGGCTGGATGACAAAAACCCGGAAGGAAAATGGGGGCAGTTCCTTAACGATACCGGGGATGGTTTGCGATGGGATCGAGTGATCATGGCAGGAAGCTCGCACGGTTCCACAACATCCGCGCGTTTCGCCAAGCACCAGAAAGTAGACCGAGTCGTAATGTTCTGCGGACCTCGAGACCAATATGAAAGCTGGCAGGGACTTCCTTCAGCGACCCCAAAGAATCGATTCTTTGCGTTTACGCATGTTCTGGATACCGGGTGGAGCGGTGATCATTATTGCCGCAGCTGGCAACTCCTGGGACTCAACGAATTTGGCCCGATTGTCAACGTCGACAAGACGTCGCCACCTTTCATGAATTCACGCAGCCTGATAACAGATGCGGACGTCAGCGGTGATACTCGCCGCGCACACAGTTCCGTTGTCCCGGGTGGTGCGGCCGTGAAGAATACAGCCGGCGAATTCGTCCACGAAGCGGTCTGGCACTACCTGTTCAACCATCCTGTGGATCAAACCGGCGATCCGACGGCTGCAGATCCTGATTGCCGGATGAACCTCCGAAAATAAAGTCTGCACTGGCGAATCGCCAGGCTCCGTCACACTCTTGCCCAAATGGCGAATCCCGACACATCACAGCCACCGATACCTGACAGAAATCAGACAGACCTGATGCAGCGCAAAGAAAAACACGGCACACAGGTTTCCTTGACGGGGATTGCTGTGTGCCGTGCTTTCCGAAACAGGAGATCACAGGTGTTTCGGGGGTTTGAGCGGTGTTCAGTTCAGAGTAGGGTTCCGGGGGCACTCTGATCAACTGAACGATGATGTCACCAACAGCCTGTTGAAGAACGGGACTGGCTCGAACGGGAGACCTGAAAACACGATGGTTTCCAGTCGTCC
>JAGQQE010000339.1 GCA_020426345.1 Planctomycetaceae bacterium
ATTGTCGCCGCCGGATTCACTCCCGGTGAAGCCGATCAGCTGCGAAAGGCTATGGGGGCATGGCGAAAGACCGGCGTGATCCAGAAGTTCCACGACAAGTTGATCGCGGGAATGGCCGCCAAAGGATACGACGAAGACTTTGCTGAACGTGTTTTCAAACAGATCAGCGGATTTGGGGAGTATGGATTCCCGGAATCACATGCGGCAAGTTTCGCCCTGCTGGTCTATGTCTCTGCCTGGCTGAAGCGCTACCATCCCGCCGTCTTTTGTGCGTCCCTTATCAATAGTCAGCCCATGGGATTCTACGCGCCGGCGCAATTGATTCGGGATGCTCGCGATCATGGAGTTCGGGTCTTACCGATCGATGTAAATCACAGTTACTGGGATTGCACCATGGAACTCTGCGAAGGATCGGTTGAGCAGCGAGAGTCTTCCCGCAGAACAAACCATCTGGATGAGCGTTTCGCTTTACGACTGGGTTTCCGCTTGCTGCACGGATTGCCTGAAGACCAGGCGCAGGCCATCGAAATGGAGCGTCAGCAGCGGGGAATCTTCAGATCCTTCGACGAATTTGCCCGAAGATCTCGACTGAGTCGGCACACGCTGCAGTTACTGTCCCGTGCTGATGCGCTGGCGTCACTGAAGATCAATCGACGCGATGCGTTCTGGAAAGCGTTGCCAGCGCAGGAACAGTTGCCGCTGTTTCGGAAATCCGATCAGCCTGTTGCGGACGAACCGGTGCCCGAGTTGCCTGAAATGACGGCTCAGGAAGAAGTCGTTGCTGACTATACCTCCGCCGGTCTTTCTCTGCGGAAACACCCGGTCGCCTTCCTGAGAGAACAGCTGACAACCCTGCGTGCAGTGACCGCCGAACAGCTGTCTGTCCTGCAACCTGATCGAAGAGTCAAGGTGGCCGGCCTGGTGTTGATGCGTCAACGCCCCTCAACAGCTGCTGGCATCACTTTCGTGACCCTGGAAGATGAAACAGGTGTTGCAAATCTGGTGGTCTACCCGAGTGTCTGGCAACATTTTCGGCAGACCGCTCGATTCGCCAGCGTCATGATGGCAAGTGGCCGGCTGCAGCGAGAAGGCGATGTAATCCACGTTGTTTGCGATCGACTGGAAGACGTCTCCGAAATGCTAAACAGACTTGAGTCAAAATCGCGGGACTTCCGATAGCCTAACCGAGAAGCATCCCTGCGTAACCCACCACCCGAGATTGGTCGCCCGTCACTTCAGCACTTGTGGCATATCCGGTCCGATGGGCTGTTTCGAGCAGACCTGCTGTCCGAAGAGCCTCCATTACAATGACCGCCGGAAGAACTCCGCACATACTAATCCGGTGATCACGAACCGTCTGATAAAGCACCACGGGATCAAGTGACTCCATCGCCGTCAGGGCTATCTCATCTAGTTCTCGATTGCGCTGATCTGATGCAAAATGATTCATGTCGCTCGAGATGATTAACAATGGACGGGGGCGAGGACTGCTGCAGTAACTGACCGAGCTGCCGTCCAGCAGTTAGGCATGCTTCCAGTGAGAGCCGTCCAACAGTGATACCCACCACTTTGCATTTGGGGGCAATATACTGGATCAATGGCAACTCCAGTTCGATACTGTGTTCGCCTGCATGCGCTGCGGCGTCGGGCCGTAAACCATCAACACGCGACAAGAGCAGACTGGATGTTTGAGTGTCTGAATCCATCGTTCCTGTTGGCAGATTCCATGTCTCCCAGGGCGCCAGTGCAAAATCGCAACCCTCCGGCGTATGGCGAGGTCCGATGATGATGGCGGTATCCGGAATGTCCAATAACTTGAATGCGCCTGCTGCAATGTGTCCGGAGTACCGCAATCCCGCATGCGGAACCATAACTGCAGGCCAGTTGCGGCGACCGTTTGTGGTACAGGGGGGCGTGGGCGCTCGATGAAAGCAGTCCGAAACCAGATCCCGCAGCTCTGCCGCTGCTGCTGGATAAAATGTTCCGGCAACTGCAGGTTTGCGAACGCCTGAAAATCTGCCTGCGGTGGAGAATGAAAGTTTTTGCATCGCCGGACACGTGGCCTGGCAGGTAAACGTGTGGAGACTTGCATCCGGAGGTAAAGCGTCGGCAGCTTGTGTAAATACACTCGTCCACAGATCCTGACCTGTCATTGCGCTGTCAAACAACCAGGCATTGACACCGGGTGCGGAAACCGCAAGTCCCATTTCACCTGGCCGGAAATTTGCAAATGAAGGTTTCGCCACACTCCCCGCGGGCAACGGAGAATGGAAAACAGCGAGGTCCGTCTGTAACTGGTTCAGCGTCGCGGATTCTCGTCCGTGTTTTCTGCACCAGTCAGCCGCACTCTGGCAGATTTGCATCAGCGTTGACTGAAATGGAATCTCACCCTTTAGATACAAACGCGAAAACAGTATGGATTCCGACGTTCCTTTGAAGGTCAGTTGCATGGCAAGACCGCTGACTGGACCATCGTCGCACCCTGCCGGGAGCATGCAGGCTGGAACAGCCCCCCGGATGAGTGCGAGAACATTCGATCGCGAGAACTGATTCAGTCGTTGAATCTGATCTCGGGTTACGGTGAAACGGGAAGGTGTCTGATTCACGCGAACAGACTGAATCAGTGTGTGATCGAAGCTGCCCTCAATCATGCGGCCTTCAAATCGTTCGAGGGCTGCTTTGGGATCCTTCCATGCATTGGCCGGCATGCCGGCTTTTCGGCAGACCTGCACTAAGAATGTGATTGCGTCCCAACCCTGTTCAACAGGCACACTGGGCAGTAGAAGTCCGGCCTGGGAACCAAGCTGAATTCTGAGTCCATGTCTTCCGACTTCGACTCCAGCCAACCGGTCTTCAACACTTTCAGGCATCGTTTCGAAATTGAACAGCAGGGTGACATCCAGTGTCAGCCCCGAAAGCTCAGGGAATGAAACCGGCCGAAACCGGGGGTCCGACGTCGCAGTTCGCGTTGCTGACTCGCGGAGTGCCGTCAATAGCGGCATAGGCTGACCCAGCCTGCCGATGCATCCACGTAGTTGTCCCGCCTTCTTTAGTGTCACAAAGACGCCCATCACTGTGGTATTCGCAGCGTTTGCCAGCGTCTCGTCTGTCAGCAATGCAGGTGTGCCCTGAACTGCGGCCAAAACCAATTCGCATGCGGAGCGATGGATCACGTCTTCCTGCAGTTTGGAGATCCGCGGCTTTTCCTTCACACTGTTTGCCATCTGAGACTCTTTGAGATTCTGAAGCTGACTAATTCGAATTGGCTGACGTTTTCGACCCCATACTCCGGGCTTTGCCTCGAAGACACCGGGAATACGGTATCCACAATTGGAGCACTGATTCTCTTTCAGTGCCCATGCTCCAAGTTCGTACCAGTCTCGTTCGATTAACAGATGTTTGCACTGGGGGCACCACGTGCTTTGGTTTTGCTTATCGTTGACGTTTCCAACGTAGACAAATTTGATACCTGTTGAGAGGGCGATCTGTTTTGCTTTCAGTAATGTTTCATGCGGAGTCCTCTCACGATCGTTCATGCGAAAATCGGGGTGAAAGGCTGAAAAGTGAACAGGCACCTCATCGCCCACACAACTGAGAATCCAGTCGCACATTCGCTGCAGGTCGTCTGCAGAATCATTGGCTTGCGGGATTATCAGGTTTGTGATTTCGAACCAGACATCGCTTTCATTTTTCAGCCAGGCAAGCGTTTCCAGGACCGGCTTCAAATGTGAGTAGGTGATGTGATGGTAGAACTCCTCTGTGATTGCCTTGAGATCGACGTTGGCAGCATTCATAGGATGAAAAAACTCAGCCCTCGCATCCGGATGAATATACCCGGCAGTGACAGCGACGGCCTGAATGCCAGCAGCCCGGCATGCGTTGGCGGTGTCGATCGCATACTCGGCCCAGACAATGGGATCGTTGTAGGTGAATGCGACACTGCGGCAACCTGTCTGAAGAGCTGCCTGAACAATCTGCTCGGGCATTGCGACTTCGCTGAGTCTTTCGACTTCCCGAGATTTGGAGATATCCCAATTCTGGCAGAACTGACAGCCCAGATTGCATCCCGCCGTGCCGAATGACAGGACTGGCGTTCCCGGCAGGAAATGATTCAACGGTTTTTTTTCGATGGGATCGATGCAGAACCCCGTGCTCCGTCCGTAGGTTGTCAGCTGCATTTGACCGTCAATATTCTGACGTACAAAACAAAAACCTCGATCGTCCGGTTTCAGGCTGCATTCACGCGGACAGAGATCGCAGATGATGCGTTCGGAGTCAGGCAGGGAATGCCACCACTTTGCCTGCGTTGGTGTGTGAGCTTGCGGATGTCGCTCGAATCGATGATTGCTCACAGGCGTCCTCCTGATTGGCCATGGCAGCAGGAAATGGCGACATGGTGTCGGCAGAGATTTCACAAGATGTTCAAGAATACAGGCTCATGGGCGTGTAATACCGGCGCCAGAGTTTTGTCTGTCATTCTAAGTTGACGGTATTCGTTTTGAGCACGCCGTATTCGTTATCAGGAAATGTACCTATGATGGTTCGACGCCGGCAATACGATGCACTGCAATCCACTCGTCTTCTGTCACCGGAGTAATCGAAAGTCGGGACCCTTTCGACATAACTTTCATGCCGCACGTATCGGGATCGTCGGCCAGTTGCTGGCGACTCACCGGGGATTCAAAGACTTTGACCAGTCGAATGTCGACCATAAACCAGATTGGATTCTCTCTGGTCGATTTGGGATCGTAATACTTGTGCTCGGGATCCTGCGCAAAATGATCTGCATAGCCAGCTTTGACGACTTCTGCTGTCCCTGCGATCACCATTGGGTCAACTCTGCTGTGATAGAACAAAACGCCATCACCTTTTTGCACGTCGTCACGCAGCATATTTCGGACCTGATAGTTACGGACACCTTCCCACGACGTTCGTTTCCCTTTTGCGTTCTGAAGGTCCTGAATTGAAAATACGTCGGGTTCAGATTTAAACAGCCAGTAGCGTCGCATGTTGTCCCTCAGGCCAGTTCTAATCTGGCGGTTTCATTCCCGTTAAACCTCTTGCAAACAACGAGTTGCTTCATGAGTACCATGGAATGCCTCTTGAAAATGGCGGATCTCAACAACATCCTCAGGGTTGCACCATTGTTTGATGAATATCGGCAATGGTACGGAATGTCGGCCGATTTGTCCGGCGCCCGGAGCTTTCTGATGCAGAGAACTCAGGCATCGGAATCTGTGGTTCTTTTTGCCGAAACAGATGATGTGGTCGTTGGCTTTGTGCAACTCTACCCATTGTTCTCTTCGATAAGCCTGGAATCCATCTGGGTACTAAACGACCTTTTTGTTGCGGTGGATTTCAGAGGGAAGGGAATCGGGACAATGCTGTTGAACGCTGCAACAGAATTCGCGAGAGAGACGGGGGCGATAAGGATGGAGCTTGAGACAGCATCAACCAATCAGACGGCGCAGCGATTCTATGAAGCTCACGGATGGCAGAAGGAAACCGAAATGCTGGCATACCGGCTGACGCTTCAGGAGTCCGAAGAACGGACCCGTTGATGACCGGTTGGCATCGTGAGACGCGGAGTGGGATTCGTCACCGCGATGGCTGAGCGGCCAGTACTCTCCGGTACCGGCCACAACCGAGGCTGTGAAGCAAACTGGCTGCAACAGGCATCCGTTTGCGAATGATCGCATCGCAATCAACAAGACCAACAGTTCCTGACCGGAAACCGCCCGGCACACGGATCGTCCGTGTTACCGGGCATATGGTGCTTTGTGAAGTCTTAGTGACCGCTGGCTACGTACGCATCAAACACACGCACCTGCTTCCACGTTTCTTTGTTCTGCGCTATGAATTGTAGGTGCGATTCAGATACCTGATAGGCGTCGTGAGATTCTTTCGTGTCAAAAACAACATGCAGTGCGACGTTAAAATTCTGGTCATTCACCGGGCGATCAAATTCGGGGGCCAGTGTTCCTGCGGCGTAGAAGACGATGCCGGCATGTGGTTTCAGGAACTTGTGACAGTCTTCGACCAGCTTCCTGCAGGCATCTTCAGAAGCGTCATTCAAAGTGAAATACACCATGTGTGAAAGCATGAATCGTTGGTCCATGTTGAAGGAAAAGGTAGTATCAGTTCTGGATTTTATACGCGGTGTAACTCGCTGAAACTTTCGGCTTTGCTCGCAATCCGCACCTGGTCTGTGCGGGTTTTGCTGTCGCCAGGTCCAGAGTTCTACTGCGATGCAAGGCTAGAACTGCTGACGGCCGCGAAGTGCATCAGCCAGCATTTCTCGATTTGCGAATTCGAGGACACTGCCCGATGCGATCCCCCTGGCCAGCCGGGTAATTCGAACGTTGTCGTTCTGGAGGATGTTGGTAATGAAAAGTGCCGTTCCATCGCCCTCCAGAGTCG
>JAGQQE010000340.1 GCA_020426345.1 Planctomycetaceae bacterium
TGTAACAGGGTTTGTTAGGCGCGTCCTCAAAACTTTTTCGGGCTTGCAATTCTTTGGGCTAGGGAACTTTTTGAGGTAGCTGTCAGGCTAAATTTTTGAAGCAGGATTTGGAAAGGTGAGATTTGCGAAGGTTATTCTTTTTCTTTTTGTTTTGAGCGGTTGCACAAGTCGCTTTCAAGACGGCAAGTTTCATCAAAGTGATCTTCGACCCACCGTAAAGCAGCCAGATCTTCATTTTTTCAATCCCGATAAGGGGACGCCTAGGACGGACGCGAAGAATGATTCCGAGCAGCCTCTTTCCATCAGAATGCAGAAGCTCGCGGCCTCCCCACTTACGCAAGAGGAGAGAGAGAAGGTGCTTGAGACGGCAGCTTCTAATTTCGCATACGGTCCAGGGCTTGGTGAAACCGCTCTTGATGTTACGGGAGCAGTGCTTTTTCCTCCATACGCGATAGTGCTTGCTGGTCAGGCGGTTCTTGCACTTACCGGAAATGATTCCCCTCGAATTTCGGATGCCTTGCCAGAAGAGGATGCAGATACCTATCAATCTGTGATGGATGCTGTGTACTCGGGACCAGGACGGATCGTCTCGTTCTTCTCTGGTGAGGACTACCGTTCGCGAAAGCAAGTTAAGGAACGTTGGGATGCTGTTGTGACAGAAATAGAGTCGGGGAGAGGGCAGGAATCTTCCCCAGCTCGAACTCCTCAGCCGAAGTTCTTTCCTCGAGAGAGATCTGATGCCATGCTTCCTTCGCCGGCTCCGAGGTATTTTGCTCCGGGAGGCGAGAGATCTTGATGAAACATTAGTCCTTTTAACCGGTCTGAGGGGGAAGAGCCTCGTGAAGAGTATTGGTCTCGTTGTCAGAAGCGATGTTCCGGATGCGATTCCACTCGCTAAAGAATTAGTGAAGTGGTGCAAGGACAACGGTCACGCCGTTGTCGGTTCGAAGGAGACCGCCTCGATCTCTGGTGTTACATTGGACAAGGTCGTCCCTGAGGATGATCTCGCTTTTTCGGCAGATCCGATTGTCACCCTAGGAGGGGATGGCACTTTGATCGGAGTTGCCCGTCGAGCAAAGGAGAGCGCACCGGTGCTGCTTGGTGTGAATTTCGGGACACTCGGTTTTCTCACTGAGATATCACCTGAAGATTGCCTCGCATCCCTCAAAGAGGTTCTTGCCGGGGATGCCTGTCTTGGAAAGCGGGAGATGCTCCGGGCCCAGGTATTTCGGGAGGGAAAGTCCATCTTTGAGTGCCAAGCAGTGAATGAAGCGCTCGTGCAGAAAGGAACGCGAGAGCGGCTACTTACCCTGGAAGTGAAGTCGGACGACAATGAGATCCTTCAACTGAAAGGGGATGGACTGATAATCTCCACCCCGACAGGTTCTACTGCGTATTCTCTTGCCGCAGGTGGGTCCATCGTTCATCCAAACCTTTCAGTTATCCTCCTTTCTCCCGTTTGCGCTCATTCTCTGACTGCGCGGCCCCTGATCCTGCCCTCAGATATGAATATTTCTGTTGGAATTCCAGGGGATTATGATGGCGAAGTCTTTTTGCTGGTAGACGGCCAGGAGTCCTGTCTTCTTCAGGCAAATGATGAAGTTCGGGTAGAGCGCTCACCCCATTCCGTGAATTTTGTCCAATCCAAAACAAAGACTTATTTCGAGATTCTCAGAACAAAGTTAAGGTGGGGATTACGAAACCTGGAGCGCGGTGTCACCGAATAGCATTTGGGTGACTGTATAACTCTTTTTGGTCGATGACCGATAACTCTTTTTGGTCCCTGACCGTGAGGCGCACTCTGTTCTTGTCCTGTTTTCTCACTTTTTTCTAAGTTCTTTCGTTTCGGTCGTTACCTTCGTGTTTGAACGGTGAAGTATGCTCGTTGAACTTCGAGTTAAGAATTTTGCGATTATTGAAGAGCTCTCTCTGGAGTTAGTGCCCGGCTTGAATGTTTTGAGTGGGGAAACGGGTTCTGGAAAGTCGCTCATTCTTGACGCCTTTCAGCTGATTCTTGGAGCACGACCCAAGACCTCATACTTTCGAGAAGGCACGGAAGGGTGGGAGATCGAAGCCTTACTCTCTTTGGAAGATACCCCCAAAGAAGTTCGAGAACTCCTGCCCGATCAGCTGCAGGATGCAGACGAAGTGCTGCTTACCCGGACGATGCAGACAAACGGACGTGGGAAAGTTTATATGAACGGAAGCTTGGCAACCGTTCAAATGTTGCAACAGATCTCTACAAAGATGCTTGCTCTCTGTACTCAGGGGCAGCAGATGCACTTACATGATCCGGAGTACATTCTTCGGCTGGTAGATGAGTTTGTCGGAGCTCTCGACTTCACCGAGCAGTACAAAGCGCATTATCGCGAGTTGTCACGATTAAAATCTCGCCTCGATACGCTGCACTCAGAAAAAGAAGCTCGCGTGATGAAGCAGGCAGAGCTTGCCTTTATTACAGCAGAACTCTCCGAGATTGAACCTTACGAGGGCATGCGAGCCGTGTTAGAAGGCAAGATTCGCGAGCTGAGAAGTTTCGAAACTACAGCAACGGCTGTGAGTGAAGGTGCGAGTATCCTCCTTGATCACTCTGGAATTCTGAGTCTGCTCGAGCGGTGTCGAAAAGCACTTTCGTCCATTCCTGAGGAGACTCGTGCCCCTTTTGACGAAAAGCTCGATCTTGCTGAGGGCGAACTGTCAGATCTCGAGCGGCTACTCACCCGTTTTGATGTTGGGCGAGATGGAGTTCAAGAGGAGCTCGAGGAGATTCAAACGAAGCTCTCTGAGCTTGCGCGCCTTGAGCGAAAGTATAAAACCGACGACCACGGGTTAGCGGTGCTTTATCAAAAAACGCTTGCTGATCAGGAAGAGGAGGGAGCTGAGCAGGAGGAGAAGCTTCTGAGGCAGGCCATCGCAGAGAAAGAAGGCATCGTTCAACTGAACGATTTGGGAGATTCCGTGTCTGTTCAGCACGTCTTCGAACTGGTTCTGAGACTCAAGCAGATCACCAATTACGACCCGCTCACGGGCGAAAGTGCAAAGCTGGAACGCCTGGTCGCAGACATGGAAGAGATTGCAGCCAGTGGTGGAAAAGCCATCCTGTTCAGCCAGTGGACGCGAAGCCTGGACTGGCTGGCTGCTCGCCTGCAGCAGTTCAATCCCCTGATCTATCATGGAGGAGTTCCCACCAAACAAAGGGAGCCGATTTTGGCTCAGTTTAAGGAAGATCCAAATGCGCACATCATTCTCATGAGCTACGGCACTGGTGCTGTCGGACTGAATTTACAGTTCGCCCACTATGTCTTCCTGTTTGACCGCTGGTGGAATCCGGCCATTGAAGATCAGGCGATTAACAGAGCTCACAGAATCGGAGTCACGGCTCCCGTCATTGTGACTCGCTTCATCTGTAAAGACACCATCGAAGAACGCATCGACCGAGTACTGAGCGAGAAACGAGCACTAGCGGAATCAATTCTGGGAGAAGGTGATAACAACAACGTGTCGCTGGGCCTAAACGCGTCAGAAATCTTCGGTCTGTTCGACCTGAAGAAGCGGACTTCCAAAGGTTCCAGCCAAAGCATTGGACCGACTCGTCCAGAAGCCGCCTGACATGGACGGCACGGCGATGCCCGCGAACCGTCACTCGGAGATGCAAGGTGCCACCCAGAAACCTCGCCCGCATCTCGCTCAATAGGCTTCAAATACTGTCAGGAATTTGAGTCGCAGATACTCGGCGGCACACAGAGCGGCGCAGCGTAGCCAGCAATCGCTGGTCCCGCTGAACGCTCGTTTTCATCTCGAACAGTGATCTCAAGTCGGTCGCAAAACTCCAGAAAAGGAACGGCGTGCTTCCGAGTCACGTTCCAGCGATCGCGAATTTCGGCAACAGATCGTCGAGACTGCTGATGAAACAGTTCCAGCAGTTCCTGACAGAGTTCTGCGAAAACGACTGAACTGATCAGCAGGCCATTCCCGGCGTCCAGCAGCATTCCAGTCTGAACACCAAACCGCGTGAGCGAGGTGACGGCATCCAGTGGCAATTGCAGCTGATCAGACAGTTCTTTCAAAGTTGGAGGACTGCGATTTCCCTCGAAGGCAGCCACTACACTTTCCAGGCGAGCTCGCTGTTTTTTCGACAGGCTTGTTTCATCAGAGGCGATGGCGACCATGCGCCCCAGCCGAACAACCACATTCTGGTCGACAAGCTGCTGCAGACACATCCGTACCAGTTCAGGCGTTCCAAACCCTTCCAGCTGTCTTATCAGCGACTCTTCCACGATCCAGGCATCTCGAGCCTCCTGAGCCTGCCTGTGCAGGAACTCCTGAGCACGACGACTGATCTGTTCCATAGCGCGGACAGACGCCAAATGTGTGCCACCGTCGAGACGAATCACGCGACCACCTGCAACAGCTACATCAACCGCTTCCAAGATGGCGTCGCGGGAGATCCCGGCCTGCAGTTCACACCAGACTGGCGATGCCTCAAGTTCGCCGCAAAAGTCGACCCAGGCCACAATCCGTTCTGCAGCATCTGACATCGCCAGCTGCTCGCCCAGCTCGATCAGGGTCCGTGTCCTGCGAGTCGTCTGATCCAGGGCCGCCAGCACACTAGCTCCTCCCACCGTGCCCACGGGATATGGCAGCCTGAAAAGGCAACGCTGTCCAAACGTTGCAACGACAGGCTGATCGGCTTCAACGAGGACAACGGCGGATTCTCCGGGTTGCAGGCGACGAACTCCTGTGATACGTCCTCGACAGGCGGTCGCCCCAAGGTGCAGCTGGACGGTCGCCGGACATTTTAGGGTGGGAGACGTCTTCACGGTCTTCACTTCCATCAGGAGAAACGATGAACGCGGAAAGACCTCCGGATCTAAAACTTCATCACCTCGGTGAACTTGATCAACTGCCACACCCACCACATTAAGTGCCGTCCGATGTCCGGCCACAGACTGAGCAACCTGCTCACCATGAACCTCAACGTCACGCACCCGAACCATCCGGCGGTCGGCACCAAGTTCCAGATGATCCCCAACTTTCACTGAACCACTCCAGACAGTTCCTGCCACAACACATCCTCGGCCCGGCATCGAAAATACCCGATCGACGGGCATCCGAAAGAACCCTGCGAAGGGTCGGTGCTGAACCTGCGACGCTTCGGCAAACAGAGTAAGTTTCAGCTCATCGATTCCCCGGCTCTGGACTGTTGAAACCGGAATCATGGGGACATCGTGAAAATCATAATCTTCCAGAAACAGCTCCAGTTCTCCTCGCAATTCATCGCACGCAGCAGCGTCCGCCAAATCGATCCGGGAGATCACGACAACCAGCCGTCTGACACCCAGCAACTGCAGAATTGAAGCGTGCTCAAGCGTTTGAGCCTGAATTCCCTGGTCGCAGGCGACAACTAGCAACCCAACGTCAATTCGACTCACACCGGCCAGCAGATTGCCGACGTACCTCTGGTGCCCCGGAGCATCGATCAGTGCGAACTGGTGACCGTTTTCGGTGAACGATGCAAACCCCAGATCAATCGTAATTCCACGACGCTTTTCTTCCGGGTGTGTATCCGTATCAACCCCAGTCAGGGCGGCAACCAGAGATGTTTTCCCATGATCGATATGCCCGATTACTCCCACAATGGTGTAGCTCATGACTCACACATCGTTCAGGAATAATCAGAAATATCAGCCGTCATGTTGAACGGCTGACCGATCTGATTCAGCTCTGCAAGCAGTCCGTCAATATCCAGTTCGGGCGGAACAGCAATTTTCATCACCATTTCAAAACCGCTGCCCCGGCGGACTCGAACTGCATGCATGCCGGCAATATCAATTCGCTTTGTCGAGATCACTGTCGACAACTGACGCAGTACGCCGGGCTGATTATCGCCACCGAGTCGCAGTGAATAAAGCCGGAGAGTCTTCCGCGGTGTCTCGTCTCCGGTTTCCGGCACCGGCTCTTTCAGATTGACATCAATTCCGAATGGACGACAGACATCCAGCAGGTGATCCCGAATGACTCCCGCATCCAGCTTCTCAGGAAACTCTGCGCTGAAGATCATTGTGAAGTAACCGCGTACGACTGTCTGGCTGGCTTCACGCAGATCAGCGCCCAGATCGGACATGGCTCGAGTCACCGCTGACATGATTCCAACGCGATTGGCAGCAGTCATCGTGATGATGTACTCTTTCGGCATTGATGCGTCCTTCAGTCAGAATTTGGCGAAGTACACAGTTCAATCACATGTCCGTCCGGATCGGTCAAAAAGACCTGAATGGCTCCATCCGGCCGACGTTTTGCATCGTCCACCAGCTCCATCCCCATGGCTTTCAGAGTTTCGGCAGCGGCGGTTGCGTCTTCCACTTCAAACGCAAAAT
>JAGQQE010000341.1 GCA_020426345.1 Planctomycetaceae bacterium
TGCCACATAGCTGAGCCCACCGTCCACATCGGCAGATGCATCATCAGGGCAGACCAGAACTGCAAGCTTGTTTCCGATCGAGAGTGAAGAATTTGAAGTGAATGAAGCTGCCTTGTTCCAACGATCTGCCAAGTCACGTCGGTCGAGGTGAGGAAGCAGCTCAACAACCCAGCTGTACATCTCCACATTCGCACCACTACCGCTCACTTGACCAATCTTTCCAAGTGCTGGCAGCTGGCCCTTTCGGCCACTGGCGAAGTTGTGAGTCGCCAGAGCGATGTTCTTGAGATTGTTCTTGCATGACAGGGTTCGGGCTGCTGCACGGGCATTCTGGATCGCAGGAAGGATCAATGCCATCAATGTTGCGATGATCGAAATCACCACGAGCAATTCAATCAGGGTGAAGCCGCGTCGAGTTGAGTTCGACACGGCACTGTTTCGACGCGTCTGCATGAGCATTCTCCAGAAACAAATGACAGGAAATTTCAATCAAAATCAAGCACGCCAACGAGTGTGCTGCTCGTGATCCTTCAAAATTTGACCAGCAAAACGATGTAACGCAAATTCTGTGACAATTCGTTCAAAAATTATGAAATTGAATGGTCGCAAGAGGATCAACGGCAAAATTGGCGTGTAATCAGCGTTTGAACCTTATCGTCCCCTTCCGGTGTTTGCAACTAGTCTCCAGGGAAGTGCTACAACAGATTCACCAAGTGTTGCATCCTGCAACAGTCGTAACAACCGTGGTCAGAATCGAACAATTTCACTTGCTGCTTCGCGCATGAGAAAGGCTGACGCTTGCGTCAGCCTTTCTGTTTACCCGGAACAAGCGAGGTTACTTTTCTTCATTCTTCCTGCGACGAGAACGAAGTGGTGAAAACGCAAGCAAAGCGCCCAGGAGGCTCAGATTTGCCTGCTCATCGCTCGCGGGCTGGACTTCGACGGTTTTTTCGGCAGATTCCCACCAGGAATGGTCGCCCCAGCCCGCCAAAACCTCATCCGTTTCCTCGATCAGCACTTCCGCAGTGATCGGCGACTCAGTGGTGACAGCAATTGCTGAGACGGTGTCCAATACATCCGAAGCCTCCTGCGGCATTTGGGTTCCGGGAGTGCGAGCGGGAAGCATGCTGACGGACGCGTCGTAGGCACTTTCACGGGCAACTGCATCGCCGGAATCGGCCGACAGTTGATAAACAGCAGTCAACAATGTCGCATCTGTGGCAATCTCCAGCCCCTGAGCATCAGCGGCATCAACGATGTTCATGGTGATTGGGCTGCTCCAACCACTGTACTTACCGTTGATTGAACTAATCGCCCGCACCCAAACACGATAGGTACCAGTCGCCAGCGGGTTCTGAACGGTGAAAGAGTTCAGACCGATATTATCGACTCGAACAATTGGAGTGCCTGGAGTCGAAGGAAGCGAAATATAGATCTCGTATCCTGAGGCGGCTCCAACAGTCTGCCAGGTAATCGTCGGTGTGGTATCCGTGGTATTTGGCACAGAGTTCAGAACAGGTACACCGCCGACGGCAAAGTCAAACGGCGAACTCCAATTCGTATACGTCGCTGCCACACCTGACCCGGGACGACCGGGGTTCACGCTGCGAACCCACGCCCGATACTTGCCGTCGGGCAAGTCGGTGGTCGGCGTGTAGTTCGGTGTTGACAGACCTGTCGCACTCGAAAATGGTTCAAGGCGAGCAGTTGCCGGATTCACCCGGTACAGGATAAATTCGTAGCTCTGCGCACCGGTTACAACCCCACCCAACGTTTCTTTCTGGCTGTTCCAGCTGAAGTCAGGGGTCCGATCGAAGGTCGATGCGGGCGGACCAGACAATGTTGGTGCCGTCGCGATTTCAAATCGAACAGGTGTACTCCAGTTGCTGTATGTGCCAAAAGCATTTCGGGCTCGAGTCCAGAAGATGTAACGTCCGATCGGCAGGTCGCTTGACGGTGTGTAGCTCAGCGAATTCAGGTTCGTTGCCAGAACCGCCCGTACTGGGGCAGTCTCGTTATTCACCCAAACTTCATAACTAACCGCTCCCGGCACACCTTCCCAGGTGAGCGTTGGAGTGCTGGTTGCAACACGCCCGGTTGGCAGAAGATTTGTAGGAGGTGTTGCTACTCGGAATGTCTTGCCCGGACTCCAGAAAGAAGCCCTTTGGGACAACGGAAGCGAGCTGCTGGCACCTTCTACAAAAGTACGCACCCAAACCGTGTAAGTGCCAATGCCAAACACACGTTCCGTTGGAATGTAGCTCGTGCCCGGCACGTCTGTGATGATCAGGAACTGTTCTTCACCGCCAGTTTGACGGATATAGATCTCACTGTTTCCTGCTCCAAGAGGTTTCTCCCAGGTAATCTCCGGATGTTCCCCAAAGACTGTGGATTCCGGTGTCAGAACTGTCGGAGCTGTTGCCACCATGAACGAATAGTTCTGGCTGAATGCAGAAAGGACTGCTGGCCCGGTGGAACTGGTTTTCGGCAGATTGACGGCCTGAATCTGGTATGTGTACTGACCCAGCGGTAGTTCATCTACAGAAGTGTACGACGTCGATGGCAATCCATTGACGTTGATGACAACAGTACCGCTACTGTTTCGGACAATCAGGTTATAAGCATCCGCCCCTACGACCGGTTCCCAACCAAACGTTGGAGTCGGGTCATTCAGGCGTCCGGTCGGAACAATCGCTGTTACCTGTGAGGAAACAGTAAACGAATGTGTGCTGCTCCAGATGCTGCTTTCACCATCTGCATTGTAACCAATCACCCAGACATTGTAGGTCGCCAGAGCCAGGTCAAATGTTGGAGTGAATGAGGTACTGGTGAGGCCCGTTTCGAAGAACAGTTTTCCTTTCGCGTCGGTAAAGTTGTTCACCTGAATCGTATAGGTCACTGCACCGGGGATCGGATCCCAGGTGATCGTTGGCCGTACAAGATTCGTAGTCCCAATTGGGGCCGTAATCGTGGTCGGAGTTCGCACTTTGAATGTTGAATACGGACTCCAGTCTCCCGCAAGGTCGGCTCCATCGGTCGCGCGAATTCTCACTTTGTATGTACCAATCGGCAGATCGATCGGAACGTCGTAGGAAGCTGCCGCATTCGGCGGAAAGCCGGAGTCGGACACAAAACCAGTGTGCACCACAGTGTTTGATGGACCGGTCACAATTTGTACGGTGTACGACTTCGATCCGGCAACTGGCGTCCAGGTGATCGTCGGACGGTAGGTGTCGTTTACAACGCCATTGTCCGAAGGCGACTGGACGGAAATTGCAACCACGTCAAACGTGTAGCTGACCGGGACAGCGGGGGTCCCGGCACGATTCTTAGCCGTGACCGTCACCGTGTATGTGCCCGGGAGCAACGGTGTCGTTACTTCAGTGCTTGTGGTGATCAAATCGGTCTGGCTGAATACCGGACCAGACGCGCCTTCAACCAGTACATCGTAAAAGTAATTCGCGTCGTGGAATGACCATTCAATGATCGGCGTTGAGTCGCTGGTTTCAGGTGCAATCGCGTCGCCCGGGATAACGTCAACAGGTTTGACGACGGACGGTGCCACTGGTGCCTGAAGATCCTGAATGGTTACAACATAGTCTTCCACTTCTCCGTCATCTGCTCGTCCTGTAGGAGCGAGGCCACCTGTGCTGCTGACTCGGAATCGCATCGCGGTATCACCAGTCGGCGTACCAGCGGGTATTTCGAAGTCAATTCGGTTTACCCCGGCTACAACATCGTAACTGACACCCGCATTAATATGTTCCGCGTTACTGAATGCACCATCCTGGTCCAGATCAAGCCAGATATCCAATTTCCCTGATTCTGAAGACGTCACCAGGAAGTATGTCGGAAGATCGACACCCGCAGTGGACTCGAACGACGTTGGGAAGACCACTCCATCCTCATCGTCAGTTCCCGCGGCATCATCGCCGGTTGCTCCTGGTGTTGGGACCCCAGTCACTTCGTTATCGACCGTCGCACCAAGATGAAGGTTCCCCTGTATCGTGTGAGCAGCCCCACCGACGCCCTGTGTGGTGCCGTAGGAATCAGGGGCATCACCATAGTCAACAATCAGCGTCGTAAATGTAGCTGTTGCCTCGTCTGCTAACGGACCGAATGAATCTGTCACCTGTAGTTTGATGTCGTACACGGCAGGTGCGGTGATGCCATAAACCGATTGCAGGGTCGCCCAGCTGATGACTGTGGTTTCTGCCGTTGTGTTCAGATCATAGGTGCCGTCGCCATCAATATCCCACGAATAACTCAGCGTGTCACCGAAGAATTCATCAACGTCAAATGACCCGGTTGCGTCGAGCGTCAGGCTGTAGCCTTCGTCCACGACGTAGTCAGGAGTGACGGCCACAGGAGCATCATTCACCTGTGTCACGACAATGGTCAGGGTGACAGAACTGGAAAGATTATCGTTTGGAAAGACATTGGAACCGTCGTCCATCAACGTCAACGTGACGGTGACCTCACCGGCCGTATCAGCGGACGGTTGGTAGAGGAGAGTTCCGTCTGCCTGAATCTGCAGAAGATCGAAAGTCAGATTCCCGCTGACAGGCACTGGCGTACCAAGAACCCACGTGAGATTCTGGACACCAATTTCATCGATTGCAGTTGATCGTCCCGCAGCAAAGGTATCGATCAAATCGACAGACTGAATATCCGTCACATTGTTCAAATCAGCGTCTTCATCCTCAAGACTGTTGATATTGACAGCCTCAGGAGTGAGTGTGAATACCGGTTCGTCGTTGACCGGATTCACCGTGATTGTGAACGTCTGAGGTACGCTTTGGGCTAGTTCGCTGTCAACAAGGACAACTCTTACCAGAGCGCTTCCGTTGACATCCTGAGCCAGCTGGAATGTGAGTGTCCCGGTTACAGGGTCAATCTGTGGTGAACCTGCTGCAGTGAAGAATGTCGTCGGTGTCCACGCTCCCGTGGTGGAGATCACTGTCACCTGAGCGGTCAGAGTCTGGTCCTCGTTCGCTGGCCCTGCATTCTGACCGGTTACGAATGAAGGAACGGTGACGGTTGAACTGGACTCGTCTTCAAACTCTGTCAATGCTCCCAGCACAGGCAGATTGTCGAAGGTCGGAGCATCGTTGACGGAATTCACCGTGATGTCGATCGTATCAGAATCCGTCATGACAGGTGAGCCGGGAGCTGCAAACTGACCATTGTCGCTCGTCAGAACCGTCAGTGAAGCTGGCCCGAAATAGTCCTGATCAGGTGTAAAGACCAACCCATCGAGAGCAGCATTCAGGTCGTCGACGTCCCCTTCGAATTCCACGACGAGGTCACCGGTACCGGTACCGTTTGTCAACGTCAGCCCAGCCAGAGTGGGAAGGGTCAGTGTGCCGTTGACCGCAGTCAGCGTCACGGTAAGGCGATTGTCTCCCAGCCGAACATCCGAATCGCTGACCGTGATTGCATTGCCATTCGCTGTGCTGAAGACAAGGGGCACATCCTCGTCAGTTGTCTGTGCTGCTGGTACACCGTTAATTGGAGCATCGTTCTCACCATCGGTGACCACGATCCGGAACTTCGTTGAGCCATCTGCTTCGGTGGCAGCGAGGTAGTTTCCAGCCAGGTCTCGCACACCATCGATTCCGTCAGCGGCCCCGCTCGTTGCATCATTGTTGTCAACAATGATTGTGTAGCGACTTTCAAACGGGAAGAAGGTTACAGCGGAGAATATCGCTTCGTTTGTAATGCTGTTGTAGGTGAAGATGTAGTCTGTACCCTCAACAAGAACGACTCCATCACGCTCCAGGACGAACTGCGAGGACGAGATGGTGGCATCATCAATACCGATTCCTTCGTCGATCAATCGGATTCGGAACTGCCGAAGATTGGTCGCTTCATCGGTCCAAACGGCATTCAATTCCGAATCGAGGTCAAGGGTTGACTGATCTTCCGGAAGTGCCAGGACAGCCGTTGGCTGGAAGAAGTCGACTCTGTCGATTGCCCCTCGGTCGATAAATACGTTTGCCCCCTGACCAGCAGGAGTTGCAACAGCCTCATCATCGCCGCGAAGCTGGCCGTAAACGTCAAGTCCCGGTGCCAGAATTGGCGACAGGCCAAGTCCAAGCGGAGCTTTGACACGCGTAATGTCTGAACGGTCGCCCAGTGAGTTTAACGAACTGTCGATAGCCTGTGAGAATGGAGCCAGGTAGTAATTGTCATTGGCCGCATCAACGAACAGCGGATCCATTGGGTCCAGAAGGATGATCGGGAACGTGCCGACTCCGATTGCCCCAGTCGCCGCGTTGGTGCCGTTGCCTTTGTAGAGCGTTCCGCCAATCACTGTTCCTGCCGACT
Organism: Planctomycetaceae bacterium; assembly: GCA_020426345.1. GTDB lineage: Bacteria > Planctomycetota > Planctomycetia > Planctomycetales > Planctomycetaceae > F1-80-MAGs062. The sequence goes on from JAGQQE010000341.1 coordinate 6,331, forward strand.
GAGAACTGGCGTCGACCTGAATGCCGGTGCCAAAGTCAGCAACGAT
>JAGQQE010000342.1 GCA_020426345.1 Planctomycetaceae bacterium
GATTTCACCGGGCCAGTGAAAAGGTGAGATGCTGATCTGGTTCTTTAAACAGAAGTCGCGAATCACCCTGCATGCAGTAGCGATTGCCTGAACCGGCAGGCTATTCCAGAGAGGCAGCGCAAGAATCTCGTGCGAATGTCGATGAGCATTGGGAAACGACTCTGGTCGTTCGCCCCGTGGAAACTCAAATAGTGTCGCGGTGTCGATACCGTTTTCCCATAGTTCAGCTCTCAATGCATCTCGATGCAGACCTGGCACGCGGATCGGATAATGGCTGAACGCCGCTTCTGGTACCGGTACACTGGAGTCCGGAAACAGAAGCGTTTCGTATGATCTTAAGAGCTGCCGCCGCTGAGAGATGATTCTGTCAGTGCCGCGAGCCAGGTTGCTGGCGAGTGTCAGATGAAGGGAGGTTGGACCATGAGACCAGTCACGAGACATCGGCGGGAGTTGATCGTCCGCTGAGTTCCCATCAGCGATGACGGGAGAACTTCCGCGGCGAAGGCGATCCTGGAGTGTCCGAATCAGGCCATAACATGCCGGCACGTGTGCAGCAGATCGAAGCAGCAGTTCTGTGTTCTGTCGAATGCTGCGTACAAGTCGCTTCGGGGCCAAATCGATACACCGTTGGGCTCTCATCCAGTTTGCCATTTGCTGATCGTGAGTTAAAAGCAGTCCGCCCCAACCGGCATACAATGGCTTGCCAAGGCCAAAGCTGACGATGGCAACATCAGATTTGCGTAGTCTTTGCATATCATTCTGCGTGGGGACACTCATCGCCATGTCAAAGATTCGCATTCCGGCGTCGATCAGCGCCGTCGGCAAGTCGCTGTCTGAATAGCGAAGCCCGTACACCTCAGAAAGAATGACGGCGTCATGCCTTGTTGCAGAACGATCGGCGTCTCCCGACATCAGCAGGCCATTCTGCTCACTATCCATCAGCTTCAGCCGTCGACCGCTGCGACGAACCGCTTCGCGAACGACACCGCACGTGAATGCGGGCGTGTAGACTGTGCATTCATCTGAAGTGGCAAATTCAAGGCTGCGGCAGATTGCATAACGACCGGATGGTACCCAGATGGCGTGCGGAATCTTCAGCCGTGTGGCCCAGATCTCCTCTGCCGCTTCAATTTTTGCAGGAAACATGCCGAGCTGAAACTGGTATACAAGGTGCCCCATTCCAAATGAAGGACGGTGACGTGGAATCATGTTGTAGCCCTTCAATGGTGTGATTGGTGTGCTTAGTGGATCGCCCAGAATGCAGCAACGACCAGAACACAGGTCGACATCAGTATCGAGGCGACTGGGACACCGGATGGCTTACCGGCATACCGCAGCAGAGCGATCCGTAACAACAGAACTCCGCCTTCTCCGGCGCCCCAACCAATCGCAGCACCGACGGACCATGAAATGTGGCTGAACATCCAGATTGAATCGGCAAAAATGAGGATCCCAATCACGACTGCCACGACGTCAGGCCAGTTCAGCGACCAGGCATTGACCGTATACTTCATTCCCATGTTAATGCACGACAAATAGAGTCCCGGACAGAGAATCACCATGGCCTGCGCAACGGGCAGCATGTCCGCAGGCAGTAACGCTCGGGTCAGGGGAATGCAGAAAAGAATTCCGAGCAGACAGGCAGGCACAAAAACCAGAGAAACCAGATGCATCTCACGCCGAACGATCCTGCCGACGCTCCGGACATCGTTGATTTCAATGGCCCGTACCAGCGCCGCAAACGAAGACACGAACATGCTGGTTGAAAGAAATCCGGCAGTCGAAACGAGACGAAATGCGGTGCCAAAGACACTCACATCCAGATCCGTTGCAAATATGCTCAACAATAAAACGCCAATCCGCTGAAACAGGCTGGTCAGAAATAATGTCGTGCCGACCGGAAAAACTTCACGCAGAACGACTGATACAGAGCTCATTGATCGTCCACGATCGTTGGCGGCTTCTTCCGCTGTCCCATCACCAAACACAGGGCGGACACAGGAAAGCGTTGCTTCGAAACCCATCCGGCCGATGTTTGTCAACAGCCAGATCGTCAGCAACCACGGTATGCTCATCTGCATCCAGGCCGCCAGTGCCATGCCAGTCACGGCAAGCGTGCGTGAAACCAGCATGATCGCTGCTTCAACATCCAGGCGTTCACGCCCGCGCAGGTACCATAGAAACGGATCAGTCGATGGCTGCGTGGACGCAATGGCGAAACACAGCAATGCAATGGGAAGGGTCAGGTTGTTTAACGGCAGCAACGTCAGAACTGCTGCCGAAACGATCGTGTAGAATACCTTACACCAGGCTGAAAGCCGAAGGATTCTCACTGGTCGCGCTGTAAAAGAGAACTCGCGTGTGGCCCAGAGACGCGAACCGTAGTCCGAGGCCATTTCGCTGACACCAATCAGAGCCGTCGCCGTCAGCATCATCGCGTACGCGGCTGTCGTCAGCGTTTCGTGCAGCAGATACAGCAAGCCAAGCTGCAGCACAATATTGACAACATTCCCTCCGGCGCTGCTGAGAACATTTCTGCGAAATTGTCGGACAGGTTTCGCCACTTCGCTCGTTGATTGAGCACCTGGCAGTGATGGACTTCCGGCAACTGTGCTCATTACGAGCCTCCCGGAAGAGGTGCTGAATAACCATCATTCATTCGAACAGGGTAGTCAACGTCATCACTGGATTCAAAGAACTCTCCCGGCCGTACAAAAACGAAACCGATACATGTCCAGTACAGACAGCAAAGAGGGTGATGGTTGAACAGATATTGAGTATTCCCCAGCTCTCGGCCAAACAGGAAAACGGCTAACGCAACTCCCATCGCGGCTCTGCTTGCGGCTTGCGTTCGACTAAACCGATAAATCCGCCAGCAGATGAGCAGGTAAACAATCACTCCTGAAATCCCAAACATCCCTATCATCGAGAGTATCCAGGTGTGGGGATCCGTTGAAGGATGCCCCAGTCCGGCATAATACATATTCGGAAAATGAGAGACACCCATTCCGAACAGGCATTCCGCCCAGCCCAGATTGTCAATGGCACACTGCCACAATTCACCACGGGCACCGAGACTGTTAAGGTTCTTGAGTCTCATGACGGTCATGATTCCGTCGACATCAAAATTGACCAGCAGTACCATCGGCAGGGCAAGAAACATCGCCAGCATGGTCTTTGACGGGGAACGCGTCCACGTCATGGCAGCTGCAGCGGCCAGGTAATATACAAACATGGTCCTGGCTGCTCCGAGTGCAGCAGCAGTAATGCCTGTCACAAAGAATCCGGCAACGAAAAGCATTGAGAGTTCTCTGGCTCTTCGAGCTCCCAACAGCATCAGCATGTAAAATGCCGGTACACTTGCCAGGGCGTTGGGTGAAAGGAATGGGCCAGTCAATCTGGCAACGCCCCGCACACCGGGGTTCGATGCCTGGTCCTGCTTGATGATTTCTGCCATGCCCTGAGGAGAGGCGGCAAACGCAGGACCAAAGCGAAACTGCATGATCGCGATGAAGAAGATATGTATCAGAATGCAAACCGCAACAACTTTAATTCGTGTACTTCCGAATGCATCCATATACATCTGTCTGGTGGCGAGCCATGCCGTGAAAATCATGCTGGCCATCAGGATGCAGACAATATAGTACGGCCGACTTTCGAACTGCGTCCGGATACCCATTGTGTGATTCACCGTTGAGGTGACTAGTCCGTACCCGACCAGCAAGATCCCCATCAGCACAAGGTGCCGGTAGTGTCTCAGGCCGCGTGTCAATGGAATCTCTGATCCACTGATTGCGGCAGACAGCATCAATAGTCCCGACATGGCAGCGACAGCTGCGTAGTCAAACGGAACAATCTGTCCACGCGCGTCCTGGACGGAGAACCCAATGAGCAACAAATAGGGTCGCCATGCTGGCAGAAGCAATGATGCTGCTGCCAGAAAGATGGCTCCGTCCATCACCGAAAACAATCGCAGATGCGCGACCGCATAATAGGCGCTGCACAGAAGGATGCCCTTGACTGCTTCTGTCAGGCGAGCAGACTGAATTGCTGCGTGGGCGATCGGATCAAAGGATACCGGACTCGGGATAGCTGCCGTCTGCATTGAGATCACCAGTTAAGCCGCTGAGCGATGAGATTCACGGGCGGTTGTCAGTTCGATACCTGTCTGGACAGGGGCGTTACTGCGTTCAATCGCCGGAGACAGACCCTCCCAGGATTCCGGGCATCCATTTGGAAGCAATCGATCCAGCAATTCGAGATCTCTGTAGATCATGTCGGTCGTGTCGCTGCTGAAAACGTCTTCGAACACGATCTCCGGCCGTCCTCTGTCCACAGACAACGCGTCGATGATTCGCTCGCGGAGTTTCGTATGGTGATAAGTCCATTCCATCAACTGACGGGTCAGGGGGAATGATCGAGCCATCTGTGAAGCTCGCATCAGCACGCGAGTGAAGCCAGCAAAGCGGAAATCAGATGACGCATTCACTTTCTCGCAGTGACCTTCGGGTACAAATGCGCTATCGATTCCGGCAAATCGATAGAGTGCCGATACAGTACCCAAACTATCTGCAGCAATGTCTTCAAAGAAGAACACACCAATCTGCGATACATCAAAATGGTCAAAGAAGGGCTGTAATTGCCGACCGTACTGACTGCGACGAAGGTATTTGTCGTCCTTCGCGGCGAACTCCTTCATTGCCTCCGGAGTGACATAAGTCACTCCACCCAGAAGGTTCTGCGCGTCGTGAAAGAGATGTGAAATCGTTCTCGTGAACGGGTTTCTCAGCATCACGAGAATTCGGCTCTGTGGGCAGACGGAGGCGATTCGCTGTGCGGCCTGCGGACTGTCCATATACAACGGGGAAATTTCACCACACTTTTGTGTCGCAGCGTCATATCGAAAACACGATCGATACCACTCTGTTCCGCGATCGAAGTTTGTGTTGAAGAAGTTCAGTTCTTTCGGCTGACTCATGCACATTTCAGAATGCTGGTTGAGCATGGACCATGCCCACGTCGTCGCACTCTTCTCTGCCCCGATGCCTATAATGTCAGGCTGCCACGCCATTACGTCTATCCCTGGCCATTCTGCCGCAAGAATTGCAAACTCGATGTCTTACCTTGTATTACCTGTCATTTGGCTATCTGAAACAACACGTCGGAGACGTCGTCAGGAAGCCTGACCGTGCATGTCGCCACACCAAACAATGGATCAGGAATCCAAACCCTTTTCCCTGAAATGGCTGACCGCTGGAGGTCCACTAACCGGCAATTCTCAGTTCAGAGGTGACAGGCTCAGCCATTGCAACACATTCAAAAAACGCATGATTCAGGGAAACATGTGCACTGACGCCGCGCCATTTCATTCCTGTTTCCTGCAGAAACTCCGTGATAGCACGTGGCTCATGATCGAAGGCCGCAAGGTCATCGAAGAAAAGGTAGGTGCCCGGCCTGATATAGTCTTTCAGCTGCTGAAGAACAAAAATCGTGGATGAATACAGATCAGCATCAATATTGATAATCAGCACGTCGTGTTCCGGCATTTTGAAACCCGGCAGTACCTGATCAAACCAACCCTTGTGAAACTTCACACGGGGGTCATCAATCGCAGGTATCTTTCCACCAACATCGAATTCGCCTTTAAACCACAGGCCTCCTGCTTCTGGAAGCCCTTCGAAACTGTCAAAACCGTGCAGTTGCGATTCCGGATTCAGCAGATGATCCGACCAGAATCGCATGCTGTTCCCTTCGAACACGCCAAACTCAAGATAGACAGCCTTCTCGTTCTTGAGTTTCTCAGACACGAACCGAAAGACGTCGTCGCGATTTCGTGAGCGAAAGCTGAATTCAAAACCGTGATTCTTCGCCCATTTCCCAAGCTGCAGATACATGGTCATGGAGACCAGATTTCTGATGACAGCAGCCGGGAGAACGCGACCGAAGACAGTCAGCAGACGTTTGAGCGGATCGATGAGCGTCAGCCAAACCTTCCGCTGTGGCGCTCGAGTGTATTGTTTTTTCATCGCATTCATTTCGTTCAGAATATCTGAATTCCGTATGAGACAACTGGAAGATTGGTCCACTTCAGGCAGCGCGACGAATTGTGAGACCCGGAGTCTGAGGATTCTTCTGCCATGGACGCAGCAGCGAGTTTGATTCGCAATAGTTTCGGAGTGATTCGATCGACATCGAGTTGGCCGGGCAGCTGATATAGGGATCCGTTACATTCGCGTTGATGATATCTGCGTAGTCATAAGCAATGTCTTCATAGACACTGCGGAAGGCAGGCATCACGGCAAACATCTCTTCCAGCTCAACAGTGCGACGAGTCTCCTCATCACTCATCAGCTCTTCATACAGCTTTTCTCC
>JAGQQE010000343.1 GCA_020426345.1 Planctomycetaceae bacterium
CAGGTTTTCGACTGCAAGCCAACGACGTCGGAATCAGCGTTGGTGCCACATTCCGCTCTCACTGTCAGTTTCGTTTTGTCCTGGGCATTGATACCTGTCATGATCGTCGAAGCCTCCCCGGTTGTTTCCAGTTACCGCCTGACAATAGAATGTAGAGCCCGCCTGGTGTTAATATTCGATGTCCCTGTAGTCAGTGCTTTCGCTCGGAGCGTCGTCCCTGTTCTGCATTTCGTTGTTTGATCCGTTTTGGTCGAGCGGGTGTTCGGCACCAGGTTTCCATGAAAAACGAGGGCGTGTTTTTCCTCTGTTGGGCAGATGGCTTCGCAGCATTTGGGTGAAGCAGAATGACCGTCCACTCTCTCTTTCAATGTACAGGTCCGACTTTAATGTTGCCTCTTTCCGCAAGTTTCGTGCAGCCTCTGAGTGTCATCGCCCTCTGCATCCTTTCCCTGCCTGATACCGCAATCGCGAATCCTTCAACACCTTCGGGAAAGGCGACATCCCGCCCGAATATCATTGTGATTCTGAGCGACGATATGGGCTTTTCTGACATTGGATGTTATGGGGGAGAAGCTCATACCCCGGTGTTGGATTCGCTGGCCGATGGAGGTCTGCGGTTCACTCAGTTTTACAACACGGCTCGATGTTGTCCGACACGGGCTTCCCTGCTGACGGGATTGTATCCCCACCAGGCTGGCGTTGGCTGGATGATGAATGACAACGGGCACGATGGCTATCGCGGGGAGCTGAACCAGCAGTGCCGTACTTTGGGCGAGGTAATGCGATCAGCAGGTTATGGGACGTACGCTGTTGGGAAATGGCATGTTACAAAATCCGTCAGTCCGGATGGCCCCAAATCCAACTGGCCGGTTCAGAGAGGGTTCGATCGGTTCTATGGCACGATTCATGGAGCTGGTAGTTTCTTCGACCCGAATTCATTGACTCGCGACAACGAACAAATTTCGCCATACGCAGATCCTGAGTATCAGCCAAAGGAATATTACTACACGGATGCAATCAGCGATCATGCGGTGCGATTCATCGATGAACATGTGCAGGCTACACCGAAGCGACCTTTCATGATGTACGTTGCTTACACCGCAGCACACTGGCCGATGCATGCATTGCCTGAGGATATTGCAAAGTACAGGGGCCGTTTTGATGCCGGCTATCAAAAGCTGCGCGAGGAACGGCTTCGGCGAATGAAAGAACTGGGCGTAGTGAACGCCGATACGGAATTGTCAGACACTGCTGAAGACTGGGAGACCGTCGAGCATCGTGACTGGGAATTGCGATGTATGGAAGTTTATGCCGCCATGATCGATCGGATGGATCAGGGGATCGGTCGAATTGTTCATCAACTGAAAGAATCAGGCCAGTGGGACAACACGCTGATTCTGTTTATGCAGGACAATGGGGGATGCGCCGAGACGCTTGGTCGGCAGTCCCGCAACGGCAGCCCATCAGAAAGAGCCAACGGGCCGACGCTGGATTCAATGGCGGCCGAAGCCCTGCAACGCGACATGATTCCGAAGCAGAGTCGCGATGGTTATCCCGTGATTCAGGGACCTGGCGTCATGCCAGGGCCGGCGGATACCTACATTGCTTACGGGCGTGGCTGGGCCAATGTTTCGAACACTCCGTTTCGTGAATATAAGCACTGGGTCCACGAAGGTGGTATCAGCACGCCATTGATCGCCCACTGGCCAGCCGGAATCAAGCGAGACGGCGAACTGGAACCGCAGCCGGGGCACCTGATCGACGTGATGGCGACATGCGTTGACGTTTCAGGTGCAAGCTATCCTGATGAGCTTGACGGAAGGCGAATGAAATCGCTGGAAGGTAAGAGCCTGGTCCCGGCGTTTAACGGAAAGCAGATCGAACGAGAAGCCATTTTCTGGGAGCACGAAGGCAATCGAGCTGTCCGACAAGGGAACTGGAAACTGGTTGCCAAAAATGCGGACGGTCCATGGGAACTTTACGACATTTCCAGCGACCGGGCAGAGCTTCACGATCTGGCAGCCATGCAGCCCGACCGAGTCGCCTCGTTAGCGAGGCTTTGGCAAGCATGGGCCGAACGCGCAAATGTGTTGCCGTTGACTCCGTACTGGGAGAAGGAAACGAACGCGTTAAGTTCGAAGAAACGTTTTCGATTGAAGCAGGGGGACAACCTGGCTCGATCTGCATCGCCTGATTATGCAAACAAGTCATTCACAATCACGGTGAACATCACCAGTCCTGGCGACAATGGGGTGATTGTCGCGCAGGGTGGTTCGGCGGCGGGCTACGCCCTGTACCTGAAAAACGGAAAGGTCATTTTTGCCGTCCGCGAAAAAGGGTCGCTGCATGAGTCCGACTGCCATTTTAAAGCCGAATGCACCAGACTGAAGGTTCACTGGGATGCTTCTGAGCAGGTGGTTTCCATCCAGCAGGATGATTCAGCCGTGTTTGAAACGCGTCTGCCATTGTCGCTGTCCACGATGCCACTGGATGGCTTGCAGGTGGGGACTGACGAATCCGGGCTGGTTGGGGACTATACGTCCGAGAATCACTTTAACGGCATTATCGGCAGTTGCATCATACAGCTTCACTAGATGCCTGAGCCTGTTTGCCGGACAGCCACCGCAATCTGATTCGGGTGGCAAACGATTTGCCCCGTGAACTGCGGTCGACTGCTTGGACGGTTCCGTGAGAATCTGCGAGACTGCACGGATCGTTAAACGGTGCCATTGCACACGTCGGTACGCTGGATTCTGAGGAGTTTTGAATGCGACGCCGGTCTCGAACCATCGCAATCGTGTTTCTTTTTGGGCTGCGGGTTCTCTGTCAGCCCGATGTCGTATTCGCTCAGGTACCGGGAATCTTTCCTCAGCGACAATTTGAAGCCCCTGTCCAGGCAATGCGGGACAATGTTCAGCAGCGGCAACTGCAACAGGCGCTTTCTGAGATCACCGAAGCGCTGGAAGGTAACAATTGGGTGCAGGCGGCGAGTCTCTTTGACTCGGCATGGAGTCGCATTTGTTCCGGAGAGGATCCGATACTCGAAGAGAATTCGACCGATGGACAGCCGATCGTCAGAGAAGGCACGCGAACCGATGCTGGCGGCCGTTCGCGAATGGAAGACGTTTATCAGACTGCTCCTGCTGAGTTCCGCAAAGAATATCTGACACAGTTTTCTTCAGTGGCAAATCAGGCTTTGACGGATGCGACAGTTCACGGAGGTCCGCCCGCTTTGCGTCAGGTGGCGGCAAGGTATCGATTCACAAACGCCGGCGCAGTTGCGACTCGGCAACTTGCTCGCCTGGCCATCGAACGAGCCGATTATCTGGATGCAGCTTTACAGCTGGACCTGCTGAAACGGATGTCGGCCGGAGAATCCCAACCTGGCGGGCAACAGACGCTGCAAATTCAACTTGCCGTCGCGCAATGGATGGCTGGTTTGGAATTCGATGCGATCAGCGAATTGAAAACGCTGGCCAGCACATCGGGTGATCAGCCCGTCAGAATGGCTTTCGCCGGGAAAGACATCCTGCTGCCGCCCGTGGATGGTGATTACCGCGGACTTCTGGAGCGGATCTCTGCTGGGCGGATTTCGTCACGGCCACGGCCATCCGCTGCTGAAACCAGCTGGCTGCAACCGGGAGGTGATTATCGTCGATCGGCAATTCAATCAACGGGGCCCATTGATCTGAAGCCACGCTGGACGGCCTCGCTGTCTGAAGTGGCCGATGTGCTTTTCGCAGATCGCCTGAATCCACTTCTCGGCAGAGTCCGTGAGTATATTGATCAGTTTGTCGTGCGTTTTCAGCAAGGCAATGCCACCGTACCGCCGAATTCATTGCCTTTGCTGGCAGATGACTTGCTGGTGTTTCGGACCATGGCCGGACTGCGTGCGGTGGATGTCACGACGGGAGAACTGATCTGGGAGTCCTCTTTGCCGGACGGACGTATTCGGGCAGCGATGGATCGACTGCAGGAAACGTCCGAGGTTGCGGGGGAAGAAATTACTCCGACACCGCGTAGTCTCTTTGTTCCGAATGCCTCACGTTTCGAATCAAGCGACAGCACCATCGAGAGCATGGCCGGGGGCCTGGCATTTCAGCTGTTTAGTCAGATGGTACGGACCAATACCGCAACCCAGCTGAGCTCGGACGGTTCAACTGTCTATGCCATCGAAGATTCCGGCTGGTTGACCTGGCCGGGACAATTGGACTTCGATGGAACATCCGGCGAAACCCAAACGAATTATCTTCGTGCCTACGATTTGAAGTCCGGCGTGCGCCGGTGGGAGGCGGGAGGACAGGCAGCGGGATCGGGGCGAGCTAACGTTCTGGCCGGATATTACTTTCTGGGTGCCCCGCTGGTGCTTGGTTCCCGCATTTATGTGATCGCTGAAAACAGTGAAGGCATCTTTCTGCTTCAGCTGGGGGAACCTGAATTCCAGTCCTCATCGCCTGCCAGTGCGAACCCGCGAATTATTCGGTCTCAGTTGCTGACAATCCCGGAATTTCCACTGACGCGACATCCTGTCCGCAAGCATGCAGGAATGACTCCTTCATTTGCCCAGGGACTTTTGATTTGCCCCACAACCGACCAGCAGGTGATTGCGGTTTCCGTCGCGGATCATTCGATTCGGTGGGTCTACCGGTATCAGGACATTATCCGAATGCCGGAGCTCGGTTATCAGGTACCCGTGCTGGCGGGATCACTGTCGCCACAGCACTCCGACCAACTGGACTTTGACAGTCGGTGGACCGACACCCTGCCGCGCATTCATGGCGACACCGTCGTCTTGACGCCACGCGACGACGACAAAATGTATTGCCTGGATCTGCAGACAGGTCGGGAGCTCTGGCGAACTGGTCGTGGGCTGGTCCGATCTGTTGTCGCAATCACAGACGACCTGATCATTGCCACGGGCAACCGTGTGGTGATGGGCATTGCCCGGAATACCGGTAAACTGGTGTGGGTACAGGAAATTCACGACGCTGTTGTTTCCGGAATTGCGTCCACTGATGGTTCCGTTGTCCATGTGCCAACGACGTCCCCATCGATTATCAGCTACGAAATCAGCACCGGTCGTCGACTGCTGACTCGCCGACTGCGAAGTAGTCAGCCTGTCGGGAATCTGCTGGTCCGGAAGGACCGAATTATTGACCAGACGTTAACTTCAGTTCGGTGTTTTTCGTCCGATCCTGCGGACGCCGACGCACCGTTGCTGGAGGCTCAGGCCGCGTTGCTGGATGGTGATTTTGAAAAAGGGATTCAGATACTGGACCAGCTGGTCCTTCAATTCGAATCGAATCAGGCACTGACGACTGAGGACGCTGAATCAGTGCGACGCGCGAAAGTTACTGCGCAGTCGGCTCAAACCGTGTTTACCGATGTCTTGATGGAATCGCTTCGAGTCGACTTCATTCGCAACCGTCAGCACATTCCCCGGCTGCGGCAATTGATCCAGCAGACATCGATCGATCAGGTTCAGGCAATGTCTGTCCTGGCCACGATGCTGAATATGGATTTGACCGATGCGGCGGTATTGCCGGATCAGCTGAAAGACCTTGACAAAGCTGGTTCGCAGATGGACCAGTTGTTTGAACTGATGGTAGACGGTCTCCTGGAGATGAAGGAGCGACCAGTATCGGAACTGGTTGATGCTGTCGCGGAGCTGCTGCCGGAACTCAGATCCGGCAGCAATCACGTTTATGTTCAGGGTTATCTGACGCGACAGAATTCGCAGGTCCTTGCCGCTGGAATCAAACGTGTGCTCATGTCGCGCACGGAACAGGATCGACACATCATCGAAGCTCGACTGGTCGAACGAACAAAGCAGATTCTCGATCAATCTGCCCTTTCGACGACCGAGACGCTGCAGATGATTCGAGACTGTGACGCTTCCGGACTTCACGCAGTCGCCAGGCAGTTGCTGGATTCGCTGGATTCGTCGCCTGCAGATCCTGTTGTCTTTGCAGCTGTCAATGCGACGCGAGAGCAGATGAATCTCCGGTCGATCACGACGGGCAACGGTGAAGCGGCCCGGGCTCTGGTTGATCTTTTGCAGACATGGAACCAGAACGGAAACTTTTCAGCTCTGAGAGCGCTGATCGCGGACCTGAAGTCTGCTGACGGATTTAATCCCAGCGCCGCATTAAAGTTTCACGCTCACCAGGAAGCACAGGTCACTTTCGATCAGTGGGTCACGCAGCATCCCCTGCCAGGTAGTCCATCGATCTGGCCGCCTGGTACCGACGGTGTGCCAAAGGTTGTGGCATCGGATGAAAGATCAATGCTCCCGCAGCCTTCGCCTGTGCTGGACGGGCCGCAACTGATGATCCCTATCTTCGGTGCTCCAGGAATCTATCGAGGCTGTA
>JAGQQE010000344.1 GCA_020426345.1 Planctomycetaceae bacterium
TATTACGACGCGGGCAGGTGTTCAGATTCAGGGACTCGAGATCAACCACCTCCCCAGGGTGGAGGCTCGCTTGAGAAAAGTGGGGCTGACGGCAAAACAGACGGGCCACGACAACATCCGGAATATATTCGGCCATCCGTTCAGCGGACTGATGCCGCATGAACTGATCGATACTCGCTTGTTATGCCGGGAGGTTGATGCAATCTACCTCGACAGCCGGGAATATTCTGATTTGCCCTGCCGGTTAAACATCTGCTTCAATGGGTCAGAGGATCACCCGGTACATCTCTGGACCCAGGACCTCAGCTTTCTGGCATCTCGAAACGCTGACGGAGAAGCTGGGTTTCAAGTGCTGATTGCCGGGACGCAAGGCCAGGAACCACGACGCGCGTGGCATTTACCTGTGTTCGTTTACCCCGATCAGGTCGTGGCGTTCACCCAGTCCATCCTGGATTTGTTCAGACTGAAGGGTTCCCGGGAGAAACGATCCAGGTCCCGCCTTCGTTTTCTGGTGGAAACCATCGGCGTCGATGGCGTGCTGGAATGGCTGAAGGTATCCCTGCCATTTCAACTGGAGCCAGCGAATTCCGAGCCAGTACCGACAGCGGCAACCGAAGAATTGGTGGGATGGCTACGCCAGAGTGATCCGGGGCTCTGGACGATGGGGCTTTCCGTCCCTTTGGGACGGCTGAGCTGGCGGCAGCTGGAAGGACTCGCAATCCTCAGTCGAAAGTGGGGCGATGGCCACCTGCGAACAACCCATGAGCAGGGTATTGCTGTCATCAATATCCCAACAGCATTTAAGTCGGCCGCCGCAACCGATGCGGCCGCGCTGGGATTGAGCGTGCATGCAGATGAATACGATCGCAACACGATGGCTTGCACAGGACGTCAATTCTGCGACATGGCGGTCACGGAAACGAAAGGACACATGCTGCAGTTGATAGATAAACTACGCAAGCGTGCTCTTAAGTTACACGGCATTCGAATTCACATGAGCGGATGCCCCTGCAGTTGCGCACAGCACTTCACGGCCGACATTGGACTCAAAGGAGTGCGTGTCCGCAGATTCCTTGGCACTCGCGAAGGCTTTGATGTGTTCCTCGGAGGTGGAATTTCCGGACAGGTGAATCTGGGGCTTCCCTATCGTTTGGGGGTCGACGTCGATCAGCTACCAAACCTCGTGGAAGAAATTACCAATGAGTATTACCTGCGGCACAAGCCCGGCCAAACCTTCAGCAGCTTTTGGCGAGATCGAATTCAGGCGGAAGAGGCGAAAAGGGTCGGTGATACGGACTACATGCCCCCAACCTGGGTCTGTGACGGCTGCAGTCATCATCACCAGGGAGAAGATCCTCCGGTTTACTGTCCTGGTTGTGCGGGACTGCGGCGGCTCTTCGCACGCATTGAAGTGACTGCAGACTCCGGAAAAGATGCCGGAGGCAGGCAGACAATGTCGTCTTTGCAGGCCGCCCATCATGAACAGACGAATGGATTCATGATGGCCGCGATGCTCAGTGACATTCCAGCAGATGCCGGGCTGACCGTTTCGCTGGATGGTCAGCACTACGCGTTGTTCCGGCACGATGGTGGCGTTCGCTGCATTGACGGGGTGTGCCCACATGACAGGGCCTTGCTTGGCGATGGGGGCTTTTGTAATGGCCTTGTCGTATGCCCGGGGCATAATGAGGCGTTCGATGTCTGTACCGGTTGCGACAATCAACATCCGGGCGAAAGAGTCAGAACGTACGAAACGAGGGTTGAAAACGGCCGAGTCCTGATTCGACTGAGAAATCAAACACCAGCCACGCAGAAGGTCATCAGGACAGGCCAACGATTCTCCGGCACTGCGACGACTCCTGGTGCGAAAATCTCCACGGCGCCACCGGGTCCCCCGCCCGCGGCAACTGCTGAGCTGACCGTCGTTCAGATCATTGATGAAACGCCCGACGTTAAGACATTTCAGCTGGATAACTCTGCAGAGCGGATCCCTTTTGATGTCCCCGGAAAGTTTGCCAGAGTCTGCGCCAGTATCGATGGAGTGGACATCTGGAGAAGCTTTACATTGAGCTCATCACCCGTACAGCCCAAACTCCTTGAGCTGACCATCAAGCGCAATCCGCACGGACAGATGACAAACTTTTTGTTCGACAGCGTTCGCATCGGACAGAAACTCAAAATTAAAGGTGCTGATGGTGCGTACTTCTTTGACCCCGAGATCCATCCGGAGCCGCTTGTGCTGGTCTCGGCCGGCATTGGAATTACGCCGATGCTTGCCATCACTCGCTTCATTAAACAAACCGGGATCCGACGACAGGTCCTCTTTCTGCATGGAGCACGGACGCCTGTTGACATCATTCGACATGATGAATGCCTGAAACTGTCCAAAACAGACTCATGGTTCCACTATTCTGTCTGGCTCACACAGCCCCCGTCAGGATGGACTGGATTCACTGGGCGTCTGGGCCCGGTGCAGGTCCTGAGCCAGGTGGCAGATCCGATCGGATCCCGATACTTCCTTTGCGGACCAGATCGATTCATGGATGACGTCAGGACGGCCTTGATTGAAGCGGGGGCAGCGAGTGAAAAAATACACACGGAGCGATTTCACGTATACAGTGCTGCCACGATAGTGGCAGTGTGACCGGCAGATTCGCAGCCGAAAGTTGCACCTTCGCAAATCATGTCCAGCAAGAAGTGAATGTGTCGTACTCTCAGTCGCACAGCTACCCAGTTCGGCGGAAACTGCGATTGTTTCTGTCTGTCGGCAGTAAGGGCTTCATTCTCTGAGCCGCCTGGTTTCCGACCCAGATTTTCCAGAGACTTCGGGTGGACAGGGAAGACAAATCGAACCATCGTGCGGCTCCCAGCTGGCAGAGATCCGAAGGAGCAGCCTGCAAGCACGCTGATCGGATGGTATCCATTTCGGTGCGAAAGTAGCCAGAATCTCATGCAAAACAGAATAGCAACTCTTACGACATTAGTATTCGCCATCGTCTGGTCTACTTTTGTCACAATCGGGCAGGCAGCCTTCATTGCGCATACGCCGAGCGATCGGCTGGAATCGCAGATTGATGCTCAGGCACGGCGAATTCAGGAACTGGAAGAGCGGCTGGACGAACGGACGAGTCTGTTCGGGAGCATTCCGGTGACCGGTGGGCAATCGTGTGTGCCGTCCCGCGTTGTACGAGTTCCCGTGGTGGCAGAATTTCCCGAGCCCGAATCGTGCGGTGAATCCGAAGGCCGGAAGTTTCTTAAGCTGGACTACTACGCTGACTACGACAAGGGATTTGTGATTCGGCCGGTCGATCCGAAGAAGCACCCGTTCGAACTGAAGGTTGACGGCTGGGTGCAGTTTCGACATCACGCTTTTGCGCGAGATACCGACAACTGGACCGATAACGCCGGTGTGACGCGGCCCGTGCAGAATCGCAACGCTTTCGACATTGAACGCGCTCGACTGAACCTGTCCGGGACGGTCATCGACCCGCGTTCCACGTTCTTCATTCAAATCGACGGAGACACCGATGGTGCTCACACGCTCGACTTCTTCGATTACTGGTGGGCGTGGCAGCTCAGCGATTCATTTCAGATTCAAATGGGCAAGCGTAAAGTTCCGGGTAGTCGTCAGTGGCTGCTGGGGGCTCGTCGAACACGTCTGGTCGATCGCCCGATGGCGACCGACTTCTTCCGACCGGACCGCACGGTGGGCATATTCGGGGTTGGTACGCTGGGCGAAACCGGTCACTATGAAGTGATGGTGGGCAACGGTTACTCGTCGGCCAACATTCCCAATTCAGCGTCCGACAACCGCCTGACCTTTGCCGCCACGAACTACTTCGATCTCCTGGGAGACTTTGGCGGCCAACTGGTCGACTTCAGCAATTCCGACGATCCGCTGGTGCGAATTGGACATTCGTTCGTTTATTCACCCCAGGCTGGGCGTGCCACAGGCACTCCACTGGATGAAGCAGATTTTGTTCGTCTGGCGGACGGCACAAAACTTGTCCAAACAGGTGCTCTCGCGCCGGGGACCACGGTGACTGGCTTTGATGTCCTGTTGTACAGTGTGGATGCGGCGTGGAAATATCGGGGCTGGAGCGTCGACGCCGAGATGTACCTGCGATGGATCAATCAGCTTCAGGGCGACGGACCGCTACCGGAATCAGAGATCTTTCAGAAGGGCGTCTTTGTGGAAGGCGGTCGCTTTCTGATTCCCAAACTGCTCGACTTCAACGTGAGATACTCTCACGTCAGCGGCGAGTTCGGAAACGCATCCGAGTATGCTGCAGGGTTCAACTGGTACCCTCTAAAAAAATCGACGATGAAGGTTTCGTTCGACGTGACATCACTCGATGGCAGCCCGTTGCAGAACACCACCTCGGATATTCTCGTGGGGGACGACGGCACCTTATTTCGAACGCAGTTCCAGGCGGAATTCTAAACGCTCGCTCAACTTATCCTACGGCTTTTCACTCAACGGCACGTCGCGATACGACACGTGGCAGGCCTTGCAGTTGGCCAGAATGCGTTCCATCTGCATGCCGAGTTCCGCTGGTGGTGCAGCGGGCGATGGCGACGACTGGCGTGCATCGTTCCACATGTTGAGCTGCGCTTCGAGTTCCTGCGCGGCGGCTTCGGAGTCTTGCAGCCACTGCTGAAAATCATCGGGCTGCCGTTTTACTTCGTCCGTTCGCAGCATTTCGGTGAACAATTCCCGCAGCAGCAGAGCTTCGTGAGCAGGTTCCAGATCAGGATGATTGGCGGGCGATTTCCAGCCGGCTTCCGCGATCAACTTCAGGTGATCGGCCGCGTGACTCAGATGTACCATGGCTTCGGCCATCGGGGGGATTTTCTGGACCTCCTGGAACTCCACATGCAATTCATTCAACAGAGCCTGCTCGAACGGCGCTGCTTCCTGAGCCGCCTGAAACAGACCGCGATAGCCAGGATTTGTTCCGGCGAGTTCAAGAACGGAGACAGCCATTTCCGGGGGAATCAGTCCGGCCGAAACACACGCCACACTTGCCGCCGCCGGACTGCGGTGTTTGCCATGATGGCAATGGATATAGATCGGGCCGGGAAGATCATGAACGGCTTTGGCCAGTTCTTTAATCCGCTGGCTGGGAATCCCATCGTAGCCGTGCGGCAGATGCACATAGCTCAGCCCATGTCGTTTGGCCGTCGCAACATCGGGCGTCATGCCGTCAACGCTGATGACCGTTTTGATCCCCAGATCGGCCAGTTCCTGAAACGCGGCATCTCCTTCGGGCAGTCCTCCGGAAATGACTTTCGGATGCAATCGCACCGGATTGGGAAGGTGCTGACTGACAAGTTTGACCGGCAGGGCGTCGACCGATGACGCATCGGCAACATCCTTCGGCGTCGATTCTGCCCCTGAGGTTTCGGCTTGATTCGACTGCGGTGTTGGGAGCTGCGACTGAGAGCACCCGGCGCCACCAATCAGTACGACCAGCCACAACAGGTTGCAATTCATTCTTGCGAAAGTCATTTTAAGCCTCGTAAGCAGGGAGTCATGGAAGAATCATTCGTCAGTGAGCGTCGAGTTCGATTTTGAAGTCGACAGCATCATCGGCCCCGGGCAATGTGATGTGAAACCTGATGCAAAGAGCCTGGTCAGTTTCCGGGATGACCAGACTTCCCTGAGCGTAGTGCGCGGGTTCTGCATCAGATCTGGGTTCGAAGACCATCGGAACCTGCTCAACCAGCACTTTTTCGTCGGCACAGGCAACGATGCTGTTGAAAAGAACTGCATCCGACACGTCGACGCCATCCTTGCTGATTGCAGCCGCAGGTTCAATCGAATCACCAATGTGAAAATGATCTCCATGATGCCCGAGTTGGACGAGATAACCATTCACTTCAACATCCTGTTTGACCCAAACCAGTTCATCACCTTCCGCATGACTGTGCCCGTGAGCCCCATCCGACATTTCAGCAGGCACGCCACCCACCGGAGTTTGTTGTCGATCACTGTCGGCACAGCCAGCCGCGAGCACGGCGACACTCAATACCAGACAACGAAGAGCAGATTTCATTCGGCCACCTGTGTTAAGACTTCTGGGAACAGGAAATTTGTTTACGTTGAGTCCGTTTTTCTAACGGACGTAGGTTCTTTTCACGTTGGCTCAGCCATTTGAGTGCACCAAGCAACCACATAACCCTCTGGGACGTCGTCGATTCCTCAGACGTGGCCTCTCAACGCCGGAATGTTTTGCCAGTGTGGGTTCTTTCAGTCCGGGGGAGTGATACGGCAACGAGTCGAGCGCTGACGTTGGCGAGCGGCACGGAGAACCAGGCCGCAATCACGGCTGGCTGATCC
>JAGQQE010000345.1 GCA_020426345.1 Planctomycetaceae bacterium
CGGCGTTTATCTCGGACGCCTGACAACAATTCCTGAGGGCTCAGAGTCCTACTGGCAGAGCTATATCGTCTTTATTGTCGCGGATGACCGTCCTGCTGACGTTTTGTTCCAGTGTTCAGACAACACGTGGCAGGCATACAATCGATGGCCGGATAACTTTTCCATCTACACTCACCCCAAAGGAAATCAGGGGCCGTGGGCGGATGTCAGTTTTGATCGTCCTTACGGAAGAGAGGCCCAGTTTACGGGCGTTGTGAATGATCCATTGACCGTTGGGTCAGGCGAGTTTCTGCCATTCGAGTTTCCGTTGGCGTTCTGGCTGGAGAAGAATGGCTACGATGTCACGTATTGTTCGAACTGCGACCTGCTAAGCGCGGACCGCGGCCTGAAGTGCAGGACCTTCGTCAGCATTGGCCATGACGAATACTGGGATCTGCGACAGTTTCACAGTGTGACCAAAATGCGAGACGAGGGCGTCAATCTGCTCTTCTTTTCGGGGAACAGCGTCTGCTGGGTGACCCCATTTCGGGATTCCGCCGACGGTCGTGCCAATCGAATTATTTTTCGGGGCGGTCCCTATGGCGGAGACAACGAGTACGCGGTGAATCGGGAACGGGACCATGGACCGTTCCCACATCGTGGTCCGGATGAAGGACTGCTGATGGGTGCTCGCAACGTGGAGCCTGTTAACGGTGGAGGAGACTGGGTCGTCGCAAAGGCCGACCACTGGATTTTTGAAAATACTGATATCACTGATGGCGATTCCATCCCCGGACTCATTGGGTGGGAATATCACGGGCAGCCAGCAGAAATTCCGGGACTGGAAGTTGTTGCCGGAGGAACGGCATGGCAGGGGGGCGTGAATCCACAGCAATGGACGGCCACGATCTACCCCGGTCCCAAAGACAACTTCGTTTTCAATGCGGCCACTATTTTCTGGGCTCAGGGCTTGAGTTCGCCTCCTGGACACACGCTTCCCTGGTCACACTGGAGTCGCCCGCATGGCCCTGACGATCGCGTCCAGCAAATCACCAGAAATCTGTTCGACCGGGCGACCAAAAGGAGGTAAGATTCCGGCCATGAACGGATGCATGCCCTCGCGAAATGTGAGTTGTTGACAATGCTGAACCTACCAAGTGTTGAGTTGCTGGAATCGCGGCACAACTTTCCCTGCGTCTTTGTGTTTAAAGTCATAGGAAATACGTCCGACAACTTCCACGCCCGAGTTGTTTCGATCATTCGGGATGAAATGCAACTGGAGGCTGATCCGCCGCATTCGTACCGCGCTGCCCGAAACGGAAAGCATATCTCAGTGACCGTAGAACCCGTTTGTGAATCGGCTCAGCAGGTTCTGGCGATTTACGGCAGGCTTACCGGGATGGACGGCCTTGTGATGCTGCTTTGACTGAGGTCGATTCCACTTTTGTATCAGGGTGTCACGATCGCGGCGGGGATGGCGATTCGCGGGCGATGACGTGTTGACATTCCGGACAGAAGCAGGTCGTTCGTGCGAGATCGCCCTGTCGAATTAGTTCCATGCGAGTCCCGCAGACAAGGCAGGGTTCACCATTTCGGCCATACGCCCAGAACTCGAATCCATCGCCTCGCATCCGGGTTCGCCGTTCATCTGTGTAAATATTCTTTCGCATCAGATCAACTGCGCGATCTCGGATGCGAATCAATTGATCGTCCGAAAGGTCACCGACTCGAGTCAGGGGATGGATGCGCTCAGCAAACAAAATCTCCGACTTGTAGATGTTGCCGATACCACACACGACGGTTTGATTCATCACGGCTTCGCCAATGGTGATCACATCCTGGGTTCGAAAGCGGGCGATGACAACGTCATCCGCGATGGGAGGGCCAAGGATATCCGGGCCGAGTCGCTGAAGGTATGAATCCCGCATCAGTTCCCGGTTGGTGATTAGCTTGATCATTTTGGGCGTGAAACAGACAACCACCCAGTCCGAATTCTTCATAGTGAACACTGCATGAGAAACGGGGCGTTGCCATCGACTATCGTGGCGATAGATATGCCAGGAACCAGTCATCCCCATATGTGAATGCAGCACTCGAGCGTCGTCAAAATGTATCAGCAAATGTTTTCCACGGGCTTCAATGTGACAGACCATCCGACCGTCGAGCGACTCGGGTTCCATGAGCTCTCGTCGCCCGGTTGCCGCGACGATTTCTCGCCCCGGAAGAACCTTGCGCAGATTGATCGCTGTCCTCAGGATCGTGTCGCCTTCCGGCATTCAGACAGTCCCTCTTTGCGAGAGCCCTTTGTGCAACAGGCCCTGAGACGTGACCGTAAAACCAGCGCTGAGCAGTTCCGCAGCAAACGGTGCGTCGCCCGCTGATTTACCATCGATCCTGGAAAGAAGTATCGCTCGCCCGGGGCGAGCCATGGATGCCAGCGATTCGGCCAACGCTCGGGCTGAGGCTTTTCGACTGCTTTCATCGGTCGGCAAGAAAGTAGTCAACGACTGGTGGGTCCGTCCAAGGTAGCCTATGAGCTGCCCATTCATCGAAACGACTCGAGCGCCAGCTACTCGCTGCATGCGTGAGGTTTCATCTCCATTCGCGCTGGCTGGCCAGGGAAGTGCGTTTCCCCATGGACACGCCGGATCGGTTGCGGCGAGCACCAGAACTTCAGGTTCACCTGTCGGGTCACGGAACGAACGCAGTCTGTCTTCCGCTCCCGGCGCGGCGAACTGGGCTGCTCCGAGTCCGGCGACAAAATACCCGCGGCGAACTTTGCCAGCCTCTTCCATCGCTTTCAGTACGGGATAAAGTCCGGCAAACCCACCAGCCACTTCTTCGCGCGACAACATTTCTTTGGTCAGAACGCCGTGTCGTTCAATCAACTGCGTCGCGATTGCCATTTGCCGTTCGGTAACTGTCGGAGGAATGACTTCCGGCAACAGCTGACTGGTTGGTTGTGGTTGTGTGAATTCAGCGGCCCGGGGAAGTAAAGTCCAGCGTCCTTCGGAACCCGGCAGATGACTTCGGCGACGTGAGCGGAATCCCATTCCACTTCGCCGGTCTGATCGGCGGTCGTTCCTGCGACCGGCCTTCTGGGAAGCTCGAAGCGAACGCAGAGGCGTCAGAGTGTCGTTGGTTACTTCACCGGCCCAAACCATTTGCCACAGCACCTGCAGGACTTCGTTCGGAAACATCCTCAACGCTTCTGTGATCTGTTCGAAGAACATTCCGCCCCGGTCGGACAGCAACTCACGGATAGAACCGGCTATCGAGTCCTCGACCGTCTGTACCGCCGGCGCCAGAGTCATATAGTCGTCCGTCAGGAAAAGACCGATGCGTCCATCACTGTTGCCAGTACTGTCGAAGCCTCGCCAGATGACTTCTCGCTGAACACAAAGTTCATCCAGATCGGCAGAACGGAACCCGGGTATGCGTGCGGGAAGTATCTCATGCTCCAGCGTCGATGCTGGCAAGGGAGCCCCCTGGAGTTGCTCAATCACATCCAGAAGACCATCGAGCCCCCGTCTCGGCCGATGAATGCCATGCCAGTCTGGAAGGAAGCGAACCAAAGCATCGGCTTCAACGGGTTCGACCTCACGTCGAAGGGCAGCAAGACTGCGACGTTTCAGAATTCGCAGCACATTGGCATCGCACCATTCCTGGCCCGTTCGCCCGGGCCGGTATTCACCCTCGATGACTCGCTCCTGAGCGGCCAGATGATTCAACGCCGAGATGATGGGGGCGATTCCAAGTCCCAACCGTTGTGCCACCTCGGATGGGGCAAATGGTCCATGGGTCCTGGCATATTGCGATACGAGATCAGTCATTGCCTGTTCGACGGGTTCCAGGAACGCATCAGCCAGCCCGGATGGCGGCATAATTCCGAGGGCATCTCGCAGTCTTCCTGCATCTTCAGCAGCCGCAAATCGAGCAGAGTCGGCGATTCGGCAACTGAAGATGCGTCGACTATCCTGCAGTTGCTTCAACCATTCTTCCAACTGTCCGGATTCGGCAAACTCGTCTTCACATCGTGCGAAGATTTCATCCAGTGACAACGGCCCGAGTTCCAGAAGCAGCCCGTGAAGATCATCAATGTGCCGGATTCGGTGTCCTGTCAGCCTCTGCCGTTCCCGTTCTACTTCTTCCAGGATCGACTGATCGAAGAGTTCGCGAAAATCGATCGTGCCCAGAAGTTCTCTGAGCTGATTGTGATCCAGCGACAGTTGCTGCACCCGTCGTTCAGCCAGTGGAGCATCGCCTTCGTAGACGAAGTTTCCTACGTAGTTGAAGAGCACCGACGACGCAAACGGTGATGCGTATTCTGTCCGTACAGAATGAACCTGAATCACATGCAGGCGAACATCTTTGAGTAGTTGAATGAAGCCCGGCATGTCAAACACATCGCGGAGACATTCCCGGTACGTCTCCATCAGAATCGGGAAACCGCGAAAACGGGAAGCCACTTTCAGCAGGTCCGCGGATTTCCGACGCTGCATCCACAGGGGCGTTCGTTTGTTAGGTCCCCGTCGGGGAAGCAGCAGCGACCTTGCAGCGTTCTCGCGGAATCGAGCCGCGAATAGTGCTGTTCCTCCAATTTCCCGGACCAGTTCTTCTTCAACTTCGTCCGGATCCGGCAGGAAGACTTCGACAGGGGGCACGTCGAATGCTTCCGGAATTCGGAAGACAATTCCATCATCGGTCCACATCAGATCTACTTCGTCACTGATCTCGCGACGAAGTCTTGCGGCAACCAGTAACCCCCACGGGGCATGAATGCGTGAACCGAACGGCGAAAGCACAACGATCCGCCAGTCCCCCACTTCATCCAGAAAGCTTTCGATCACGATGCAATTATCTGACGGTAATTGTCCCGTCGCTTCGACCTGTTCCTTCAAATACCGGAGCAGGGATTCGGCGGCTGGCAGCTCCAGAAAGTGCTGATTCGTCAGCCGTTCGATCGCCTTTGGGGGATTCACAGAAACCAGCTCTCTGGCCAGTTTACCAATGGCCATCCCAAAGTCTCGCGGACGCCCTGGACTGTCACCTCGCCAAAACGGCATCCGCCCGGGTTCACCGGGGGCAGGCGTGACCAGCACACGATCCCGCGTGATGTCCATGACGCGCCAGGAGGATGCGCCCAGCAAAAATACGTCTCCCGGCAGGCATTCGAAAACCATTTCCTCGTCAAGTTCGCCCACCCGGCCGCCGGATTCGCCATCGGACCCAACAAGAAATACTCCGTACAGCCCTCGGTCCGGGATCGTACCGCCATTCAAGATGGCTAGTCGCTGGGCTCCTTTGCGAGGCGAGATGATGCCGCTGATACGGTCCCAGTTGATCCTTGGGCGCAGCTCCGAGAACTCGTCAGAAGGGTAACGACCGCTGAGCAGATCGAGCACGCTGATAAATGAAGAATAGGGCAGGTCAAAGAACGGAGCTGCCCCGCGCACGGTGGAGAACAGTTCATCGACAGAGATTGGTTCGCGGGCGGTGATAGCGACAACCTGCTGTGCGAGAATATCCAGCGGATTTCTCGGAAAGTGCGTCTCTTCGACCCACCCCTGAAGCATGGCACCTGTTGCTGCGCTGCATGCGAGCAGATCGCCCCGGAATTTCGGAAAAATGACCCCGGTCGAAACAGCGCCAACATGGTGTCCCGATCTTCCAATCCGCTGCATGCCGGATGCAATCGACGGAGGCGCTTCAATCTGAATCACAAGGTCGACGGCTCCCATGTCGATGCCGAGCTCCATCGACGATGTGGCGACCATTGCCGGCAATTGACCGCGTTTCAAGCGGTCTTCGATCTCCGCACGCTTATCCTTCGCAACGGAACCATGATGCGCCAGCGCAAGATCTTCGCCGGCGGTTTCGTTGATAGCTGTTGCCAGACGTTCGGCCAGGCGCCTGCTGTTGACGAAAATCATTGTTGAGCGATTTTGTCGAATGAGTTCGACCAGACGCGGATGAATCGATGGCCAGACGGACGGAATCGAAGGAGACGATGCCGCGGGTCCGATGGGAATCGTTTCGTCAAACAGTGATTCGTCAAACAGTGATTCGTCAATCGCTTCTTCAGCGCCGGAAATCTCTGCTGCCCGACGGCGCGCAATGGCCAGATTGGCCTCCGCCTGCCGTTCTTCCGCGGGAGTTTCGATGCTGAGCTGAAAACTGCGGCGTTCCGACGCGTCGATAATCTCAACAGGCCTGGGTCTTACGGGCGTGTTCGGATCGGGCGTTGATTCACCTCCACCAAGGAGCCGGGCGATTAGTTCTAATGGACGCTGTGTTGCCGAGAGTCCGATTCGCTGCAGTGGCGGAAGTGAATCGCAATCCCCGGATC
>JAGQQE010000346.1 GCA_020426345.1 Planctomycetaceae bacterium
TGAAGGTTCGTGTTCGAGTGACCGTCCGAACCAATCTCTCGCAGCTGGTTGGCGGCGCGACAGAATCCACCGTCATTGCTCGCGTTGGGCAGGGGATCGTTTCCGCAATCGGATCGTGTAACAGCTACCGAGACGCACTCGCTGATCCGATGGTGATCACTCGAGAAGTTCTCGCCAAAGGTCTGGACTCGCAGACTGCATTTGCGATGGTCTCGATTGACATCGCCGACATTGATGTGGGCGTAAACATCGGAGCCAACCTGCAGATCGCTCAGGCGAAAGCAGACGTGCGTATTGCCGTGGCGCATGCAGAGAAACGCCGCGCGATGGCGGTTGCTCGCGAGCAGGAAATGGTTGCATTGACGCGTGAGAACGAAGCAGCCGTTGTTCGAGCGGAAGCGGACGTTCCGTCAGCCATCGCGACAGCCTTTCGAAGAGGGCAGCTGCGCGTCAGACATCACCCCCGTCGAATTCAAACAGTCGGGCAATCATCGCTCTCGGATGCTGGCAGTAGAACCGGGAAACTTCGGTTGCCATCGGTTTCATCAGGTTCAAATACCACTGACGCATGGGAAACGGAGGGCGGTGCCTGTGAAGTCAGAAGGTAAATCCGGATCAGCAGTTCGAGGCATATTCAATGACAGAAAGGTTCTGGAATGAACTGGATTGATGTAAGCTGCAACTGGAAGCGCGCGGGCGAGCGCATCAGGGTCACATGGGGAAAGCTCAGTGATGCCGATATCGCGACCATCAATGGTGATCGGGAACAGCTCGCCAACGTGCTGCAGCGGCGGTATCGCTTCAGCGAGGCAAAGGTGGAGCAGATGATTACGAACTTCCCTGACGCGTTGGGTAGCCAATGAAACACTTAGTCAAGCCTCTTCTTGTTTCAACGTATCCGCCGGAAGAGTGTGGTCTGGCGACCTTTACAAAAGACTCAGCCGACGCCGTGGATCTGGCGGCCGGTCAACCGGTATCGACTATTGCCGCCATACAGAAGCTGCATCAGCATTCCGGGCAGGATTCTCGCATTGTCCACGTCATCGACAACCAACGCCCAGATGCGTACCTCACGGCTGCAGAAGTAGCCAACGATGGCCCTTGTGATGTGGTGAGTCTGCAGCATGAGTTCGGTCTATATCCCGGTCACTGGGGCAGCCGCATCACAGACTTCATGGAACACTGTCACAAACCAGTGGTCACCACATTTCACACTCTGTTGACGGAACCAGATGCAGTGCCAAGACAGCTCATTCGCGACATCGCCGCAAACAGCGACGGCATCGTTGTGATGACAGACATTGCAGCGAAGCTACTTTTCGAGGTCTACGGCGTCGGTGGTTCGCGCGTGGAAGTGATTCCGCATGGAGTGCCGGTTGTACCATTCGCGCGCAATAAGACTCATCGAGAAGAGTTAGGCCTCACGGATCGCCAGGTGATCTGTACCTTCGGCCTGATCAATCCGGGGAAGGGCCTGGAGCACATGATCCGGGCCGTATCGCGTATTGTTGTGACATGCCCGGATGCTCTGTATCTGATCGTGGGAGCAACACATCCTCAGGTCAAACGCGAACACGGCGAAAGCTATCGCGAAGAGTTGAATGAGCTAACCGAGTCGCTCGGAATCAGCCGCAACATTCGATTCGTCAACAGATACCTGAATCTCCCTGAGTTGCTGGCCTATTTGCAGTCGTGCGATGTCTTTGTGACACCGTATCCAGGCAAGGATCAAATCGCCAGCGGCACGATGGCTTACGCGATGGCGGCCGTTGGTGCTGTGGTCAGTACGCCGTATCTTTACGCGGAAGAAGTGCTGGCGGACGGTCGAGGCATCCTCGTTCCATTCGCCAACAGCAGTGCGTTGGCCGACGCGACGTGGCGATACCTGACGGACGGCGAGTTGCTGTCGAACACCCGGCGGCGCGCCTACGAGTATGCCAAACCGATGTTCTGGCCCAACGTCGGGCGGAAATACCTTGGTTTGTTCAACCGCCTTGTTGATCGCGACTCTGAATACACAGGTCGAAATTCGAGCAGGGATCTTCATGCATCAGGCGAGAATAGTCGCCCACCACTTTCACAAAAAGGACTTTGATGCACGCTTCAAGCTTTCCGTCACTCGCCCACCTGGATCGGATGACGGACTCAGCCGGACTGATTCAGCACGCCATCTACAACATTCCGCGCCGATCAAGCGGCTACACAACTGACGACAACGCGAGAGCCCTGCGTCTTTGCGTTCGTCTTTGCGCCGATCATTCCGATGAACGCATGCTGGAACGAGTTGCATGTTACCTGAGCTTCATGGAACACGCTCAACAGTCCGCGGGCGGTTTTCACAACTTTATGAGCTATCAGCGCAACTGGCTGGACGACAACGGCTGCGGCGACAGTCAGGGACAGGCGGTGCTGGCGCTCGCCGAGGTTCGTGCCGGCAATGTGCCTCGGGGCTTTCGCGACCTGGCAAAGGAACTGATGGACAACGCCGCGCCTGTCCTGCGTGATCTCACCAGTCTGAGAGCTCATGCCTACGTTGTTCAGGCATGGGGCATCCTGCGAAGAGCAAGGGTTGCGGGCATCGGCGAATTGGAATCAATCGCCCGCAATGCTGTCGGCCATCTCGTCAACGCCTGGCAGGCAAATCAACACGTCGGCTGGGAATGGTTTGAGCCACAAATGACCTACGCGAATGCAGTACTGCCACATGCGATGTTCGATGCTGCGGACGGATGGTCTGACGAGGAGTACTTGTCCATCGCGGAGTCTTCATTTCGCTTCCTGGACAAAGCTACCACGACCGGCAACATTTTTTGGCCTGTTGGAAACGACGGCTGGTACTCGCAGACCGGTGAAAAATCGCTGTACGACCAGCAACCTGTCGAAGCCTCCACGATGGCCGCGGCGGCATTATCTGCAATGGAGCTGCAACACGACCAGGACTACCTGGTGGCATTCCAGAAGGCCCACGGATGGTTTCACGGAGAGAACAGCCTGCATTCTTCCATGGCAGACACCGAAACCGGCGGATGCCATGACGGACTGGAATCCACCGGCGTGAATCGAAACTTCGGGGCCGAATCCACGCTTGCCTATCTGTGGACGGAAGTCCTCGCGCTGGACGCACACCTGGTCCCCAACAACGCGACGTCCGTGTACTCCTCTCTGCGAAGCGTACCACAATTCACAGAACGTCCGGAGCGTCGTGATGGCACTCCTGATATCGAAATCACAAGTCCGGTTTTTCTAACGGGGAGAGAGTTCTAATGGGTGACAAAAGCAGCAAAGACAAAGGCAAGCGAGAACAGCAAAAGAAGGCGATGCTGAGCCTTAAGGAGAAAAGAAAGGCAAAAAATGACAAGAAGATAAAGTCCGGCTCGGTAACGACGTAGTCCATTCAGCGCCTCTCCCGTATTCCCGCAGGTACAGCGTCAGCCAGTGGACCGCAATCAGCGGTCCAGCATGGCCGGTGTCGTTGCCACACGCATTTCACGTAGTCGATAGCAAAGTTTTCACCCTCTTATGAACAGCACTGCCATTAGGCTCCAACGCACAACAACCATTTTGCAGCCTGACCAAACTCGAGTCCTGTTGCGTCCGTTCAGCCCCGGAGACGCCCAGCGTTGCGGAAGAGTGATCGCTCGAATTCTGGCCTTACCGGAAGATCAGATGCGGCCATTGCTTGAGGAGATTTCCGCCGAGTTCTCAGGGCGACATCAGCAGATCCGCAGCATGTTTCTGGAACGATTTGAACAGATCCGCGAACAGCACGTACCAGATGAAGGCGTCTCCGAAGAAAAACGCATGCTGATCGGTTCGTACTTTCTCGCCGAGTACTCACTTGAATCTGCGGCGTTGTTCAACCCGTCAATCGTTCCGCACACAGACCAGACCAATCTTCCGGCCGGAGCCCTGCGATTCATCCTGAGTCTGCGTGCCACTGGCGAAGGGCACGTCTCGTCGATCACTTTTCGTACGGGCATCGTCCATAAGGACAATCGCATCGAGATTCATGATCCGGCGCACCTGCTGACGGAGCCTCGTCAGATTCCGAATTCGCAGTACGAAAAAGGACTGTTCTCACGGAAGCTGACTGAACTGGGACTCCAAAGTGACTTCACAGGTCGCGTCATGAATCGACTGGGCGAAACATTCACAACGCACGACCTGCGGCAAAGCATTGACGCCGAAGTCGAGCTGGAACGGCTCGCTGATGGTGTCCTGCATCGAGACCAGGGGGTCGCTCACGGCATCTGGATGCTGGCGAAATCCAACTACGAGGTTCAGTTTCAGCCCGAACAAAGACTGTCCGAACGAATATTGTTTCCTGCCACACCGACGCAAAGCAACGGCATCGAAGACGCCCGCTTTGTGCGGTTTCAAAATGATGACGGAAGCCATGTGTACTACGCCACGTTCACCGCCTTCGATGGCAAAGTAATCATGCCGGAACTGGTGGAAACCACCGACTTCCTCAAGTTTCGATTCAGCACACTGAACGGCCCCGCCGCAAAGAACAAAGGCATGGCCATGTTTCCGCGGAAGATCAATGGGCAATACGCCATGCTGTCGCGGCAGGATAACGAGAGTATCTCGCTCATGTACTCCGATAACATTCACTTCTGGAATCAGCGACAGGTGGTGCTGAAGCCTAAGTTCCCGTGGGAATTAATTCAGCTCGGAAACTGCGGCTCCCCCATTGAAACCGACGTGGGTTGGCTGGTGTTGAGTCACGGTGTCGGGCCTCTGCGAAAATACTGCATCGGAGCGTTTCTGCTGGACCTCGAAGATCCCGGCATGGTGATCGGACGCCTTCGCGAACCGTTGCTGAGCCCCAACGCCAACGAACGCGAAGGCTATGTGCCGAACGTCGTCTACACCTGCGGTGCTTATCTACACGGCAGCGAACTGATCATCCCGTATGCGA
The DNA here is from genome assembly GCA_020426345.1 of Planctomycetaceae bacterium. GTDB lineage: Bacteria > Planctomycetota > Planctomycetia > Planctomycetales > Planctomycetaceae > F1-80-MAGs062. The sequence continues at coordinate 4,925 of JAGQQE010000346.1, forward strand.
TGGCCGACCACGCCACAGGATTCGCCACCGTGCCGGTGGAAGATGTGCTGGCAGCCCTCGAACCGGAGACCGCATGACATTGTCTGCCACGAAGAATCGGATTGCCGTCCTGTCGCCTGTTGCCTGGCGCACTCCCCCTCATCAATACGGAGCGTGGGAAACGGTCGCCGGCAATATCACGGAAGGCCTGGTTGCACGCGGATGGGACGTCACACTTTTGCCACCGGTGATTCGCAGACCTCCGCACACCTGCATGCCGTTGTTGACAGAGGTTATGAGGAAGATTCTTCCGTTGATCCCAAAGTCGCCGAGTCCCTGCACATTTCGGAAGTCTTCGAACGGGCGGATGATTTCGACCTGATTCACAGTCACTATGACTTCATGGCGCTGCCATACTCTCGGCTCGTGAAGACTCCGGTATTGACAACGATCCACGGGTTTTCCTCACCGAAAATTATGCCGGTGTACCAAAAGTACTGTGACGGAAACTACGTGTCGATCAGTGAGTCTGACCGCGCCCCAGGTCTGAATTATCTTGGTACGGTCTACAACGGCATCGACGTGTCTCTGTACCCACTGCAAGCAGCGAACGGTGACGCTCTCATTTTCCTCGGACGAATTCATCCGGACAAAGGGGTCCACCTTGCGATTGAGGTCGCGCAGCAAAGCCGACAGCCACTCATCATTGCCGGCATTATTCAGGATGAAACCTATTTTCGCGAACAGGTGGAACCGCACCTGGATGGCGAACAAATTCGATTTGTCGGAGCGGTCGACATGGCGGGAAAAAACGAATTGTTTGCCCGCGCCAGGGCGCTGCTGCATTACGCAGGCCGACTACCACAACGTCGGGATCTTTCCGGAAAAGTTCAACGGATTCTACGCGCGGCTCGACAGACCTCATTCGGAAATTGCGCCCTGGTCGATCTGGATTACTTAATCGCCGGACCTCGTCTTCTGGGGTGAATCTAAGTTTGTGATGAAGCCCGAGCCATACCACTGGGATGAAATGAAGATTGGCCCTGGAGCTCCGCCGATTAAAACGCAGGAAGGCTGGCTTTCCATTTATCAGGGTGTCTTTGAGAGCATGGACGGGGCCGTTTACCGACTCGGCGTTGCGTTACACGATTTCAAAGATCCGTCGAAGATCATCGGTGTCGGGAACTCATGGATTCTGCAACCCCAAGCGCCGTGGGAAGTCACCGGCTATGTGCACAACGTGGTGTTCACCTGCTGTGCAGTCGCTGAGTCAGATGAGACCGTCAAAATCTATTGGGGCGAAGCAATTCTTCAGGCCGGTGAAACGTGAAGACTTCCCGGCTTCTTGAATTGGGTTCCAGCGTATTCGTGAACTGAGTCACTGCGCCCGTTGACTCATATGCGAACGGAAGAGGCC
>JAGQQE010000347.1 GCA_020426345.1 Planctomycetaceae bacterium
TGCCGCGAAGTCGGGCTGAAGATTGGCCAGCACTTCTGTTGATTCGATCTCCAGCATCAGGATCTGCGTCTCCTGATTAAACACTGATGCGAGAATCCGATCCAGCCCGAGTGCGGCAAGCAGTTGTGAAGGCGCATCGGCAGGTTGAGTTTGGTAGACCGGAAATTCCATGCGAAGCCAATCGCCTCGCCGAGAAACTCGCAGACTTAGCCCCTGTTGAGTCAAAAAACAGATTTCGGTCGGAGCCGAATCAGAAAAAACGACCTTCGCCGCGGCCAGGGTTGCGTGTCCGCACAATGGAATCTCCATTTTGGGCGAAAAGAAGCGGACCGAAAATCTGGCAGCATCGACTGGTCTGACAAACACGGTCTCCGAAAGTCCAAGTTCCTGAGCGATCAACAACATCACTTCATCGGTCAGCTCTTTGTCCACCTGACAAACGCCCGCCGGATTCCCCTTGAACGGTACATTCGTGAACGAATCAACGATGCTGGTTTTCATATCACGCTCCGTTTAGCTGGCATCTTGCGAAGACTTTTCGATTGCCTGATCGAGATCCGCTATCAGGTCACGCGGACTTTCGATTCCAATCGATAGTCGCAACAAGTTGGGAGTCACACCACTTTGCCGGCGGTCGTCTTCACTGACGTATTTGTGTGAAGTCAATGCTGGAATACTGATGATCGATTCCACGCCGCCCAGGCTCATCGCAGGTGTAATCAGTTTCAGCCTGGTCAGAAACTCACGAATCGGCTGATTAGGATGCAGTTCAAAGGCCATCATTCCGCCAAAACCTCGCATCTGCGTTTTGGCGAGCGCGTGTTCCGGGTGTGAACTGAGACCGGGATACAAGATCCTTGTGACTGCATGATGCGATTGCAGAAACGTGGCAACAGCCATCGCGTTCTCGTTTTGACGAGTCACTCGAACGTCCAGCGTCTTGAGACTTCGCTCCAGCAAGTGACAATCCTGCGGATTGAGTGCGCCGCCAAATTTTCTTGCCTGCTCAGCAACGCGGTCGAGCAAATTCCTGCTGCCAACAACCGCGCCGCTTGTGAGATCGCTGTGCCCGCCGAGATACTTTGTTCCGCTGTGCACGACCAGATCAATGCCAAAGTCGATTGGATTCTGGTTGATCGGCGATGCGAATGTGTTGTCGATGACCGTCAGCACTCCTGCATCACGAGCAAACTGCACCATTGCGCGCAGATCAAGAATGTCAAGGCACGGGTTTGTCGGAGACTCGATGTAGGCCAGCACCGTATTCGGACGACACTTTGTGGCGAATTCTTCGATGTTGGCAGCAAAGTCAAAGTCAACTCCCCACTTCGTCAATTCGCTGACCAGAAACGAATGCGTTCCGCCGTATAAGCCTCGCAGCATCAGAAGATGATCACCGGGCCTCACCAGCGACAACACGCAGGTGCTGATCGCCGCCATTCCCGAATTGAACACGATAGCCGCCTCGGCATTTTCGATCGCTGCAATCTTTCTGGAGACGGACTCCTGATTTGGCGTGTTAAAGTAGCGAGGGTAAGGCTGAGCCGCTTCGTCCAGATAATGATACGACGTCGACGTGTAAATGGGTTGCACCAATCCCTGTGACGGATCATGTTCGTGAGCGACGCATCGACTCGCCTGATCAAGCAATACAGAATTTCTGAGTTGTGTCATATGAATTCTCTTCTTTCTTTTTGCAGGCACCTGATGAAACGTTTTTAGTCGGAAACAAGTTCAAAGCCTTCGTCCTTCCAGCCTTCGATACCGCCGATCATTTCCTTGACTGGCAGGCCCAGCAGAGCGATTCTGATGGCCGCCTTGTTGGCTCCGTTGCAGTGTGGTCCTGCACAGTACACAACGTAAATTCCGCCGGCTGGCAAGGGAGGAAGCGTCTCGGTTCGAATCTGAGAATGAGCCAGATGAACGGCGGTGGGAACGTGCCCGGCGTTGAACAAACTTTCGGATCGCACATCCAGCAGTACAAAATTCGCAACATCGTTTTCGATCGAATGGTGAACGTCCCAGCAATCAGTTTCGAACGTCATCCTTGTCTGGAAATGAGCCAGCGCAGTTTCCGGTGTGGCTGCGTCTATCGCCGTCACTTGTGATTTAATTCGCATATCGTGTTTTCTCCCTGAAAGAACTGTCGCGTGGAGTTTCACGAGAACGCTGAAGAGAATCGAGTGGCATAAAAGACAACTTACGATAAAATACTGCCATGTCGCCGAAGAACCTCAATGTCGTGGCAGTCGCATATGATCGAATCGCCTTTTTCGAATTCGGAATCGCCGTGGAAGTGTTCGGTCTGCCGCGGCCCGATATCAGTCCGTGGTATCACTTCACGACATGTACCGCAGAATCAGGCCCAATCAGAACTCTGGCCGGAATCTCACTGCAGATCGACAAGGGACTGAAGACGCTCGGCAATGCCGGAACGATCATCATCCCCGGCTGGCGAGACATCAACGAACGGCCTCCTGAAACTCTGCTTCGCTCCCTCCGCCGTGCCCATGATCGAGGAGCAAGAATCATGTCGTTGTGTTCCGGGGCGTTTGTGTTGGCGGCGGCTGGATTGCTGGACGGTCGTTCCGCAACAACGCACTGGCGTTACGCCGATCGACTTCAACGTGACTACCCCGACACTCAAGTGGACCCAAAGGTTCTGTACATCGATGGCGGAAATATTTTAACTGCCGCCGGCAGCGCTGCCGGAATTGATTTGTGTCTGCATCTGGTCCGTCGAGACTTCGGGGCGGAGATCGCCAACAAGGTGGCTCGCCGTTTGGTCGTTCCTCCTCATCGCGATGGCGGACAGGCTCAATTTATTGATCGACCCGTTACAAAGTGCGAGGACACTCGCCTTGCGTCGTTGCAGCAGTGGCTTTTAATGCATTTGTCGGACGAACACTCTATCGAATCAATGGCCGACAGAGCCAGCATGAGCAGCCGCACCTTCGCGCGTCGATTTCGAGACCAGACCGGCACGACGCCCGCGAAGTGGCTGGCCTTTGAACGCATCAAACTGGCTCAACGCCTGCTGGAAACAACCTCACTGAGCGTTGATCAAATCGCCGCACGATCTGGGTTCGCTTCCGCCCAGTTGCTGCGAATTCACTTCCTGAGAATCACCGGCCGAACTCCGACGGCCTATCGATCCGCTTTTCGACAACATTCGACAAAGCCAGTCTCATAGGGAGAATGTCACCGGGAGTGCGACGGGACCGCATCCCGATTCTTCAAGTCACTATTGGATATCGACAGAGCAAACTGACTCAGGACGTGGTGCCGTCGACATAGCTCCGCCACCATCTTTCACCGATTGGCGTCTATCGAACCATGCTGCCCCAGATGACTCCCTCCGATTGCAATTGGCCTCGAAAAAAAGCAAGAAGTGGTTGCACGGACTGGCTCTTTCAGTAGGTTTCCGCCAGAAACAGCGGAAACAATGGGCTTATTCGGGAAACGTGGCATCCAGCATTTTTGACCAGGTTTGCACCAATTCCGTTTCACCAGCCCCCCTGGCCTCATTCACCAGTCGATTGGCGACGTTCAGGTATTCGGCCCTGTCAGCGCCCCCCGCGAGACGGAGTTTTTCAAAGACCTCAGCCAGTGTTTTCAGGTTGGAAACTTTCTGATGAGTCTGTGAAACCAGCTGGGGCTGGATTCCTGAAGCGCGAATACAGAGATCCGAAGCCTCCTCAAGCCGCATTGCATCAATGCAAACAGAGGCCAGCTGGCAAACAGCAATGAATGTGTGGACATGGACCGGACCAAATGCAGACTCAACCCTCTTTAACATGTCCCGACTCAGCGTTTCGGCTTCGACGGTCTTTCCAAGTTGCTGATAAACAACGGCCAGTTTGCTGCCTGCAACCAGCGTCAGTGGATCATCCCCGTCGACAGTATCCGTCGACCGAAAAAAAACCGCTCCAAAGACCTCCTCAGCAGACTCAAGATTCCCCTGCGAAAGGTATTCGGCCCCCAGAGCCAACTGGCAGAAGACAGCGTCCGGATGCTCTGCTCCAACGCATTGCAGAATCTCCGTGGTGACGCGCTGTAACTGTTCCATGTCATGCATTAAAGCGTAGGTTGCGCCTTCGTCTCTGAGTGAACGAACTGCTCGAGGGTCGTCGGAGCCGTAGAGTCGCGATTCCGTTTCCGCAATGATCCCATGCAGCCGGGCCGCATCCGAGAACCGCTGTTGAAACTTCCGAGTTTCCGCAATGAACTTGAGACTCTGAATTGTGGTCGCATCAACATCTGCCTGATCCAGAACAGACGTAAAGTATTCCGCAGACTTATCCAGCTGAGACAGTTCAAGATACAGACACCCCAGTTTCCTGCGCGTCTGCACGGTCAATTCGTCCTCCTGCCCCAGGTCATTTTCCTGTGTTCTGAGTACGTTGAGCAGGATTTCTTCGGCTTCTTCCCCGCGTCGACATTTCAACAGTGTCTCTGACAGACGGATACACGCCTCCATGGTCTGGGGGGCTCGACTGCCCAGCGCTCGTACTCTTGAAGCAACCTGTTCACGACACGCCTCAACGGCCTTCTGCAGTTCATCCGTTTCCTTTGTTGAACGTCGGTGTCGCCGCTCATCAATGGTAAGCTGTACTTTGTGTGCCTGTTCTGTTTCGCCATGGGCTTTCAGGAAGGCAACCGTTTGTTCCAGACAATCCATGGCTCGATGGTCGTTCGGAGCAGTCGCCTGGGTGAAGCCCGCATTCGCCCGATCGAACATCAGTTGAGCATCGGCGAACCGTCCCGAACGACTAAAACACAACGCCAGGTGCCCCATGGTCGTGAGCGTATCGGGATCTGACTCTCCCAGAGCCTCCCGCTGCAGCTTCAGAGTGGCTTCCAGTTGCTGCGCAGCTCTTGCCGAACGCTCTTTGAGCGTCAAGTCTGAGGTACGGTCGTACGACGCAAGAATGTTACCCTTATGGAACATAGTCTTCAGGGTATCTCGGTGGAGCTCCCCCAAATGGGAGGACTGAAGCTGAAAGACACGATCCATGTGTCGCATGGCTGCTCGCTGTTCGCCAAGCGCGTTGTACGCAAGCCCAAGCGTCGATCGAATTTCGGCTTCGACAAGTGGCTGATCAGCATATCGACCTTCAATGGCAACGGAGGCTTTGTCCAGGGCTTCACGTAAACTGATGCTGCGATCCGCGCCCGCCGAAAGTGATGAGCGGAGCAGATCGTCGCGAAGAAAACGGCTGATAGCATTTGCAATGGACGCCTTGAGTTCTGCCGAGTCCTTCGCGTCGGACATGAGTTGACGGGCGCGGGATGCCTCAAACGCAAAGGCCGTTGAAATCGCTGTGGCGCTGACAAGCAGCAGGCCCGCGATCCCGGCGGTGATGGCTATCGAACGATGCCTTGCCAGAAGTTTTCGAAGTCGGTAGGTATTCGACGGGGGGCATGCGTTGACCGGTTCATTGGCCAGGTAGCGACGAATATCCTCAGCGAATTCCTGAGCCGTCTGATACCGACGGGAACGATTTTTTTCCAGAGCCTTGATGGCAATCCAGTCAAGCTCGCCTTTCAGAAGTTCTCCGGTACGTTTTAAATTCAGGACGCGTTTATCGCTGATTGTCTCGCGATCTCTGCCTGCAGTACTCACTCGCATGCTTGGTCGTGGAGGTTCTTCTTCCCGAATAATTCGTCTCATTTCATCGAAGCCGACTCGTTTCAGACGCTCTTCGTCGAACGGGGTCGAGCCAGTCAGTAATTCGTACAGCAACACGCCCAGGGCATAAATGTCGGTGCGAGTGTCAACACCAAGTCCGCTCATTTCGGCCTGTTCAGGGCTCATGTACAACGGAGTCCCGATCATTTGAGCGTGATTCGTGAACAGCGTTCGATCTGTCAGTTGTGAATTCAGAGCCTTGGCAACTCCAAAGTCAATCATCTTCACAACCGGCTGCCCATCATGCAGTGTCACCAGAACATTCGATGGCTTGATGTCACGGTGAATGATGCCCTTGGAGTGTGAATGCTGTACCGCGAGACAAACTTCAGTGAACAGCTTCAGCCGATCGCGGATGGTGGTGTCCTGACGTTCGCAGAACTCGGTAATCGGAACACCGCGAACGAGCTCCATCACAAAATATGGGCGTCCCTGTTCGGTTTCACCAACGTCCAGCACATGTGCAATGTTCGAATGTTCCATCATCGCCAGTGCCTGGCGTTCAGATTCGAATCGAGCAATCACCTGCCTCGAATCCATTCCTGGTTTGATGAC
>JAGQQE010000348.1 GCA_020426345.1 Planctomycetaceae bacterium
ACCATTGCGTGTTGCTGAATACCGCGTGTTGCCAACTGTCCGCTGAAGAAAACGGGATAGGCACGCAGGACGACTGGTAACGATCGTACTTAAATGTCTCGTGGTCGAGCCAGTCCCGTTTTTCAACAGGTGGCCAACCGAAGGTAAACGCTGGTTGGTGTTTCAGACCGGGAGGCTTCAGGGATTCGCGTGAATTGCGGAGGCACGATACCAGAGATCATTGCTGCACCCCGGTTGTTCGGTTCAAGCGGGGGGCGTCCGGGGCAGAGTTCTCACGGCGACGTCTGTTTAACGTGAGAGGGCCACATCGAATCCACGAGGCTGCATGCCACCGCCAAGCGCCTGATAGGCACGCACAGTTGCCGACAACTGTCCCTGCTTCATTTCAATCAGGTCGAATCTGGCTTCGTTCAGATCCCGTTGTGCCAGCAGCACTTCAACGTATTCGGCGCGAGCATTCTGAAACAGTCGTGTGGCAGACTCCACGGACGCTTCCAGAGAAGCCAATTGCTGTCTTTTGAGCTCGATACTCTTGCCGTAGTTTTCTACCTTGGTCATGGAGTTCATTACTTCGGTGAACGCATTCAGCACCACCTTCTGGTAATTGTAGACTGCCTGCAACTGCTCGGCATTCGCATTCAGGTAATCTGCCTTGATGGCCTTTCGATTGATTAGAGGGGCGACAACTTCGCCGGCTGCGTTGTAGATGATCGATTCCGGTGTAGAGAACAGGTAACGTCCGTCGAATGCTCGGTAGCCTACCCCCGCGCTCAGGACAAGTGATGGGTAGAAGCGGGCTTCTGCCACCTTCACGTCCAGCCCGGATGCCGCCAGTTCCTGTCGTGCCTGACGAATATCCGCTCTGTTCTGCAACAATTGTGATGGCACGCCGACACTCAACAGAGGCAGCTCCAGTTCGAAAAAGTCAACGGCTGCACGATCGACTTGCTGTGGAAACCGACCAGCCAGAAAATTGATTCTGTTTTCAGTCTCTACGATGCGTTGCTGAATCAGCAGCTTCTCACTTTGATTCTTTCTGACTTCTGCCTGAAATCGTTGAACGGCCAGTTCTGTTCCTCGAGCAGCTTCCTTCATTGCTGTGGCAACGTCTCGACTCTTTTCCTGCAGAGAGATGGTTTTGTCGAGAGTCTGCAGGCGTTGATCAAGAGCAAGCAGTTCGTAGTAGTTCTCTGAGATCTCTGCGACAAGTCTCGTGATGACGTAATTCCGTCCCTCGGCGGTACCCAGATAACGGAGACAAGCTGCATTCTTAGCGTTGCGCAGTTTCCCCCAAATGTCGATCTCCCAGGAAACATTGGTGGCAACCAGAAAGTCTGGCAGGGGATCCGGGAATCCGCGGCCGTTTACTGTCAACTGATCCTCGACGGCGCCCTGTGGCGTAAAGAAGCTGGGCTTCTCGACACCCGCCCCTCCTCCAAACCAGACAAATGGCAGGTATGCCCCCTGTCTCGCCATGATCTCGTTTTGGGCGATTCGAATGTCCTGAGCAAGAATTTTCAATTCCTGATTGTCGACCATGGCCTGATCAATCAGGCTGGTCAGCATCGGGTCATTGAAGAATTGATGCAGGTCAAGCTGTCCGGAGTTCTCGGAGCTCGTCTGTCCATTAAAGGTTGACGGAATCGCCTTACCGTGATCCGCACAGCACAGTTGAGGAACCTTGCAACCCGCCACGGTCGTAACAAGCGACAGGAGTGCCACGGCTTCTGGAAAGCGCTGCGCGAGGCGCTGAATTGCAGGGCGTTTAGAAACGCTCATGGATCTCATCCTTGAGGGCATTCGGGAAGTGGCATTCCATGCCAGTGAACAAATCTGTCCGGTTTTCGATCAGCGAGCGGTGGTCGAGAATCACACCCGACTCGATCGGTTCCTCGCGGATCATCCGAGGCAGCGTAGGGTATCCCGTGACTGACGGGAGATTTCTGCACCGATCCATTTGGTTCATCGGCGTGAGATTTCCGGATTGGAAAGCCGAACATTGAGGGTGCGGGGAACAATAAATAAGTTGATGGTACACGGGCATCACTGTTCAGGCTGACCCGCAAAACGCGTACGTCCGTCCCAATCGTTAATATGGTCGGGCTCGCTGAATGTCGCATTCAGTTCGGCATTCCCGGGAGTTTGGGCTCCGAGACAACGTGACGCGAACAACGTGACGCAGGCGACGTGACGCAGGCGACGTGACGCAGGCGAATTTCCAGGGAGCCAGTTAATTGGAAATCGATGGACGCTGCGGCACTGGATTCATGGCGACCCCTGCGGCTATTGCTGCCCCGGTTTTCGCCCGCCCCCCGGTTTACGGATACGCGGCGGGGCCCCCGCGTCTTCGGGAGACGGATTCGCAATCTCAATCATGCCACGCTTGATGGTGTTGGGCGACATTCGGAGGGCCTTGCTGACAAGTGCAATTCCGCCCCGGCCAAGACGCATAGCCTCTCGTGCTGCGTAAAATCGCCGCTCACGTTCATTCAACAGGTTCTCGTGCTGAGCAAATCGCTCCTGAATCTCTCGAATGATTGCTTCTCGGTCCATGGCAATTCAACGCTGTTCCTGAAGGGGCCCGTGTGGCAATGTGCTTCCCGACCGTAGATCAGGCCTTCTGTTCGCGTTCAAACAGTTCGCTCAGGGGGTTGTCGTGTTCGTCCCGGATTAATGCTTTGCCGTCAGCCATTTTTCCGAACAGGTAATAGAGTCCGGGAATAACCAGCACGCCAATGATGGTTCCGACAAGCATCCCGCCGACGGCGGTCGTTCCGATGGTGCGATTTCCAATGGCACCTGGGCCGGTTGCGCGTACCAGCGGAATCAGTCCGGCAATAAATGCGAATGACGTCATCAGAATCGGACGGAATCGAAGTCTTCCGCCTTCGATCGCGGCATCCTTTATACTGACACCTTCCTGACGCCGCTGCACTGCGAACTCAATAATCAGAATGGCGTTCTTCCCGAGAAGCCCGACGAGCATAACCAGCCCAATCTGTGCGTAGACGTCATTGGCAAGTCCCATGGCCTGCAGCAGCAGGAACGATCCGAACAGCCCAACAGGAAGGGAGATGATGACAGCCAGCGGAAGAATAAAGCTCTCGTATTGACCCACCAGAACCAGATAAACAAACATCACCACCACAAGGAAAATATAGACGGCTGTATTTCCTTTTTTGGCTTCGTCATACGACAAGCCCTGCCAGTCGATCCCAAATCCACGCGGTAGTGTCTGTTCGGCAACTTCCTGGATGGCAGCGATGGCTTCTCCGCTGCTGTAGCCGGATGCTGGTGCCCCCTGGATAGCGGCTGTGGTGTAAAGGTTATACCGATTGATTTCGTTGAGCCCCTGCTTCTTTTCCAGCTTCATGAAAGCCGAATAGGGAACCATTTCGCCGCGTTCGTTCTTCACGAACATATTTTCAAGGTCTTCCGGATACCGACGGAACTCAGGAGATGACTGAACGTAGACCTTGAAGAACTGGCCGAAGCGGACGAATCCCTGCTCCCACGTGCTCCCAACGACAATCGACAGATTCTCCATGGCATCGGCGATGGAGACGCCTTTTTGCATGGCAACGTCGTTATCAATGACCAATTCATATTGTGGGTAGTTGCTGGCGAAGAATGTGAACAACCCCTTCAGCTCTTTGCGTTTGGATAAAGCATCCAGAAACTTATCGGTCACCTCTCCGAGTTGCTGGTAGTCGCCGCTATTTGTCTTGTCGAGCAGATTCAGCGAAAAGCCACCCGCGGCACCGAATCCGGGGACTGCGGGCGGTTCAAAGAACTCCAGCTTGACGTTGGCAATCGCGCTTCCCTTTTTCTCCAGTTCTTCAATGATTTGTTTTGACGTCAGCTTTCGGTCGGCCCAGGGTTTGAGATTGATAATACAAGTCCCCGCATTTGACCCGCGACCTTCCGTCAGTACCTCGTACCCCGCAAGGGAAGAAACAGAAACGACTTCGTCCATTTCTTTGCAGATCGCGGCCAGTTCATGTGACTTGGAGTTTGTGTATTCCAGTGTTGAACCAGGAGGTGTCTGGATAATTCCGTAGATGATGCCCTGGTCCTCCAGCGGAATGAAGCCGGATGGCAGAACGTTGTTCACCAGGAAGATGCCGACACAGAAGCCCGCAACAGTCACCATCGTCAGGAATCGCTGTGTCACGATTCCTTTCAGTATCCACGCATAACCTCCCGTGAGCCGCTCGATGGCTCTGTCAATCCACTGGAGCATGATTGTCAGTGGCCCTCGCCATTTTTTCTTCCCGTGGTCGTGGGGTTTCAGCAGCATTGCACACAGGACCGGTGTGAGGGTCAATGCGACCACCCCGGACAGCACAATAGACATCGCCATGGTCAGCCCGAATTGTCGGTAAAAGACGCCGACCGGCCCTGACATAAATGTGACCGGAATGAAGACCGCTGTCATCACGAGCGTAATGGCGATAATCGCCCCGCTGATTTCTTTGACGACTTCCTTCGTCGCAGCGTACGGACTCAGATGTTTCGAATGCATCTTTTCATGGACAGCTTCCACCACCACGATCGCATCATCTACAACAACACCAATCGCGAGAACCAGCGCAAAGAGGGTGATCAGGTTGATGGACATTCCAAACATCAACATGAAGAAGAAGGTTCCGATCAACGATACGGGGACCGCCAGTGTTGGAATCAGAGTGCTTCGAAAGTCTCCGAGAAACAGGAACACGACAAGTGAGACCAGCACGAATGCTTCAAACAGTGTGTGGACGACTTTTTCAATCGAGGCATCCAGAAACTTTGAAACGTCATAACTGACCTCAAAATCCATGCCCGGAGGAAATGACGCTTCCTTGATTTCTTCTAACTTAGCCTTCACTTCTTCGATGACGGTCGTGGCGTTGGATCCGGGCGTCTGCTTGAGCACGATGGCTGCAGAAGGATCCCCGTCGATGTCTGAATAGAGGTCGTAGAATGAAGATCCTAATTCCACCGTCGCGACGTCCCTGATGCGCAGAATCTCACCATCCGGGTTCGCCTTCAGGATGATGTTCTCGTACTGCTCCGGCTTGTTGTAACGTCCGACCCAGGTCAGCACATATTCAACTGTCTGAGACGTCTTTCCCGTGGCCTGTCCGAGTCGACCGGGAGAACCGATCATGCTTTGTTCGGCGATCTTCTCCATGACGTCAGCGGCAGAAATGCTGTAGGCACGAAGTCGCTCCAGGTTCAATTCGATGCGCATGGCATACGCACGATTACCCAGAATATTGGCCGTCCCGACGCCCTGGATCCGTTTGATTTCGGGTAACAGGTTGACGGTGGCATAGTTGTAAAGAAAGTTCTGATCGACGTTCTTGTCCTTGCTGAAAACATTCACGTACATCAGCATGCTGGACATGTTCTGCAGAACAATAATCCCTTCGCGTTCTACGATCGGCGGCAACCGGTTCTTGACAATATTGATTCGGTTATTCACGTTCAGCACCGCGACGTTTGGGTCGGTGCCGGGTTCAAAGATGATCTGAATCGTGGCCTCCCCGGCACTGGTTGCTGAGGAGGTCATATAGCGCATGTTCTGCACACCATTGATTGCCTGTTCCAGTATCACAAGCACCGAATCGACCAGTACATTTGCGCTGGCGCCGGGATACGAAACTGCAACAATCACGCTGGGTGGTGCGACAGACGGAAACTGAGAAATCGGCAATGAAACGATTGCCAGGCCACCCATGAAAAGGATGAGCAGCGAGATGACAATTGCCAGCGCCGGACGGTGCAGGAATTTTGCAAACATTTGAAGGTATCTCTTATTCTGCGTGAAATTTCAGATGCTCAAGTGCCTCTTCAGGCGACCTGAATTCACACTCCACCTCTTCGCCATCGCGCACCTGGCGTACGCCTTCGAAGACGATTCTTTCGTCAACTTCCAGTCCGGATTCGATCACATAGATGTCGTCCAGTTCGTTCTGGATCCTGATTTCGCGCTGATGAACAACGTTGTGTTCGTCAACGACGTAGACATACTTTTTGGCGAGGATCTCGAACGTCGCTCGCTGAGGGATGACGATGGCGTTCTCATGCACTCGGCTGAGAAGCACCGTCCCTGTTTGCCCGTGTCTCAGCAGTCCGTCGGGATTCGGAAAGTCGGCTCGGAATGCAATATTCCCCGTCTCATTATTGAAGTCTGCCTCAATGGCACCGATGACGCCACTTCGCGGAAACAGGCT
>JAGQQE010000034.1 GCA_020426345.1 Planctomycetaceae bacterium
CTGCGCGGCGACGAGAAGAACATCGATAAGTCTCAGGTGATTCAGCCTGGTCTGCCGGCTATTCTGACATCCGCGCCCTTGCACATCGAACCCGTCGAACTTCCTCCGGTTGCAGTCAACCCTGCACTGCAGGAATTTGTACTGGAAGATAGTCTGGAGGATGCACAGCAGGCGATTGCCAAAGCCAGGGAGGCAGTTGTAAGGGCACAGAAACAACTGGCAACGCTGCAGCAGTTGAAGACAACGCCTGCCAATGCTGGCGCAGATGAAGAATCAGATGACTTCATTGTCGATGATTTCGATTCTATTCGCGAAGACGACTGGCAGCTGGGCGCCGGATCGTGGTCCGTTGCCGGCGGCAAGCTGATTCAAACTCAAACCGGTGCTTCGCGGGCCTTCCTTCGGACTCGGCATCATCATCCCGCTGATTTCATCGCGTCAATCAGATTCACGACAACTGGAGGAGACAAGTGGAAGTCTGTCGGGCTGGCGTTTGATGTGACCGGTACGACACCGGGCGGAACGACCGAAAACGCCAACGAGAAAATGATCTACCTGAGCGCCGTGGAGGGAGGTTCAAAATTACAGGTCTCTTACAAGAAAGATGGTCAGCAGGTTTATCCCCCAAAGGCAGCGAAAGCCCTGCCTGTCAGCCTGAACACGCCCTACGAAATGACGATTGCGATCCGCGGAGGCCTGGTCAATGTGCTTTTGAATGGCGAACACAGGATTGCGTATCAGTTACCCGTCCCGCGTGAAGACGGTGTCATGGACCTTGTGGCCTTCGATGCCGCCGTGGCTTTTGATTCGATCAGTGTCCGCAGACTTCCCATGGACTACTCACTGATTCCTGCAAGCAATGATGCTCAGCCGGATTTGCCATTGACGATCGAAGCTGCAGAAAAGTCACTTCAGGTGGCCCGGCTTTCCCTTGCTGCCGCTGAACTGCGTCCGGACGCAGTTCGCACTGCATTTGATGCAGATCGTGCCAAATCTGGTTTGCCGCCGGCAGCTTCCATGGATGTGGAAGAATCAAAGGCGGCGATTGCGAGAGCGGCTGTTGCCGCGCGACGATACGAACTGGCTCAGGCGGAGCTCAGTATGGCTCAGGCGGAGCAGAAACCAGACGACAGCAAAGCAATGACGGCCGCAAGGGATCATCTCGCAAGAGCCAGGAAAGCGGTCGATGAGCCGGGCGAAGACTACACGTCGCTGACAGCCTCGAAGAAGGCGTTGGAAGGGCCCGATGAAAAGGAAGAATCCCGCCGACAACCGTATCCGTCAACCAGTACGGGGCGCCGCACGGCTTTGGCACGATGGATGATTGATCGAAGGAATCCTCTAACGGCCCGGGTCGCAGTCAACCACATCTGGCTGCGCCATTTCGGGCAGCCACTGGTCGAAACCGAAACCGATTTCGGATTGCGAGCAAGGCAGCCCGTGCAGCACGAACTACTGGACTGGCTGGCCGCTGAGTTGATGGAGAATCACTGGAGCATGAAGCACATCCATCGGCTGATTGTAACCTCGCGCACCTGGCAGCTCAGCACATCGACGCTGGGCAGCGATGATGCGACCATGTCGACGGATCGGGAGAATGCGTACTACTGGCGACGCAATCCCGTTCGAATGGAATCGCAGGTGATCCGCGACAGTCTGCTGCAACTCGCCGGTGCTCTCGACCTGACCATGGGGGGGCCGTCGCTGGATGCGAATTCAAAGTCAAATGTGTATCGCCGAAGTCTTTACTTCAAACATTCCCGGGACGATCAAAACGAATTCCTCGCCATGTTTGACGACGCGGATATTCTGCGATGTTACCGAAGGTCCGAAAGCGTAGTACCGCAACAGGCATTGGCACTGGCAAACAGTGAGCTGTCTCTGAGGATGGCCAGAACCATTGCCGCAAATATGGCTCGTGATGGTCAAATTGAAACGGATGAGGAATTTGTCAGAGCTGTATTTCGCCGAATTCTGTGCCGTGAACCATCTGAGGAAGAACAGGCTGCGTGCATCGAGGCCATGTCGGAGACCCGCGGAATCCTGACTGGTATCGCTGCTGATCAAACCACTCAGCGGGTGCGGGAGAATCTGACGCATGCAATGATTAACCACAACGATTTTATTACCATCAGATGATGTACCAGTTGTGCGTTGGCGACGCATTCGCGATCGCGAATGACGTTGTGCTGAGCTTCGGTTTTCACTGTTCAGGTGGCATGGTTTTCACGGTTCAGGCCGCATGCAACGGGATTCTGTCTGCTATTTGGCGGCTGGTTGTTCGGTGGCCTGTGGTTCGCCTGCAAACCGCCAAATCGTACGGAAGTCCTTTGTCAATGGCTGTCGTGTCAGTTGAGCTCGCAGCAGTTCAATGGGAATTGAGTTCTGTTGCAGGACGGCATCGTGGAACTGGCGATCGGTCATTTTACCCGTGCCGACGAGTTGTTGCCGAAGTTCGCGAATCTGCAGACCGCCGAGCATGTAGGCCGCCTGATACAGCGGTCCATAGCCGCCCATTACCGAACGCCGAACTTCGGCCGCAGCGTTGGCTGGCTCATGACCCACACGACTGATCAGGAATTCAATGCACTGCTCCGGGCTCCATCGACCAAGTTGATAGTTGAGAGAAAAAATGATTCGTGCACATCGATGTTTGCGCCAAAACAGCATACCAACGCGATCTTCTGCCGACTTTGCGAAGTCCATGTCGTAGAGACGCATTTCCCAGTACAGCGCCCAGCCTTCGATCCAGAAGGGCGTACTGAATACTTTGCGATAAGGGCGGTAACGCTCTTTCATGAAGTATTGAAGCCGGTGCCCCGGAATTAACTCGTGATGTACGGTTGCACGGGCAAAGTGAATATTGTTACCGCGCATGCTCATCAGCTTCTCCGGATGCGTCATGGAATCCGTCGGGAAAGAAACAATGATGGATGGACCGCCCAGAAAGAAGGGATTGAGTCGCTGCCGCTCAGGCGACATCATGTCCATGCGCCATGTGTCTGCAGCAAGTGGGGGTACTGTGACCAGGTCGTTTTGCTGAAGAAACTGAATGGCTTCCCACGCAAGTTCGCGGATCATTTCCGGCTGATCGCCGGGATCAACATGCAGCGTCTTGACCTTTTCCTGAGCATCTCGCCAGTCGTCGAATCCCATTTCTGTTGCAGCTTTTTCCATTTCCGTATCGCACCATGCGAACTCTCGTTCTGCGATCCGCACGAGTTCAGATGGTGAATATGGAATGTGTTCGAACGCAAGTTCATCCAGTAGCGCCTGTTCGCCAATGGGCAGCCCGACAATCCTGTCCTTATCGTTTTCCGGGATGCCTGCGACAGAGCTGCGGACAATCTTTGCCAGCTGGGTGAGGGACTGGTCTGCGTTTGCGAAGGGTTCCTTACACCACCAGGAATAGACGGGATCGTATCCATCGTAAAAGCGGTGCGTCTCCGCCATGCGCTCGCGAAGATGGTTGATTCGTTCTGCGGCTCGAAGCGCCACAATCGGATCGAATTCCTTGTATTCGCCGTTTTCGATCGCTTTCTTCAGTGAATCGGACTGCGTCGATACGTTGTGAAGTGTTGTTGCCGCGTCCGCTCCTTCCGCCTTCTTCATCTGGTCACGTGTGCGGATGAAATCGATGATTTCCGTCCAGAACGGGATAAGTCTGATGGCTTCGCTGTCTCGTTTTTCGTCCGCCTGCAGCAACTGAAGTTCGTGGCGGATATGGTTCCGGAGCAAAAGGTAGTCGACCTGGTTCTCAATCGACATCGGATCGAAGTCAACCTGATCCATGGCCGCCAGCCAGCCAGCGTACTCCGACTGAAAACGAGTGAAACGTTCAGAATCCAGTTCACTTCGGTACTTGTAATTCAGGTCATTCCGATCTGCCGTGAACTGCTCGATCCAGTGACGCATGTCTGTGGGCTGCTCGTGACTATCGGCTGCAATGGGGGGAGCCGCCATGCTCTTTGCAGAGTGCTGGTGGTGTGTCAGTACCAGAAAACAGATCCCGGATGCCGTGCGGAGAGCAATTTGCCTGAGTTTCATCTGGACGCCTTCGACGTGTTGTTACATGAATGCCGAAGCGAAAGATTAGCGTACAATTCAGGCTGTCGCGAATAACTTATTTGATGTCTTCACGACGAAACGCGACAATCGAGGGTCGTAAGAACCTTTGGAAGTTTGTCCTGAAGTAACCTTCTTCGCATCGCGAGGCTGTTGATGAGCGAAGTTTCACGTGACCTGCAAAAGAAGACATCGCGCCGAAATCTCTTTGGCAATCTGCGTGATGGGCTGAGTGCCGTTGCGCTGGCGTCCCTGCTGCAGAATGATGTCCAGGCCGAAAACGCCCACCAGACACCCGATGGCCAGCCGCATTTTCAGCCAAAAGCGAAGCGAGTGATCTGGCTGTTTATGCGGGGCGGTGTCAGCCACATGGAAAGCTTTGATCCAAAGCCCATGCTGACGAAATTTGCCGGGAAATCGATTGATGAAACGCCATGGAAAGATGTGCAGGATCCCGAAAAGCTGAAGAGGGTCCGGGTTGTTGTTGTCAACGATGCCAATGGCCAGCAGCGAAAAGTCATCTATCCGCTTCAGGTGGGTTTCAAAAAGTACGGCCAGTCCGGAATTGAAGTGAGCGACTGGTTCCCTCACATCGGTCAGGTGATCGATGATATCTCTGTGGTGCGTTCGATGTGGACGACCGATGACAATCATGGTGCGCAGGTGCAGTTTCACTCCGGCCGTCACATGCTGGATGCACGCGTGCCGACAATTGGCGCCTGGATCAACTACGGACTGGGTTCACTGAACGAAAGCCTGCCCCAGTTTATACAAATGGGGCCACGATTTTTTGACGTCAGGGATGGGCATTACCTTGGCCCGGCATACGATTCCATCCCGTTAAAAGTGGATCCGGCCAATCCCCTGCCTTACGCAAAGCCACAACTGGATCTCAGTCGTGACGAACAACAGATTGAGTTTTCCCTGGTCAATCGGCTGAACGGCATCAGTGCCAGACAACATCCACTTGATGCAACTCTGCGAGCTCGTATGAAATCGTATGAGCTGGCGTTTCGAATGCAGACCGCGGTTCCTGATGTGATTCGGTTTGAGGACGAAACTCAGGATACACACAATCTTTATGGCCTTGACGACCCGAAGACCAGGCCTTTTGGTATGCAGTTGCTGGCAGCGCGAAGATTCGCTGAAAAGGGGTGCCGCTTCATTCAAATCATGCACGGTGATGGTGCGGCTGGTGCGTGGGATGCACATTCCAATCTGCAGACGAATCACACGAATTTGTCTGCTCAGGTGGATCGACCAATTGCTGGTCTGATCACCGACCTGAAGCGTCGAGGAATGCTCGAAGACACCATGGTTGTTTTTGCGACGGAGTTTGGACGGACACCGGGAACTCAGGGAAGTAACGGTCGTGATCATCATCCATATGGATTTAGTGTGTGGATGGCGGGGGGGGGGCTCAAAGGAGGTGTCGCCCATGGAGCCACCGACGAACTGGGTTTCCACGCCGTGGATCAACCGCATTACGTCACCGACGTTCATGCGACCATCATGAAACAGCTTGGTCTGAATGCACGCCTGTTGGAAGTCCCCGGACAAAAACGTACCGAGATGGATTATGGTCTGCCTATCGATGACATCATTGCATAAGGATGGCATCATTGCATCAGCATGGCAAAAGGCGGGCCGTTGAAATTGCCGGAGCCATTGCTGACGGAAGATTTTCGAAGAAGCGTTTAACTTAAGGCCTGTCCCGGTTTTTCAACGAACAGTGAACGGCGTAACCCGGCACAACGCTGATATCAGGACAGTGAAATCGATGGTCAATGGAATTATCCGAAAACGGTCTGCTCGTATGAACGGTGTTGATGGTGTAGGTTCGATGCAAAGCTTCGGCGAAGGTGAGCTACCAAAGACAGAGATTTCAACGTTCCAGTTTTTATCGCCCGGAGAACATCGCTGAACTTTTGAAGATAATTTCGTTACAACATGCAGCCTGTCAGTCGGGCATTGCAATTGACTGCTCCTTAAAAACGTCTGTGCTTGTTGAGATTTCATGCGATTAATCTTTCTGGGAACTGGTGGTTACCACCCGAACGAGCGACGGCAAACCGCCAGTCTGCTGTTGCCCGACGCTGGAATTGCACTGGATGCAGGAACAGGTTTTTTTCGCATGCCAGCCAGACTGGCGACAAACACCCTGGATGTGTTTCTGACTCACGCGCACCTGGATCACATTTGCGGATTGACGTTTCCCCTGGTGGCAATGATTACAAAGCAGATCACTTCGCTTCGGATTCATGGCAGCGCAAGCACATTATCTGCTGTCAAAACGCATTTGTTCTGCAGGGAGCTGTTTCCGGTAGAGCCGGATTTTGAGTGGTGTCCGCTGCCGGAAAGTGATTCGGCGTCATCCGGCGTGGCGATTGGCGATGCCGTCGTTACCTGGCAGTCTCTTGAACATCCCGGTGGATCCATTGGATATCGGATCGACTGGCCCGAACAGTCATTGGCCTACATCACTGATACCACCGCTCCGGGAGATTACAGTCAGTTCGTCCGGGGAGTTGATGTGCTGATTCATGAATGTTACTTCCCGGATGCGATGTCAGACTGGGCCGAAAAGACGGGGCATAGTTGCTCGTCAGCGGTTGCGGAAGTCGCGCGGGAAGCGGGCGTCAAAGCCCTTTATCTGGTTCACGCCGATCCGCAGCATCCGGAAGATGATCCCATTGGAATTGAGGGAATTCGTGCCATCTTCCCGGAAGCCTTTCTTGCTGAAGACCTTCAGGAAATCGAGTTTTGAATTCTGCCATGTCGATCACTGCCCCATCGCTTTCCTCTGGCCTGGTCGAAAGTCTGCGACATCCTGATACCCACGCGCGGCTTGTGTGGAATTCGGAAAATCAAACACTTTCTCCGGAGGGAAATAACGGCGAAACGTGGAAGGTTGTGAACGGGATTCCAAGGTTCGTTTCGGATGATCACCTCAAAAGCTTTGGGGATCAATGGACAACCTACGAAGTGGCTCATGAAGACGAAGACCGCGCAACTTTCGGTGCAAAGACAGGCATAGCGCTGGATCAGTTGGCTGGGCTGCGTGTTCTGGACGCGGGATGTGGTGGCGGTCGTTATTCAAAAATCTGCGGGGAAGCCGGTGCCACCGTGGTTGGAGCTGATCACACGCGCGCAGTGGAGAAAGCTGCCCGGCTGTGCGCTCACCTGCCGAGGGTTCATTTCGTTCAGGCGGACTTGAAGCATCTTCCGCTTCCGCCCGCGTCATTTGATTTTGTATTTTCGATTGGTGTCATGCACCACGATGCTGACACTCGAAAAGTGTTTGACGCCGTGGCAAGGTTTGTGAAGCCCGGCGGTCGGTATTCGGTGTGGCTGTATCGACGAAATCAGTGGTGGCAGGAAGCGCTGAACAGCGGACTCAGGTGCCTGACCACGCGATTACCGAATTCAGCATTAAAACCCTTGTGTCACCTGGGGGCTGTATTGGGAGGGACGCCGGTAATCAACCGGACGCTGAATAAGATCGTTAACTTCAGTGCTCACCCAAGCTATGAAAACCGAGTCTGCGATACGTTCGACTGGTGGGCACCGCAGTATCAATACCATCATACCATTGAAGAGCTGACAGCCTGGTTTCATGATGCTGGATTCGTTGACCTGAAAGTCCTGCCTCCGGAAAAATCGGGATCGCTTTATTCATGGGCTTATCAGAAAAACTTGCTGATTGGCAGCGGTGTGAATGTCACTGGGATTCGTCAATCGTAGTTCGCATCGGGATGCAGGATCGGGGCTTGCCTGGCTGCCTGAACGAAATCTTCATCTGCAGCAGTTGATTGAACGGGCAAGAGTGCTAAAACCCTGACTGGGCGCGTTCATTAAAGCGATAGCCTCAAACAACGACCGATGAATTCAGGGAATCGGAAGATGGCGGCACGGAAGCGAGCGACTCGGAAATCTGAAGCTGAACCAGTTTCAAAGTTGGCCACCCCTGGCAGGGCAACAACGCCTGATCCTCTGTCAGGGCCCAAGATGTTTGTGCTGGACACCAACGTGATTCTGCACGATGCCGCCTGCATTTTCGCATTCAAGGATAACGATGTGGTTCTGCCCATCACCGTTCTTGAAGAACTGGATCGATTCAAAAAAGGCGACAGTGATATCAACTTTCAGGCGCGACGGTTTCTTCGTACGCTGGATGAAATCACCGGCGACGTCATGTCGGGTGAAGGAGCTGAGCTGGGAGAGGGGCTGGGACGGATTCGTGTGGTATTGAACCTGGAGTCCGTTCGAACTCGCACGGCTTTACTTTCAGACAGTGCCGATCATCGTATTCTCAATACCGCGTTGGCGCTGCGGGAATTGAAGCCCGAAACTCAGGTCATACTGGTCACCAAAGACACAAATCTTCGGTTAAAGGCCAAGGCGTTTGGACTTGTTTCGCAGGATTACTTTACTGACAAGCTGATTAACATCGATGACGTTTATACAGGTCGCCGCCTTCTGAATGACGTTCCGAATTCGGTGCTTGAAAAATTCTACGATGGCGACGGGACGGTGGCAGCTGCTGAAATCGCTGAGGCAGAGAATCCCGTTAGCAATGAGAATTTTATCCTGCGCAACGGTACGCGATCTGTTCTGGCCACCTACCACGCGGACGAGCAGACCTTTGTCCGAATTAACAAGGCCGCCTGTTTTGGAATTCGTCCCCGCAACGCCGAACAATCGTTTGCATTGCAGTCGCTGACTGATGATCGCGTGCAATTGATTACGCTGGTTGGTCGCGCAGGTTCAGGCAAGACTCTTCTGTCACTGGCTGCTGCTCTGGAGCGTGCTTCGGCAGGTGCCTGTCGGCAAGTCCTTCTCGCCCGTCCAATTGTGCCTCTCAGTAATCGTGACCTGGGTTTTCTTCCGGGGGATGTCCAGGCGAAAATTGAGCCTTATATGCAACCACTGTTCGACAACCTGTCGGTCATCAAGAGAGAAAATGCTGGCTCTGTCGACATGATCAATGACATGCTGAAAGATGATCGGCTTGAGATTACTCCGCTCGCCTATATTCGTGGTCGTAGTCTTCAGCAAACGTACTTTATCGTCGATGAAGCGCAGAATCTGACACCGCATGAAGTCAAGACGATTATCACTCGGGCTGGCCAGGGAACCAAGATTGTTCTGACTGGTGATATCCAGCAGATCGACCATCCCTACCTTGATTCCCTTTCCAATGGGCTCACATATGTGATTAACCGAATGAAGGGTCAGAAGCTCTTTGCCCACATTACTCTTGAACGCGGCGTTCGTTCAGAACTGTCTGAACTTGCAAGCTCCCTCCTGTAACTCCGGTGTGCTTGCCACGCTGGTTGCACGAATGATGCAGTTCCAGGCGTAGTCTACTGAACGATCCGATATCAGGAGAGTGCGCCTGGCTTTCTGCGGCGTGTTGCCTGTGATGTGATCTGCCCCAGTGTTCATTCAGCGTCCGCAACTTCCCAGTCATCGGTTCGGAACGGGCTTGCGGGAAGATTAGCTGAATTGTAGAGGCTGATCTTTGGATTGGATGCCCAGGCGTAGCGGACACTTTGCGGCTTAGCGATGTCATCGTGCCAAACGACGACTTTGTCACCATCGATCCTGGCATCTGCCCACACAAATCTGTGATCAGGCCCGGCAATGGCAAAGCCGTCCAGCAGTTCTTTATCAGCCCTTAATCCATCGCCGACGTGATCGAAGCTGATAATCATTCTGTTGTCTTTCACGGAAGCCGAACGGTATGTTGGCCCCATCGGGACAAGGTTCTTTCCATATTGAGTAGCAAGAGCCCACTGTGCTAATCGTGAACCGACGGCTTGTTTGTTTCGCGGGTGTATGTCATTGGCTTCTCCGACGTCGACAGTAATGGCCATGCCCGTGTTCGGAACTGCCAGAGTTCTCAGCATTCCTTCCTGGACCTCAACCCATCCGCTGGATTCACTTGGCTGCTTCTGTTCCGCACGAAAATTTGGCAGCTGCACCCAGGCAAAAGGAAATTCGCCCTGCCCCCATCGCGTTCGCCAGTCATCAATTAGTGTTCGAAGCTGCACGCCATACAGATTTGCAAATCCGCGTCCGGCACTGTTTTCACCCTGATACCAGATAGCGCCTTTGATGGTGTAACCCACCAGCGGATGAATTTTTCCGTTAAACAAATTGGATGGATAGTTGCGATCCTTGCTGGGCTGAACAGCAAGCTGGGGGCGACGAGGCGGCTTGCGTCCAGCCTGTTCAGCGGCCGTCTTCTGTTCGACCCAGGCTTCCAGTTGTTTTTCGTATCGCACCTTTGCGGAAGCCGGTTCATAAGTCCGGTCATCATTTTCCCATGCTGCCAGACGAGGAGAGATTTCAGGAACGGCCTGCTGAGCCGACAAGCTCGTCCATGATTCAATCGATGTGCCACCGACGGACGAGTTGATCAGGCCGATTGGGACCTGCAATTCTTCGTGCAATCGTTTGCCAAAGAAGTAGGCTGTTGCCGAAAAACTTCCAACCGAGTTGGGATGGCTGTTGATCCATTTTCCCTGGCAGTCCGCCTGGGGTTGTGTTGAATGCCCGGATCTTACAGTGAACATGCGCAGCGTCGGAATGTCGGCACCAGCAATTTCGTCTTCTGCGTTTTGTACGCCCGCAACGGTCATTGCCATATTTGACTGTCCGGAACACAACCAGACTTCACCGACAAGTATATTGCTCAGGCTGATCATTCCACCATCACCGGATACTTCCATCTTCAGCGGGCCGCCAGCGTCCAGTGAAGTCAGCATCACATCCCATCGCCCGTCACCGTTGGTTGTTGCGTCGTGAGACTGATTGGCGATCCTGACACGAATCTGACTTCCGGCGTTTGCCCATCCCCAGACATGCACCGGTTGATTGCGTTGCAGGACCATCGCATCACTGAAGACGGCAGGCAGTTTGAGTTCAGCCAGAGCGGCATTTGCGTGCCAGCACACAGCAGCGCATGAAAGAGCAAGAGTTACGAAACGCATAGTCGACTCGCTTGCATTCAATTTGGTGACAGGAATCAGAAGGGAAGTTCAATTATGCAGGGATCAATTCTGCACATCAAACAGAAATGGGTGGTGGTGTGCCGTGTTCTGCTGAATTTTCGGCGAAAAAACTCCTGTGTTATCGTGAAAGACTTAACACATAGACGCCAGCCAGGATGCCCAGAACGCAAAGCAGTTTTGGCCGCCAGTTCGTCTCACCATACATCCGAATTCCGGCGACGAAAGCAATGACCAGCGATGTCCGTCGAAGGGGAGAGATGACGGAGATAAGGGCATCTGGTTGTCCAATCGCGGTGAAATAGAGGAAGTCCGACAACAGCAGAAGCACTGCAATCATAGGGATTGACCATCGCCATTCAAAAGGAGCGTTCTGACGCTCGTTCCTGAACCAATGGGCTGCGAGCGGAATCATGACAGGGACCAGGTAAACAGAGAACCATGCCTGAACTGTAGCTGGCTTCAGGGCAAGATTCTGGAGCAGATGTTTGTCGTACAAAGCACTGGCGGCGCCGAGTATTGTGGCTGCGATCATGAGTCCCACCCACCGGTTTCGATGAAAATGTATTCCCTCTGCCCGACCAACCACCGAGAAAGCGTAAAATGCAGTCAGGATAATGATGATCCCGGTCCACTGTCCTGCTGATGGGCGTTCATCCATCAGGGTGACTGAAATCAGAATAGTGAAGAACGGACTGGTTGCCCGAATGGGAGCAGCGATGGACATGGGCAGATGCTTTAACGCATACAGAGCCAGAATCCAGGATGCACCGACCAGCAGAGATTTCAGGGCCAGCAACAAGTGAGTCTTCCACGAAATGGACTCAACGATCATTGCCGGGAATGGAATCCATGATGGACTGGAGAGTGATATGCAGAGCGGAATAAGCCACAACAATGCTGCGGTCAGGACGTTCAGTAGTAAAACTGGCGGAACAGCATTTCCTCGGACGGCCGACTTCTTGGCAACATCGTAAAAACCCAGGAAGACGGCAGAAAAGACGCTGAGGAGACTCCAGGTGAGCAAGTGGAACAGCCTGTTGAAGAAGGAACCCGATGCGACTGTGAGGGAACGATGTTGCGAGCAGGTTGGTAATCTTCCCTCGCTGACACGTCGGATGACGTGCAAACACGATTCTCAGGAAACGTTTAGCAAAGCTACTGCGGTTTTCTTCCTGTAAAACTGTTCGCGTTCAGCCAGTCGTTGAGTCGATCGGGCCATGACTTCAGGATGGAATCTGACTGGGCCAGTCCAACTCCGTGCCGTCCATTCTGGTAGATATGCAGCTCGGATTTATTAACGCCGTTGGCTCGCAGAGCCGTGAAAAAACGGATGGCGTTTTCCACCGGTACAGCCTGATCCTCGGTGGTGTGAAAAATAAACGTTGGCGGCGTACTTGCGGTGACTTGTCGTTCATTGGAAAGCAACTCAATCAGTTCCGGGTCGTCATACCGGTCTGGCCCGAACAGGTTTCGACGAGAACCTTTGTGAGTAAACTGCTCCTCCATTGTGATGACTGGATAGCAAAGAACTGCAAAATCCGGTCGACTGCTGAATCGTTCAACGGCATCATCATCGTCCGGATTTCCGGAATCAAAGTGCGTCGCTGCGGTCGACGCCAGATGGCCTCCGGCCGAAAATCCCCAAACGCCGATGCGGCCGGGATCGATGTTCACTTCGGTTGCCTGAGACCGCACCGTCCGAATGGCTCGTAACACGTCGCCCTTTTGAACCGGGTGGTGATAACCCTTTGATCCCAGACGGTAACGCAGAATCCATGCGCTGATGCCACGTTCATTCAGCCAGGCTGCAATTTGATGTCCCTCGTGGTCCATGGCCAGCCCGCCGTAGCCACCACCCGGGCAAACCACGACACCGCAGCCATTTGCTTTGTCGGCTGCAGCCGGGAATGCCAGCAATGCCGGGATATCACTTTCTGATTCCCCCGTGGCGAAAGGGGCTGCCGTGGGCCACAAAGGCTTCCAGTCGTCTGCCTGGGCGCAATGGATCGCGGTGGCGATATTCAGAGTCGTTGCAAAAATCAGGGCCAGGGCGGTGCGAATGAGAACCATAAATACGCTCACGGACAATTGGTAAGTTTCAGGTCAGCGGTAGCCAACAGGTCATCTGGACAGCAACGCGGCCCGAATTCTGAGTGCAGTTCGGGCGCGTTGCGATTGACTTATGCACTGCGGGATGTGATTTCCAGCAGGTGGAAGCCAAACTGAGTCTTCACCGGCCCATGTACGGTGTTGAGTTCGTCGTTGAATACAACTTTGTCGAATTCCGGGACCATTTGTCCCTGCCCGAAAGTGCCCAGGTCTCCCCCGTTACGGCCTGAAGGGCATTGGCTGTGTTCCCGAGCCACTGCGGCAAAATCAGCACCTTCCTGAATCTGTTGTTTCAGTGTCAGGCAGTCAGCTTCGGTTTTTACGAGAATGTGTCGCGCGCTGGCGGTTGCCATGGCAATCGTCCTTTCTGATGGTAAGCAGTTTTTCTATCCCCCTTCAAACGTGGCCATTTCAGAACCCGCAAACAAGCCGCAGGGCAAGGCCGAAGTTGGATATCAACAGAGTGCCGGGCAAGCTACAAAAGCTCAACCAGCTCGGCAACCGACACCGTTTGTTCCGCCCTCTTTCCCACACTTTACTGGTGTATCCTGAAGAAGAGACCGTCGATTTGCCTGTTCATCCGGTGAATGCTTCCGGGATGGATGTCGAACCCGACGGCTGGCGAATACACGATAGATGGATATTCAAACTCTCCGAACAGGCGAAATTCGTCGGAAACGATTATGGTACCTGAGTCTCTATAACGATTCGTCTGTACCAGCCAGAGCAAGAATTTCTGAGAGAAGTCATGGCAAGAGAAGATGATCTGAAACTGTTACACCAGTACACGCAAAGTGAGAGCCTCATTCGGCATATGCTTGCTGTAGAGGCTGCTGTTCGCGCCTATGCGGTCCGGTTCGGCGAAGATGCGGAAAAGTGGGCAACGGTCGGTTTATTGCACGACTTTGATTATGAGCGATGGCCTGATCCTCCAGACCATCCGCTGAAGGGAGCGGCGATCCTGGAAGAATGCGGTTATCCGGATGATGTGATTTACGCGATCAAGTCGCATGCGGACTACCTGACCGACTGCCCTCGCGTGTCACGCATGGACAAAACACTTTACGCGTGCGACGAACTTTGCGGCTTTATCACAGCCTGTGCCCTGGTGAGGCCTGGTCGGCTTGAAGGTCTGACCCCGAAAAGTGTTCGAAAGAAGATGAAGCAGGTCTCTTTCGCAGCCGCTGTGAATCGGGACGATATCCTTCGAGGGGCTGCTGATCTTGAAATTGACCTGGACGAACACATTGCTTTCGTTATCACCGCGATGCAGGCCATTGCAAAAGAGCTTGATCTGTTGCCTGAGACGTCGGTTTGATGATCCCGTTGCGTAAGGACCGCATCTTCAACAATCGCAACAGCAGGACACAGCCACGAAAACAGCCGAAGCAGTGAAACCTGCTTCGGCTGTTTCAATTTGCGAGAGGGGGGAGTCGAACCCCCACGCCGTTTAAGGCACAGGATCCTAAATCCAGCGCGTCTGCCAATTTCGCCACTCTCGCGAGGTGGGTGTTCTAAGGATTCTGACAGTTGTGGTCAAGCGGCAGCGTTGGGATACAGCACGGTTCTCAATGTCGTGCTTTGTCCGGGTGGAATCCTGAGGGTCATATCAAACTTCCAGATAATGGCCCCCCAGGGAAAGAAATCCACGCGATGTTTCAAGGCTTTGGGAAGAGTTCTGATTTTCATGACGAAACGACTGAGAGATCCATTGAGTCCGAGTGCGAATACTCTTGGGGAATCCTCGCCTGTGTTGATGTTCTGCTTTCCGTCGGGCCATTTCGCTTTGAAGGACTGCAGTACGGTTTTCAGGGCTGCTGATCGTTCAGTTGTCGGCTCAGATCTTCGATGACGGATTCATACACCCGGGACTGATCGTTCTGGTGCCAGAAGTCTTCCGGGAGCACAAACAGCTGGTGATCATGCCATTCCTGTTGGAGATCGTCAGACGACTCTGCGGGGCGATTTTGGGCAAAAACAAAATCAGCAGTGCACACCAGGCGCCGCGCCCCGGTTTCGATGCAGATTGCTCGGTTGTCTTCGTCCCCCTGTGATTCGCTGAGCTTCAGCAGGTCCTGCGGATGAGTGGACCATCTGGAGGAATCCGTAACCTCGCGATCAGGGCTGCTCTGAGCTTGTAGGTCATTCGTTGCCGGCTTGAGGCTACCAGACGCCATGGCTCGCAGGGTTGGATTCAGGTCATTGCTTCCCGACAGTCTTTGCACTCGCTGCATCCTGCGGTTCGGGAGTCGACACCACAAAGGGACTTTTGGCCATTGTTGGCTGTCGACAGCCATTCCCGAGTTGTCTGCCGCGACCAGAGTTTGGATTGCAGAAACCATCAGGTACCGGGAAGTGAATTCCAGTCCTGCCAATGCCGCTTCCATCGTTTCCATCGAGCGACGACAGAATTGTTCGTTCGTCTCATCAGGTGATGGAGCATTGAGAATGTGGATCCAGAGAACTGACTGGCCGCAGATTTCGTTCGACTCCAGCCATGTTGAGTTCTCGATAATTTCATCGGGCCTGACCATAACGAATCTCAGTGGAATCTGAATCTGCCACTCGTGCAGGAGTTGACCCAGGTGATCGGCGCTCTGTATCTGGGAGTAATGCCGTTCAAAGAAGAGGCTTTGCAATTCCAGGCGTCTCAGCCGCGGGCTGTGAATCCATTCTACTGTTGGCAATGAGTCGAATGTCAGAACGACGATCCGATGGACTCCCTGTGGGGAATCAGCAGGCGAGGGAAATGTTGTCATTCGGCTATCATCGTGCGGAGTCGCACAATCTCCTGCGTGAACACATCGGATAGTTGTTCCAGGGAGCTTCGTTCCGGGGTCGGACACCGCAGCAATTCCGGGCGAATCTGCTGCCAGATAACTATGATTTCGTCGATGCGCTGGGTTGCTTTGCGGGCGTCCTCACGTTTCGCGCAGAGTGGCTCCAGTTCGTGGCACTTCTCTTCCAGAAGGTCAACGTCCCTGTGTAGTTTTTCCAGCCCTGATGGTGACACTCTTAACCACCGCTTGAACGATGCGTGAATCGCGTCCGCATTTCCACTGAGTGATGCGGCCTGTGTTGTGATCAGGCTCTGGTCGAATTCCACATGTACGTCTATGGATTGCCGAAGTGCCTCTGTCGACTGCGAGATAACGGCAATCTGCCGTCGTACTTCCGGGGCAGAAATTGGAGACAGATAGTGGTGTAAGACTCGCCAGGATTCATCAAGCAGAAACCAGCCTTCTGCGACGGCCTGTCTCGATTCATTGCGGTTTACCAGGTCCACGAGGTTCTCGACAGAACCAGCCACAATATCCGCCGACAGGGCAATCCCACGATGATCTCGCAGCATCATCATCTGTTCCAGGGTTATCGAACGGTAGAGTACTCCGACATCCTTCTGTATTTGTTGTGCGATCTGAAGTGTAAGGCTTGTGTTCAGGCCGATATCCAGACGCAGAAGCTGGTGAATGGTTCGGTGGGATTCTTCGATTCTGGATACGGCACGGGTGATTGTCCGATTCGGAAAGGTCGCTAACTGAATTCTCAACGGCTGCCATGCTGTGAAGTTCGATTGATACTCCTGAACAACACTTTGAAAGGTCGCACCGTTTGAAGCCAGGTTTGCCAGCAGATGGCTTCGTTCTTCAAGTCGACGCAGCTGTGCCAGCAACTGAAAGCGATCGGGTGTTGATCCGGAATACGTCAACTCATCCGACAGGCTTCTGAGATTCGCAGCAAGTGTGTCCGCCGCCCGGACAAGATCCCGACTCTCAAACTGCTCCTGAATTCCGAGGATACCGCAATATTGAGCGTCCAGTCGGTTGATTCTTTCCGCGCATTGGATGGTTTGTGGGCTGATGGATGCGGATTGGTTGAGTTGGTGAAAAAGTGTTTTCCACGTGGCATTCAGTGTCAGGAAGGCTGGCATCAGAGAATTCAGTTCCTTTTCTCGTTCCAGGCGTTGCTTCATTGAAGCCACTGTTGCCTGTAGTCGAAGCCCATCACCAAGGAGACGGCGTACTTCGAAGCTGCGTCGAGCGTCAGTATTCATTAACGCTGTCAGCGTTGTGACTTCCTGAGAGAGAGTTGCGATAACTGGACGAAGCTGCTGGATTTGGGCGGTGCTTTGGTTTGGCAGGTTGGGGCGACGTTCATCGGGACGCAATCCCTGGCCAGGACGATTGCCGGCTTCGTTGCGACGTTGTCCATCCCGATCAAGCTGTGATTCGACCAGAGCTCGCAGCAGTCCTTTCACAATTTCTTTGCCAGCATCATTTCGCTCCTGTGCCGTGGCTTGCGGGGTGGGGATCGCCAGTGCGGTGCAGATTGCTGTGATTATCAACTTCACCAGGATGAAATCGCTGACTCTCGAAGTCCTCGGGATTTCGATTGATTTTCGATACGTTTTCATTCTTGACTCCCTTGGTGACAGTGAAATCGAAATGTGGACGGTGCTGATGAGTGCTCTGTGGGCACGATTACGCGATCACTCCCGAACGGTCTGCTGGTGCCGCCGTCTGAAGCACTGCTCCATGGTTCATCGGGGATGTGATCGTAATGTTGACGGGCATGATGTCCGGGTTCTCCCTCGAAAACGCGTCGACGGCATCGCGAATCTCGGATGCTTCTGTTTCTGAACCCGCAGGAATACAAACTCCTGGTCCCCAGGAGGATTGTGCGGCACCGTGAATGTTATGTCGTTCCAGCCAGTTGACGAGACTGTTCATGACGGGATCAGAAAAAATATCGCCCTGAGCCGGAGCATAAAATTGGCCTGCAATTTTTCCGTATGCACCAATTGAACGTGCAAACGCTGGTGCATCCTGTTGTTCAATGGAAGGGACAATCCGCTGCTCAATGATTTCAGAGAGGCGACGAACTTCCTGAACGGACATTGTTTGACGTTGTCGAAAAAAGGCCTGCTCCTTTTCACCTGAGATTCCTCTGCCCTGCTCTGGCCTCGCAATCACAAACCTCCATTCATCAGGAATCCGGAGTCGCTTCAGGTTCCGAGGGGAAACGGTCTGCTGCGTATGATCCCCTTGATTCAATGGACTGTCGTTACATCCGTAGTCCACGATGAATCCGCCGTTTTCAAACCCTTCCGTTCCAACGACCGACCGCTCTGCCCGACCGAATCTCCGCGCCGTGCTGTATCTGCCGGCTGAGGTCTTCGAATCCATTTCCTCCCGCCAGAGAAATTCATTCGGAGACGAGCATACCTTCCACAACAATTCCACCACTCCTGCAATACCCAAAGTGAGCTGCGTGCCGGCTCCAAAGCCGCAATGCAGAGGTGGCGATTCGAGAATCTGGAGCCGGATGTTCGATAGAAACCTCTGTGCATCCGGAAGTGGTGAAACCAGATCGCAAATGGACGTCCATGCCTGCCTGACACGGCGAATGATGGCATCGTCGATTCCGCTGGATTCGATTTGATGACCATTGGTTGCAGATATGGATGCGCGAATGTGCCAACCCGGCTGACTAAGCATCAGGCCGATTCCACCAAAACGCCATCCACTTTCTCTTGTTCCGCAGATTAGCCCAAAATGCATCCGGGCTCCGGTTTGGATCGTGGCACTGAATGGCCCCGCTGGCAGGATTCCTTTGTCATCGCAAGCGGACTTCATGAAGAGGCATCCCGGCGGGTCTGAACATATTCTCGCAACATCTCGAAAGAATCTTTTTCGATTGGGCCACCCGTTTTGGATACTGCTGGCGCCAGAAATTCGAAGGCCTGGTTGATGGTGGTCCAGTCGAGCAGGTGGATTCGCGTTGCGATGATTGCAGCTTCCAGGACAGCGTGGCGAGCTCGGTTGAATCCGAAAAAGGGTCTGCGTTCACCGGTGAATACCACCGTCGAAGGTATCAGTGACCGGGCTTCAGTTGCATCCACCGAGTCGACTTCGAGTTCAAACCATCGACAACAATCCTGCAGTACGTAGCCGGTGACGGTATTGGCCGCTACCACCGGCGGCAGGTTCGTCAATTGACCAATGGCTGCCCGAGCGATGATATCAACCCGATCAACAACATGAAAAACGCCGACTCGAGTCTCACTCAGGTTTGTGAAGGACGTCGATGGCTGAAACGGGCGCAGCAGTAATTTCTGAAAATCATCGCTGACGATGGGCCCCATAGGTGCCACGTTGATTTTTCCAGCAGAATCGACTGTGGTCAGCAGACCTTCAACTATCATGCCCTTGTATCCGTCGAACCAGCGTACCCGTCAAACCAGCCATTCCTGAATTGATCTATGGTTGAAGGGTACTCTGCGAACGCGGCGTTTGCCAGCAGATGTGTTTACAGCTCTTCGCGAAACCAGGCCGTAAGTGACGGGATGGAGCGCCGCCAAAGGGTCGTCTGCCATCAGCAATCGTTGGGAAGCGACCGAGCCTCTTGCGTCCACCTTCTAACGATTGACACCGACATAGAAGCTGAAGATTCTCTGGTCGTCGTAATCCTGAGACGCGATCGGAAATGCGAAGTCGAATGCCAGCGGGACAGGACCCATCGCTGGCACAACAACGCGAAGCCCAAGGCCCGCACTTGCACGGAAGTTGTTCAGAGTGACTTCTTCTTCGACCGAACCGAAGTCGGTGAAAGCCACGAAGTTGATCATGTCATCTGCGGTGACTGGAATTCTGTATTCCACCGTGCCCAGCATCTGGAATGTTCCCCCGGTTGCAACTCCATTGGAACGAGGAGTCACTCCACGATAGGAGAATCCGCGGAAGGACTGAAATCCACCCGCAAAGTAGCGTTCGAAGACAGGCGTATCGCGGTCGCTCCAGCCCAGCAAGCCAGCGAGAGTCAATACATGTCGCCCGGATCCGTCTGGTCGACTATGCAGCGTATAGTACTGCCGAAACTCACCCTCAACCCGAGAGTAATTGTAGTCGTTAAAGGCCTGCTCCCATGCGAGATCACCATAATGCCCTTCCCCGGGCATGATGGACATGTCGCGAGTATCATGCGTCACGGATGTTCGAATTGTGGAGAGGAAATTGTGACCGATTTCCTTCGCAACCACTGCCGGAGTCGGTGAAGCGGGGTGCTTCAGCTCGACATCTTCCAGACGCAGGGCCGCGTTCACCGACCATTCTGGTGTCAGCTGTCGACCAAGACCGATCCGGCCTCCGAGTCGGTCTTCCTGCCAGTCGGGATAGAAGCGATTGAAGTAGAACCCACTGAGCGTCAGGCTGTAGTCGCTGTACATGAAATACGGATCCGTCCAGCTCAGTGTATAGCGGCTGACCTGATTACCCGGTGCAGCTTCGAGTCGGAATCTTTGGCCGCCACCTCGCCATGCACGACCTTCAATGATGTCGGCAAAGGTCTGAGGTGGACGAAACAAGTCAAAATTGCTCTCGTCCCAGACGAAGGAGCCGACAAGTCCCGCGTCACTGTTCACGCCGGCTCCGAACATCAGTCGCCCTGTGCGTCCTTCGGTCGCACGCACGTTGATGTCGACCCAGCCGGGTGGCATCGCCTGAAACTGGTTGCGATAGGGACTACCTTCCAGGACTGAATCCCGGGGGCCGGGAGCGGGATCGTAATAAGGTGAACCATAACCGGCATCCGGGCTTTGTGCTCGAATAATAGGACTGTTGGTATTCGGTAGATTGGACGTCAGGAATTCGGATGATTCCGCCTGAAAAACGTCACCGGGGTGAACCGATCGAAAGCCCGTCACTAACGATTCGACAGGGGGCTTTGAAGCAGACTGATTGATTGCAGTCCCGTGACTGTCCCATGCGCTGGAATCTGCTGATGGTTTTGTGATCTCCTTTGATGCAGCGGGATTGCTCGCAAAAAGACGGCTGTGTCCTCCCATGGTTCTTTGGTCAATCGCAGAAGAGCTTACCGTCGCGTAACTCCATTGACGGGGAGCTTCGTTGGCAGCCGTTGGCGAGATGGATGGAGGAATTGGCTTGCTGTCAATCGCGTTATTCAACTTAGACTTTGTCGGTTGCTGATTGCCTTCCGGGCTGGTGCCTTTTGATGAATCTGCAGATTCCTCGGGTAACCATGGGTAGGAACCAATTGTTGATAAACGAGCCGCCTGCCGGGTGAATTCCGCGAACTCGTTGGTCCACGCTTCCGTGTCGTACTCGTCCGGGCTCTGTGCCCGATAGGTTCGAGAACGCGACGCAAAAGAGCTGTTTTCCGGTTCAACCGGGACGACATCAAACATGATGTTGGGTTCGAATAATCCGCTGCCGCCGAGCCTCGATCGGCTTCGGCGGATCAAATCAGGATTCGCCAGATCACCTGGAAATACCTGCATTCGATCCCAGACAACGGTTTGCTTCGTGTGAGGATAGTCACCGTCATAGGCAACATCGATATTTCGGATATACCGTGGACGGTCTTCGTCGATCTCGTACACGATATCCACGATGCCGGTCGTTTCGGTGAAATGGGGCGAGGGCACAACCGATGCAAAATAATGTCCGAGTTCACCGTACTGCTTCAGCATTTTTCGGACGTCTTTGGCCATCGGAACAGAGTTGAAGTCCTGTCCTTCGCGAAGTTGCGTATCCTGCTGAAGTTGCTGCGTTGGAATGACCTGATTGCCCTGGTATCGGATACTGCGGATCCGGTAGCGAGTGCCTTCTTTGATAGTGAAGTGCAGGTTGACGTCGGACTTGTCGGGGGAGAAGCGGGGCTGAACATCCACCTCCACATCAAAGAAACCGACGTTGTGATAGAACTGCTTGAGTGCTTCGACATCCTGTGGCAGAGTCTCCGGGTGATAGAATCCCCCGAAGAATCCCAACAGGGCCTCCTTGGAAGCCAGATTCTTGCGAAGGTCACCGGCCCCCCAGAATCGATTGCCTTCAAATGTACGATGCTGTACCCGAACTTTCGGGCCTTCATTGATTCGAAACACAACTTGCCGGTCGCTCGGATTCGCGCCCTTCTCCAGGACGACCTTCACAAAGTAGTAGCCTTTTTCTTTGTATTCCTGTTCGATTCGACTAACGGCGTCGGCATTCGCAACATGGTCAAACGGACTACCGGACTTGAGACCGGTCCAGGCTTCCAGCATCTTTGTCTTGACGTGATCATTGCCGATGAATGTGACGCTCTGCACGATCGGACGTTCATGGACGGTAAAGAAGAGCACCTTGCCTTCCGGGGTGTCCTCGAAGTCGACTGAAACACTGAAGAACCAGCGGGTACCCATCAGAGACCGATGGTCTTCAAGCAGCATGCGTTCCGTAAACACCCGCCGCGGCTGAATCTGAATCTTCTGCAGGATGACGGATTCAGGGATGGTCTCGTTCCCGCGAATTCGAATGTCGATGACGGTCTGCGAAGCATCTGCCCCGGGAACACTCAGGTCCTGTGCCTGGGAATGGGGTAAGCGAATCTCGATCACAGCGCATACGCACATCGTCAGGAACAGCCCGCCCAAACTCCTGCAAAGGAATCGGCGTAGTTTTTCTGCGGTCTGGTTGTTCTGGCAGTCTTGAAGTTGCAGACGCATGATCAGACTCTGACGTCGATCGATGCTTGCCACATCAGTTGAGTGATGGGAAAGGATCGTGGATTGAGAGATGGTTGAGCCAGAGTGGCCCAACGAAGGGTGTCGTAGGATTGCAGAAAACGATGATTCACCTCAAGACCAATGTCTGGTCGCGTCACTGCTGTGGTGCGTGGGATCGGAAGAGGCATTCTGTGGCAGGCTAGGCGGCAATCTTAATGGCTGCCGGCGAGACGTTTTCCTGCTCAAATGAGGATGACTGGTGTACGAAAATATCACGTGACGGAAACGGAATCGTGAAACCCTGCTCGTCAAATCCGATCTTGATGGCCTCGATAAGAGAAAATCTGACGTCCCAGTATTCTTTTCCGGTGACCCAGGGGCGAACGACAAAATTGACCGAACTATCCGACAGTTCCGCGACTGCCACAACCGGCGCGGGGTCTTTCAGGATTCGTGGGTCCGAGGTCACAACGGATTGAAGCAGCGTTTTCACCGCTTTGATGTCGTCGTTGTAGCTGCAACCGATGACCAGATCGATTCGGCGTCGTGGCTCGGCAGAAAAATTCTGAATGGTGCCACTGGTGACTGAACTGTTGGGGACAAAGATTCTGACATTGTCAGGTGTCAGCATCATCGTGCTGAAGATTTGAATGTCCACGACTCTGCCGCGTATTCCATTCACTTCGACCGTGTCGCCCACACGAAATGGTTTGAAGAAGACCAGCAGCACGCCGGAAGCGAAGTTCGACAGTGATCCCTGAAGTGCCATCCCAACAGCAAATCCGGCGGCGGCCAGCACTGCTGTTAACGATGATGTGTCTATTCCAAGGCAGCCGAGCGAGGCAATGCAGACGGCTGTTAACAGAATGATGTAAGCAACATTTCCCCCGAAACGGCTCAGCGTTTCATCCATCCTCGCACGTGAGGCTCCCCGGACAATCATGCTGGTGACGAATCGGGCAGCCATCCGCCCCAGGATGAACACAGATATCGCAGCCAGAATTTTCGGGCCATAAACTTTGGCGCGGCTAATCAGCGTGTCGACCGTCAGGTATTGCTGGATTTCGAAAAGGAGCGTGTCGGTAAAAGACGCTTGAGTTGCATCAGATGACTGAGCTTCGGGGGAAGGCAGATCGGGAGCCTGAAAAGCCAGGAAGTTGGTGTTCCGGGTCCACAGGGTCAGAATTCTGTACAGCATGGCGCTATCCGATTTCACAGGGACGATGACGGGAACGGAATCTACTGTCAGGCTGGATTTCTGGTAAACGGCAGATGTTGCGATTCCGCTCGGCAGCACCGGAGGCACCAATTTGTCTGGCAGTTTGCCTTAGTGTTGGTGCCAAATTGGCGGTTTCCTCGGCGTGTCTTTGATGCTTTGTTTTGGCAGTCTGTGTTGTAAGTCTCTATTTAGTAATTGTTTATGGCGAATTGTTCTTGTTTGGCACGTGCCTTGCTTCTGTCGTTTCGTCGAAAAGCAAGCAATCGTGCACTGGGCACGATCAGCGATAATGTCCCGTTGACTGTACGAAAGAGGAAATTCGCCATGCACTGGAACTCGAATCTGTTGCCGGCCGCCGAGGCATTGAATTCAATTCGGCGGGATTTTGAGCGAGCTGTCGGAAGCAATCGTCGCAGCGATGCAGGGATGTCGGGATACGAAAGCCCTTCAGAATTCCTGGTTGTGCTGGACGTTCCCGGGGTCAAAGTTGAGGATATCGAAATCACGCTGCATGACGATATCCTCACGATCGAAGGCAAACGCGAGATGAGTGTGCCGGAAGGTTACACCGAAGTCTTCGGCGATCGGAATGTCTCCGAGTTCAAGCGAACCCTGCGACTTCGTGAAGCCGTGAATCGAGATCAGATCGATGCTGAGATCAAAGACGGTGTGCTTACCGTTCGGCTGCCCAGAGCTGCCGAAAAGCAGCCTGCAAAGATATCGGTGCGTCAGGGAAGCTAAATCGCCTGATGCTTTGAATTCGCGACCAGCATGGGAAGCGTGTGGTGAATCACCGCACGCTTCCTTTTTTCAAGGTTGGTCCTGGGAAACTGCCGACTTATTTGGAATCATCTACGGCGGGTGCAAACCCGCGCCGCATTGTGTTCTCGGTGATATTTACGGGCACCAGAAACTGCAACAGATAGTCCGGCCCACCCGCTTTGCTGCCAATGCCCGACATGCGATAGCCGCCAAATGGGTGTCGATTCACCATCGCCCCGGTGATATCACGATTCAGGTAAAGATTGCCAACTTCAAATTCGTTCCTTGCTCGGCGCAGTGTGACCGGGCTGCGACTGTAGACGCCTCCCGTCAGCGCAAATCGGGTGCCGTTTGCAATATCGAATGCCTGATCCAGATTCTTTGCCCGAATTACCGCCAGCACGGGCCCAAAGATTTCATTCTGAGCCAGTGTTGAGGTTGGCTCCACATTGATGAAAATGTGAGGCCCTACAAACGTGCCCTGCTTTGCGAGTGATTCTACGTCGACAGCGAGCGCCAGCGTGCCATCAACTTCCGGGTCGGCTTTCCGGACGAGTTGCTGAATTCGTTCACGGGCGTCTTCGTCAATGACCGGTCCTACTTTGGTGGCTGGATCTTCAGCGATTCCAACATGCAGGCTTCGTGTCGCGGATGTTAATCGTTCCACGAATTGTTCGTAGATGCTGTCGAGTACAATGGCTCTTGAACATGCAGAACATTTCTGGCCTGCGTAACCGAAGGCGCTGCGAACGACACCCAGGACGGCTTCGTCCAGGTCAGCGTCGTCATCGATGATGATTGCATTCTTGCCACCCATTTCCGCGATGACTCGTCGCACGCCCGGTTGCCGATCGTCGGTGTCGGCCGCCGCTCGATTGATCTCCAGTCCAACAGACTGAGATCCGGTGAATGCGATCAGATCGACATCCGGGCTGCTGACCAGTGTTGGCCCGATGTCTTCTCCAATTCCGGGCAGATAGTTGATGACTCCATCGGGGATGTGCGCATTTCTGACAAGTTCCATCAGCTTCGCTGCGACAATGGACGACTGTTCCGCGGGCTTCATGATCACGGTGTTGCCAGCGACCATCGCAGCTGCGGTCATCCCTGTCAGAATAGCGAGAGGAAAGTTCCACGGAGCGATCACCACGCATACGCCACGCGATCGATACGTATAGCTGTTTTCCTCGCCCATAAAATCACATTGGCGTGGCACACTAAGTCGCCGCATTTCCAGCGCATAGTACATGCAGAAATCGATGGCTTCGGCGACATCGGCGTCCGCTTCGGCCCAGGGTTTTCCGCATTCCAGAATGATCCAGGCGCAGAGTTCGAATCGGCGTTCGCGCATTTCAGCAGCGATAAGTTCAAGATATTCAGCACGTGTTTCGACATCGGTTGCCGCCCATTGCGGCCACGCGCGTCGAGCGGCATCGATGGCATCGATGGCCTGTTCCGGGCTCGCGGACGCCACGCGTCCCAGAATCTCCGATGTCTTCGATGGATTCCGCGAAACCAGTGTCGCGCGACTATCGCACGACTTGCCATCGATGACCAGAGGATACTCCTGCCCGAATTCTTCCCGTACAGCTGAGATCGCCTGCTGCATGGCTTCCCGACTGGACGCCTTTGAAAAATCGGTGAGTGGTTCGTTGCGGAAGCCAGCAGGCTTTTCGTCCTGAATCGGCGGTTCGCTGGCAGCGTGCGTGGATGGCTTCATGAGCAACTTCTCGACTGACTGGTGTTCAGTAAAACTTTGTCGAAGGAATGAATCGTTTGATGTGTTCTCGAGCAGCCGACGTACCAGGTACGCCATTCCCGG
This sequence comes from Planctomycetaceae bacterium, assembly GCA_020426345.1. Taxonomy (GTDB): domain Bacteria; phylum Planctomycetota; class Planctomycetia; order Planctomycetales; family Planctomycetaceae; genus F1-80-MAGs062. The sequence goes on from JAGQQE010000034.1 coordinate 26,499, forward strand.
AATCAACTCACCGAATGGCGTGTAAATTCGGACGCGCTGATTGCGTTCCAGAAACAGTTGAGCCTGTTCATCGCTCATCCCGTACAGCATTTGAATTTCGATAGCTCTGTCCGGAATCCTCAGCTCCTCTGCAAGGGCGAGTCCGTGGGCAAGGCTTCGGAGGTTATGGCTTGCAAGAGCCGGTCTCAGGTACTGATAGTTTTCCATCAGGATTCGCGAAAGGCGTTCGAAATTGTCGTCCGACTGCCACTTCCGGCGAAACACCGGCGTGCTCCAGCCGCGGTACTCCGAAACGATGTTTTCGTAGTCCCAGTAGGCACCCTTAACAAGTCGAATGGTCACGGGTGTGCCGCGGTTCTTCGCCCATGCCAGCATTGAGTTCAAATCGGATTCCGCATCAGACAGGTAGGCCTGGATGACGATGCCACAGTCGGCCCAGTCGCGAAACTCCGGCTCCATCAGGACTCGCTGGAATATTTCCAATGTGAGTGGACGGTAGTCATTCTGCTCCATGTCCACATGCACGTAAGCATTCTTTTCGCGAGCCAGTTGCAGCAACGGGCGAAGGCGGCCAGCGACGCGTTCAAAAGTTCCGCTGGCGTCGATTGGGCTGAACTGACTGTCGAGGGCTGACAGTTTCAGACTGACGTTGATTCGCGGAATTGCTCGTTCGTGGTCCCAGTCCAGTGCAACATCTTCCGGCCATTCATTCACCTGAGTCGCCATGCCGGAAATCAGGTCGAAGTAAGACTGTTGATAACGGTCAGCTTCGTCTTCACTGATAACGGCCTCGCCGAGCAGATCCAGTGTGAATGCATAACCGGATTTCCGGATACGAGCAACGGACTGGATGACTTCGTCGACACTGCTGCCGGCAATGAATCTGCGAGCCATCCTTGATGCATTCGAGCGGGCATTGTACGCGAGCGCCCGACTGAGGATGGAATTCGACGTTGACACCTGCAGGCCAAGGCGGGCCGCCCAGGGCAGATTCTGTTTTACGTCCTCGAAGTACTCGTCAAGGTGACGGGCGATTGAAACGTGGTCCTTCAGCATCGGAAGCACGTCGACAAACCGGAACATCTGCACTTTGACCGCTTCATCGCCCA
>JAGQQE010000349.1 GCA_020426345.1 Planctomycetaceae bacterium
CCTATTGGGAGCAGCCGTCATCCCGGGAATCACTGTTGACATTCTTCCCGACTTCAAGAAACCGGTTGTGGTCAGCTTCTTTTCGTACCCCGGGCTTCCAACTCCGGAAATGGAAAAATCCGTGACCGCGCGCGTTGAACGCGCGCTTACTCTGGCCGGACACATCGAACACCAGGAGTCAAGAACTGTTTCCGGTGCCGCAGTGATCAAAGTGTTCTTCCAGCCCGGGACAGATCCCAGCTCCGCGATGAATGACATCGTAAATCTGGAAGCCAGTGACATGTTCCATCTGCCACCTGGCATTGAATGGCCATTCACACTGCGCAGCGAACCGTCCAATCTGCCTGTTGTACTTGCGGCCATCTCCGGCGAAGGTTTGTCAGAAACCGAACTGTACAAGATTGGCTACTATGCCGTTCGCAACAAGATGGGTGGGCTGCAGGGAGTTCAGATTCCGCATCCATTCGGTGGCAAGTTCCGTCAGATGATGGTCTATGTCGACCCCGTGAAACTGATGGCCCACCAGCTCAGCGCAACCGACGTTGTTGACGCTATGCGGAAGGCCAATCTGGTATTGGCAGCGGGAACGGCAGAAATCGGTGACATCGACTATCAGATCCATCCCGTGAACACGCTGCCGACAACAGCCGACATTGAAAACATCGTCGTTGCCGTTCGCAATCAGAAGCCGATCTTCATTCGTGATATCGGCAGAGCCGTTGACGATGCCGCGCTTCAGTACAACATTGTCCGCGTAAACGGTGTTCGCAGTGTTTACTGCCCACTGCTGCGGGAACCCGGTCAAAACACCATTGAGACTGTTGATCGGATTTACGAAGGCATCAAGCGCGAAATCCCGAAAATGAAAGCCAACGGGGACATCCCGGAAGCCACAGAAATTGCCCTGGTCGCAGATCAGTCCGGCTATATTCGCAACGCGATGAAGAACCTTTACAACGAAATTGTTCTGGGCGCCATTCTGGTGGCAGTCGTCGTATTGATATTTCTTCGCCGCGTCGTGCCTACGATCGTTATCGTCTCGCTCATTGGCTTGAGTATTCTGATCGGTGCACTGGGATTTGCACTGACCGGCAACACCATCAACGTCATGACGCTGGGCGGGCTGGCTCTTGCCATTGGCACTGTGGTCGATGCGGGCATTGTGGTTGTAGAAAACATTATCCGTCATCAGCGCATGGGCAAGACTCCATTGCAGGCTGCCGCCGAAGGGACGCAGGAAGTTTCCGGGGCCATTCTGGCCGGCACCGCGACGACCCTGGCCGTCTTTCTGCCGGCCGTATTCCTGACAGGTATCATCAAGTACCTGTTTGAACCTCTCTCCTTCGCAGCAACTTTTACTATCGCTGCTTCATATATTCTGGCGCTGACGGTGGTCCCCGCATTCTGTGCATCGTTTATTCGGGAGAAGGTACAGCCGGACCAACCCGCGGACGCACCTGCTGAATCGGCGAAGCCTCGCGGCCTTTACGGTCATCTGCTTTCCGCCGCACTGAAGGTACCAGTGCTGGTGACCACGTTGCTGCTGCTGGGAACTGGCGCTTGCGCTTTGCTGTGGCCGATGCTGGGTTCAGAACTGTTTCCACAAGTGGATTCTGGTTCATTCGAATTACGCATTAAGACGCTGCCAGGAACGCGGCTGGAGAAAACAGAAGAGCTGGTCATTCAGCTTGAATCCGCCATCCGGGAAATCATCCCTGAAGACGAAATTGAGGCCCTGATTGCGAATATCGGTTTGCCCGTCGGCAAGGGTGCCGGGTTTTCCACAGTGTTGAGTTCCAACTCGGGGCCCGACACAGCGTACCTGATTGTGAACCTGAAACAGCAGGGACGTCAGACCAGCACAACGACTTATGTTGACCGACTGCGAACGAAACTGCAGGCCGAATTTCCGATGGAGCAGTTCCTGTTTGTCTCGGGCGGAATCGTGAACATGGCCCTCAGCGAAGGCATTCCCGCGCCAATCAGCGTTCAGGTCTCCGGAGGCTCTGCAGCCGTCATGCGTGAGACGGCGGAGAGCGTCGTTGCGGCTATCAAGAACGTGGAAGGAGCCGTCGATGTCCAGATTGCTCAGTCGCTGGAATACCCTCAGTTCGATATTCAGGTTGATCGCACTCGAGCTCGTTACCTGGGGATCGATCAGCAACAGGTTGCAGAAACAATTCTGACATCACTGGGTTCGAGTCTGGGTTATTCCTCCACGATCTGGATTGATCCGAGCGGCACGGATTTTTTCATGGGTGTGCAATATGAAACCAATCAACTGGACAGTCTGGAGGATATTCGAAACATTCCGCTGTCCCTCCAGACCAGCAACGGTCCGGTGACGATTCCGCTGTCGAACATTGCCGAGGTAAAGCGAATTACCATCCCGGGAGAAATCGCCCGATACAACATCAGCCCGGTTCACGACATCCACATCAACACCAGTGGCCGCGATGTGGGATCGGTTGCGAAAGACGTTGAAGCTGCGCTGGCCGGCATTGAGACAGGCAAAGGAGTCAGCCTGCGAATCCGCGGCCCCGTCGATACCATGAAATCGGGAACCCGCATGCTGAGCACCGGACTCGCCGTCGGTTCGCTGCTGGTCTATCTCGTGCTGATGGCCCAATTCAAATCCTTTGTCGATCCTCTCATCATCATGCTGGCAGTCCCTCTGGGTATTGGGGGGGTGCTATTGGTTCTGTACTTCACAAACACAACAATCAACATCCAGTCATTGATTGGCACACTCATGATGATTGGCGTCGTCGTCAATAACTCCATCCTTCTGGTGGAATTCGCAAATCGACAGATGGCGTTCGGCCTCTCATCCCGCGAAGCCGCTCTTTCCGCCGCGCAGACACGGTTAAGACCTATTCTGATGACATCCCTGACACTTGTGGCATCGATGCTGCCGCTGACTATTCAGCTGGCCCCCGGCAACGAAGCCATGATCCCGCTGGCTCGGGCACTCGTTGGGGGCATGGTGGTTTCGACAGGCCTGACACTGCTGCTGGTTCCATGCGTCTACGCCATCGTCCATCGCAACCGAAAGCTGCTGCCGTCAGCCGGATAGTCGTCGGTCAGCAGGGCAGAAAGACGGTTCGCTTCAGGCATTGCCGTAAGGCCTTGGCCGTCAACAGATTGCTGTGGCAGCAGGCTGATGTGGTAACAATCGAAACTCAACCGGCAAACCCCGATTCCACACGGCATCATTCAATTCCAATGAAATCAACGTCGATCAGCAGCGGCTGATTTCTTGACAGACTGATAATCGATAGACTTCCGCGCAATCGGAAACCCCTCTTTCGAACTTTCGCGTCCAGGTCTCGTGCAATGCCGTCTGTTAGTGATCGACTCCCGAATTACCGCTGGCCAGCTGAATGGGAAGAACACGACGCAACCTGGCTGGCATGGCCTGTCAGCAAAGAAACCTGGCCGGGGATCTTTGAACGAATTCCGGCAGCTTATGCAAAGCTGGTCGCTGCGATTGCACGATTCGAACCCGTCAAGCTCCTGGCTGGCGGTGACGGTGCCCTGGCATCCGCCGCCCCTCTGGTCTACGAAGCCTGTGAAGCATCAGGCAGCGCATTTGCGGTTGAATTCATTGATATCCCCGTCAACGATTCCTGGTGCCGGGATCACGGCCCTGTTTTTTTGACAGGCATAGAGGGCTCGCCCGAAGCGAACAATGCCGTGATCATCGACTGGGACTACAATGCCTGGGGCGGAAAGTATCCGCCATGGGACGATGATGCCCTCGTCGCTCGTCGCGTTGCCCAGATGCTGCAGGTACCGACAATTCGACCCGGATTGATTCTGGAAGGTGGCGCGATTGAAGGCAATGGGAACGGCACAATTCTGACGACAACAAGCTGCCTGTTGAATCCCAACCGTAACCCGCAGGCAACTCAGCAATCCATGGAGGAAGCACTGTGTTTCTACATGCAGGCTCGGCATGTCGTCTGGTTGCCGGGTGAAGGAATCATCGGAGACGACACCGACGGTCATATCGATCAGGTGGCCCGTTTTGTTGACGAACGTCGCGTGCTGCTCGCAACGCCATGGCAGGAGGATGCACCGGAAGCCGAAGACCTTCGGGCCAACTGGTTCGCTGTGGCAAACAGCACAAACCAGTCCGGCGAATCACTGCTTCCAATCCCGCTCAGAATGCCATCACCAAAGTTTCAGCAGGGGAGTCGACTTCCGGCGTGTTATTGCAACTACGCTCTGGTAAACGGCGGCGTGATTGTCCCCACTTTTCAGGACTCTTCTGCCGATGATGCCGCCCTGCAGGTCCTGCAGGACTGCTATCCCGATCGCACCGTTGTCGGGGTCGACGCTCTCGATCTGGTCTGGGGACTTGGAGCGTTTCATTGTATGAGCCAGCAACAGCCTCGCTTCGGCTTGTGAAAATGCGGCCGAACGACATAAGATTCACCGAACCACTGAAATTGCCCATCTTGAAGTTTCAGTGAAGCCTGTTCTGACGGAACAGAACGCTAACAGCCCGTGAAAAAAGGAACCCGACGCATCTGCGAGGGATTGATGGCCCGTGAAAGCCTTTGAAAACGTCCCTCGCGAATGCGTCGGATACCTTTCGTAAGGTTGTTCAACGGGCTGTTAAGGACACGAAGTCATGCGAGAACCTGTCATCACAACCAAAGGCTCACGCAGCCGTCGAACCATTGCCACACTGACGTGGTCGGGATTGACACTGGGAGCAGCATTTCTTTGGTACGGCCGCGCAAAAGGGATGCCGAACTCGTCGATTGCTGAACCCGTAGCATTCCTTCTAGCAGCGTATGCAACGCTCTCCAGCATTTTTGCCTGGATGCTTTACTCCCCCAATCGACGATCTTCAGAACAGTCCCCCGCTCTATTCCTTTCTGCAGCTTTCACTCTGTTGCCACCCTGTATCATTGCATTCTGTCTGCTGCCTCCGGAATCTGCTTTTCGAGGATGGCTGACCCTGGGCGTCTTTTGTCTGGCGATGCTTGCGGTTACAACGCCAGTGCCTCAGGAATTCTTCGCCGTGCCCCGCGATCGGGCAACTTACCTGAGACCAATCTCGAATGCCGCATTCGCGGGCCTGACAATTCATAATCCGGCGACGTCATTCGAAGCACTGACTGAAGTCCCGGCCCGACGCCAAACGCAACCGCGGCCCACGACACCTGCTCCGACATCGTGGCCAACAGATGGACGCGATCCCTGGCAGGATCCGTTTTACGGGACAGGAATTGCGCCGGTCGTCGCAGGAGCCCGAGCCCGAAGACGGAATCGTTCTTCGAACGGCACTGCTGAGAAAAACGTATCCGAAACGCACCCGGGTTCGGCACGCTATCCTTCAAACGAAGAAGCAGTCCATAAAACGGGCTCTACTACGAGTGTTCAGTCCGGTCTGAAATCGCCTTCGCGACCGATTCATACAAAACAGGCTTACCCGCCCGCAGCACCGTTCGGATTCAGGCCACCGGAAGCCGGATCTGCTGCACCAGAAGTTACCCGATCCCCCCGAAGTGAACAAATCGACCGTGATGCAGTCAATGATTCGGCATTTGCTGACTGGGGGACACAGGACAGTAAGACACAGGACTTGAAATCGATCGCGCAGAACAACCTCGCATCGCCTGTTACCGGAGGTGCGGCGGCATTCGAGCGTGAATCATTCGATTCGGAATCTCACCGCGGCAGTACGCGGCCAGGGATTCCGGATGGTAAAACGGTCGTTCCGGAAAGGCGAGACCCACCACCGGTCACACCGGAACAATCGCAACCTCGTGAACTTCGCGGCGTCGATGATCAATTGTTGACGGGCATTCATTTCGAGCGAATGACCGACGAATACGGCAGCGAGATGGTGGAGGGCACGGCGCGGGTGAACTTTCTTGCAGGGCAGAAAAAGGCCAACGTCCACGTCCCATTCTCACCTCCACTTCCGGGTATTCCGGAAGTGGAATGTGAAGCTGTCGGATCCGATGTACTTCGTCTGAAGGTACCGGTACGCCAGTCCTACGGGATTCGCATCGAAGCGCGGCGATCTGATGCAGCAGAACCACTGGAAACAGAAATTGGTTTTGCTGCGGTCTACAGCTCGCCCAATCGAACTCCACGTTCCTGACTTACCGTTCTCAGCACTGCCAGAGCATCATGGCAACTCGCGGACACGAAGGTTACGGAATTCGATTGGTGAACCCTCGGATTCCAGACACAGGT
>JAGQQE010000350.1 GCA_020426345.1 Planctomycetaceae bacterium
CGTCAAATTGCTCGATGATCCCAATGCGTTCGTGCGGCGTCAGTTCGACAAAGCGGGCTGAAGAGGAATGGGCTTCACCGGTCTCAAAGTTCCTGAACGACATCCGATATCCTCCGCCGACACGGACATCCATTTCATTTACGGTGCCCAGAAATCCGTACGGTGGTAGCCAGCGGGCGAGAGCATCGGCATCGACAAAGGCTCTGTACACTCTCTCCATTGGTGCGCGGAGTACGCGATGCAGTTGAACTGTATTTGTGGCGGTCGGCATGGTGTGATTCTCCATGTTATTGCAAGTTCTGTTCAGTCAATTGTTGAGACAGCAGGCTCTTAAGATTGCATGTCGCGGCACATCGCGTCGCGCGCCGCAATGAGCTTATTGACCTCTTCATTTGCTGGCCGGATTTCAAATGGCCCCATCTTTACGCCGGGATGATTGGACATAAGTGCAATCGCGTGGTTCAGATCCCGAGCTTCCAGAAACAGGATCCCGCCCAGCATTTCTTTGGTCTCTGCATAGGGCCCGTCGGTGACGTCGACCGATCCGTTTCTGATCCGCAGCGTGACTGCGTTGCTGGCAGATTGCAGTGCTTCTCCACCCAGAAAGTGACCGCCGCGTCTGAGTTCATCGTCGTAGGCAAAGCACTCCTCCATCATTCTCTGGCCCTCTTCCGCAGAGAGTGACTGGTACTTCGACTCCTCAATAAAGCCCATGCAAATGAATTTCATCGTGATGTTTTCCGGTCGTTGGGTTGTTCAAATTGTCGAGCAAGCCGATGTTCGCTGGCAGGTAGTCGAATGGCGAATCTTTCAATCGACAGTTTTTCTTGAAAACTTTTTGTTGCCCCTATTCGCACCTGGTGTGCCTTGCGACCATGAACTGCTTCCATGTGCCATCATCCAGTTGAAGTTCGCTGGTGAAAAGCCAGGTATCGCGGTCGACAATTTCAATCGTGTCTCGATATTGACCAATGCCACTGCCATCGAACTTCGGTCCTTCGGAATACAACGGCAGTCTGAGTCCATTGCTGTCTGCAACCCCTTGATAGGGCCAGATGTTGGCCATCATCGAACCAATAAAAGTCCCCACGTACTGCTCTTTAGCGGGATCGAATCCAAGGGTCATGACCGTCGACCAGGGTCCGTCGGGCGAATCGCCACTGCTTTCGCAGATTAGCCACATGCCGCCAAGCGATCGGCAGCTCATTGTGCCGCAGGCGGCGGACTGGTTACCGTCAGGCATCTCACATTTATGCTCAAAGTTCCATTTGCCAACCAATTGGGTAAGCCATTCATGCTCCGCCTGTGGTTTTGCGAACATCGCTCGTTTCCTTTTGCTATCAGAGATATACAAACCTGTTTACTGTCCGGAATTCTGAAGTGGTCGTTTCATGCAAACGGAAATCGACAACAGTCAGGAGAATCAGAGACTTTCAGTTCACTAAAATACTCTTCCCCTCTTCTTTGGGCGAAGTCCCGATCCCATGAATCTTCAAAGATGCTGGCTCGGGCACTTCTCGCTCCCGCTGCCTGTCAATTGAGCAGCCGGATTCATTTCGCCTGTTGATTAATCCTGTTTGATTAATAAAGTCTCCTGAGGTATCGGAACCACTGGCTCCAACGAACACGTCTTCGGGGATTGATCGATCCTGTGCTGACATCGTCAAGTTCGATTGTCGGCGTGTTTGCATTGAAGCGGATTCCGAAGAACCTTGCCCGGGAGCTGCTCAACCTGCGAACCTTTACTTCGCGACAGGCTCTTCGATTCCAGCCGGCATCAAATTTGGAACGGTTTCTGCATCGCCACACCCCGTCGAAGCATTCTTTTGGTATCTCGAAAGCGAAAACAGAAGACAAATCGAGGGGGGAACGTGATGTCATACGATCGAAATTGCAACGCAGGCTGCAGCAGAACTCCACACGTCACTCCAAAAACACGGCAAAAGACTCACGTATCCAGAACCGAAGATTCTGACCTGGTCTCTACGCGAGCACCGGGACAACGCATCACAGGGTCGCACCGTTCACCTCGGTACGACACAGGAACTCGCCATAACAAACATCTTTGAATTCAGGTGCGCTTGCCGTTCAATTGAGCAATCGCTCGAATAAGAAGCGATTATCATTGTCTGCGGAACATTTCAGTTTCTAAAACTGAATTGGTGACCAGACTTCCCTCCGGACAGCGGCAATTCAAACGGACTACTTCCAGGTATGGCCGAAGCAACCATTAAACTCACGAACCACGAAGAAGCACTGGCTTTGTTCGGGACCTGCGACGAGAACCTGAAACAACTTTGCGAAGCGACCGGCACCCGCGTTGTGCTGCGCGACGGCAACATTCGAATTATGGGGAATCAGGCTCAGGTCGCTCAGTGCCAGGCAACACTGGAACAATGGCAATCCCTGCTGAAGAGAAAGGAAAGTCTGTCTGCTTCGGATGTTGCCATGTCACTTCAGACGGATTCCATCGATGCAATCTCTGGAAACGTGCGTAAAGAAGAACGACCAAGATACGCCCGGGAAAAGGAACCTGGCATGATTTCGAATCGAAATTCAAATCGCGAACGCCCATCGTCGTCTCGCTCTTCAGGACGAGCTCCTTCGTTCGATACATCATCAGCTGCGGATACACCATTGACCAGCCTCAACGAAGAACTCGTATCCTCCAGCCGTGTACTGCAGGAGCTGCGACGCGGACGTGATAAAGTGGGCAAAGTACGACCCAAGACGGATGGTCAGCGCCGTTACATGGAAGCGATTGAAGATCACCCACTGGTTTTTTGTGAAGGACCTGCGGGCTGCGGTAAGACGTATCTGGCGGTCGCGATGGCACTCGAAGCTTTGCGGAGGGAGGAAGTCCGCAAGATAATTCTGGTGCGTCCAGCGGTCGAAGCGGGGGAAAAACTGGGGTTTCTCCCCGGGGATATGTTTGCCAAAGTCAATCCTTACCTGCGTCCATTGCTCGATGCAATCAACGATATGCTGGAATTCGATCAGGTACGGCGGTACATGAGCAACGATGTCATCGAAATTGCCCCCCTGGCTTTTATGCGGGGAAGAACGCTGAATGACACCTTTATCATTCTGGATGAAGGCCAAAACACGACAATCACACAGATGAAGATGTTTTTAACCCGAATGGGAATCAATTCCAGGATTATTGTTACAGGAGATTCCTCGCAGAATGACCTGCCCAAGGGAACTCGCAGTGGACTTTCTGACGGCATGCAGCGACTTGCACATGTGGATGGGGTTGCGATAATCCGAATGACCGGACAGGATATTGTCCGACACCGACTGGTTCGTGAAATAGTTTCGGCGTACGAAACGGAGGGACACTCGCCACAGGGCGAGTGACTCGAAATGAAACAGCCAGTCAGCGAGACGAACGCAACTTCGTCTACGGTTTAAAAAATGGCTGTTCATGACATCGACAGCTCGGCGAGTTTGCCGGGTGGCAGTGAGCATTCGGCGAATCTGCGACCGAACCGTTTCCAACTTCGGCTGTGCGATGGAATCGCAACGGCGCTTTACAGATTCTTCCAGCCCGGATAAGCGCCATGTCATTCTTTGGAACCCGGCGGCCTCGCCAGGCGCGAGTGTACAGGCCGACGCCGTCTCTCTGGGATCGCCTGAAGAACTCGATCACCGACTTCCGTACCCTGACACAACTGGGCATCGCTACGCTTGCGATCATTCTGCTGTTGCTGGCAGGACAATCCTGGAAGTCCCGATTCACTTTCCGCGCCGGACAGTTTGCAACGGTTGGAATCCAGTCACGCGTGGAATTCGAGGTATTAAATGTTCTGGAAACTCAGCGACTGAAAGTCGAAGCGGAACGAAACGCACCGCTGGTCTTCCAGCAGGATTCCACCGTAATCGATCGCCTCCAGTCGCAGTTTCGTGACCATCTGAGTGAAATCGCCAATGCGGAACAGCTGGAAACAGTCTCCGCGAGAACACGGGAAGCGTTCGGTCTGGAGACCGGAGACCCAACGACGCAGGAAGCCACCTTTCGTAACATGAAGGATGTCCTGACTCGAGCGATGGAGTCTTCGGGAAACCGAATCGACGAACTCGTGCTTCAGTTCTCGCAAATCCTGGGTGGCGCAAGATTGCTGGGAGTCATCGACACGCAAACCGCGCTGCGTCTGCCGCGTGTCATTGCCGGTGTCAATAATACGCCTGAAAGCAAACCCCGTGAGCTGCTTAGAAATCGTCCGGTAAGAATCGACGACGCTGGCGGAATCACTATCCAATACGATGTGCTCGCGTCGATTCTGCTTGAGGAGCAGCTGAAGGAAACGGGGAGACTCGGAAAAGTCTGGCCGAGCGATGAATTGGCGGACCTTCGAGCGATTCGCGGTCCAGTGGAAACCTGGCTGCATCGCAACCTTCGCAATCAGTTGCAGCTGAACGCCGAGGCCACAGAGGAAGCGCTTCGGGAAGCCGGCGAAAAGTCGCCCCAGAGAAACGACATCTTTGCCCAGGGGGCGGTACTGGTTCCGGCAGGAACCCAGCTGACCGCAGACGAACAGATCGCTTTGCTGTGGCACGAATACGAAAACTACGAAGCGCAGGTCCCCTTCAGCAAACGATTGCTGCGATTGTTCGGGACTTCGGTAATGTTGATTCTGATGGTGGTTCTTTTTGGCGCTTTCCTTCAGTTTGTTAGTCCGGAATTGCTGGTCGAAACGCCGCGGCTCCTGAGCTTTGTTGTCATGTGCGCGATCACTGTGCTGCTGGCAAACATGGCAAGCCGTGATCCCTGGCGAGCAGAAATCGTACCGCTGGTTGCAGCTGTCATGATTACGGCCATTGCCTACAGTCAGGTCATTGCCATTCTGACAGCATTTTGTCTATCACTGCTGATCTCGATGTCAACGCTCGGAGATCTCGGCCACTTCATCATGCTGATTACGGTCAGCGTCACGTCCATCGTTCCGCTCAGACGTATCAAGTCCCGTATGACGATGGCAAGGGCCGGATTTGTGCTGGCCCTGGTGGCATTTCTTGCTGTCTGGGGCGTTGCCATCATTCAGGCACACGGAGCCGAAGATGCCTGGAGAAACCCTCAAATTGTTACCACGGCCCTGAAGTTTTCGGGGTGGGCTTTGATTTGTTCTCACCTGGTGATCTTTAACCTCCCATTCATTGAATCGGCATTTGGTATCGTCACGGATATCAGTCTTGTCGAACTCTCCGCCGTTTCACACCCCCTGCTACAGGAGCTGGCTCGCCGCGCTCCTGGTACTTATAACCACTCGATGACGGTGGCCACGATTGCCGAAGCCGCGGCCGAGGCAATCGGCGCGAATGGGCTGTTGACGCGCGTCGGTGCTTACTTCCATGACATTGGGAAAATGATGAAGCCGGAGTACTTCATCGAGAACATGACGGAAGGCTCAGAGAACCACCATAAATCTCTGGCTCCGGCGATGAGCACGCTCATCATCATCGGTCATGTCAAAGAAGGCATCGAACTGGCAGAAGAAAACAACCTGCCGGACAGTCTGATTCAGTTTATTGAGCAGCATCATGGGACAACTCTGGTCGAGTACTTTTTTCATGAAGCCACTCGAAAGGCGGATGTGGATCACAGAACGGACGCTGACGAATCTTCCTTCCGGTATCCGGGCCCGAAGCCTCAGTCCCGTGAAACGGCAGTGTTGATGCTGGCCGATGCGGTCGAAAGCGCCAGTCGATCTTTAAAGGAACCAACACCCAAGAGAATCCAGTCGCTGGTTCATGAGATTACCATGAAGCGATTGCTGGATGGCCAGTTCGATCAATGCGACCTTAAAATGACCGAGATCCGAGTGGTCGAAGAGAGTCTGATTAAGTCATTGCTCGCAGCTCACCATGGACGAGTAAAATATCCAGGCCAGCGGACAGCGTAACCCCAGAGTTCGGTTCGTCTGCCGAGGACCGCGGATAGATCCGGAGACTTCGACAGACAAGTCCGTGTGAATCACTTCACACTCCCTCGCCGCATTCGAGTGGCAGGTGAACTGGCTGTCATGATGAGTCTCATTCCTGCTGACATCAGGGCGATGTGCGGGCTGGACAGACGTAACAGCCTGTTGAAGACCGGGACCAGCTCGAGCAGAAGACCTTAATACACGACGCTTTACAGCCGTCCAGCGGGCCTGTCCTGATTTTTCGACGGACAACTAACGGCGAATGTGTCGAACCAGACGAAACACA
>JAGQQE010000351.1 GCA_020426345.1 Planctomycetaceae bacterium
CGCGTTCACTCCAAAGCAGAAAAAACGCCACTGCCGGAAACTTCAGCCCCACAGACTGGTCTGTAAAATGGATGGCCCCCATTATTCCCATTCTCGGCTGAAGACCGCCGCAAACGGCGGCCCGACACCCTCCGGATCTTTGAGCTGACCGGACTGGACCGAATTACGTCGTCGCAGCACATCGACATGACGACATTTCAAGAATGGACAGCCTCCGTCGTCGCTCGCGTCGGGCCGCTGAAGTCTGAAATCATCAGCAGGATACGCCCCATAGCAGCTTTTCCCACTCCTCCAGAACATGACTTCTGTCAATAACTCGCCGGTATTGCGTCAGGAGTCTGTGCATCCTGTGCAAGCGGGGTGAAAGCTGATCATACGAAACCCTTTGGCTCCCGCTATCAAGGCATATCCGGCATGTTGTCCAGAGACCCAGTTGTCTCCACGGGCCCAGTCTTTTTCGGCCACAGCTTCTTACTCACCTCTGGAAAATGAGGACCTGAGGATACGATTAGTACGAAAAGCCATCTAAGATCCAAGGTGGAACGACTTGTTCGTGGCGACCATGTCATCCCAAAAGTCACTTTGGGCGTTTTCCTTACGACTGAAATCCCCGTGCGTCTACTCGACTACATTGAAATCCGAAATTTCAAACGGTTTGCTGACCTTCAGCGGATCGAGCTTGACCATCCGACGGTGTTGATTGGACCGAACAATTGCGGCAAAACCTCGACCATTCAGGCCGTCGCGCTTTGGTCTCAGGCAGTTCGCACATGGTATGAGTCACGAAAGGAGTCGAAAGCGAAAGAACGAACGGCCATTGCTTTGAATCGACTGGCTCTGGTTGCTGTGCCAGTCCCAAGTACGAGGTTCTTCTGGCACAACGCTGCAGTTCGACAGGGCACGCAGAATGTCTCGCTGACGATTTCCTTGGGAATCAACTTCAAAGGTCAAACGCAATCGCTATCGATGCAGTTCCGTAATCAGGGGGACGAAATCGTATATTGCGGCCCGGTTGCGGAAGACCTGGACAAGACTGACTTAATCGAGTATGCGGCAGGGCTCAACATAGAGCTGCTGTACTCTATGTCGGGAATGGACAGCGAAGAAGCCATTCTTCAGCCCGGACGAATCAATGTTCTGCTGGGACAGGGACAAACTGCCCAGGTTCTTCGGAACCTCTGCCTGATGGTGTACGAGCAGTCAGCAGACGACTGGCAGCGAATCCGGCAGCTTATGAAACGATTGTTCTCAGTGGAACTTGGTCTTCCCATCAGGACGGCCCGAGGTGCCATTGAGTTGAAGTATGAACAATCCGATATGAAGGACCCCCTTGAGGTCGCATTGGCTGGTCGAGGCTTCCAACAGCTGCTACTGATTTTTGCCTATCTGTTCAGTCACAAGAACAGCGTTCTACTGATTGACGAACCGGATGCTCACCTTGAGATCCTGCGACAGAAGCAGGTGTATGTCCTGTTGCGGGACATTGCATCCGAGAATAAAAGCCAGGTCATTCTGGTCACTCATTCGGAAGTCATTCTGGAAGAGTCACTGGATAAAAACCTGACTCTGCTGCTGGACGCAAAGGCCGATAACCTTGCCCAGAAATCCAGCATTAAAAATGCACTGAAGCATTTTGGAGCGGAACATTACGTCAGGGCAAGGGAACGCGGTTACGTCCTGTATGTCGAAGGTGGGACCGATATCGACATGCTTCGAGCCTTCGCGGAAAAAATCAATCACCCTGTTGCGACCGAATGGGATGAAAGAATCAACTCGTTCTACGTTCAGGATAATTATCCAGAAGAGTCCGTCGAGAGTGAATTAGAAAGAGTGGAAGGCGGCTTTGGTATCACGCCTCGGCAGCACTTTTTCCAGTTGAGAAGTATGATTCCGGAGCTGAAGGGGCTGGCGATTCTGGATAACGATGGCCGCACCCGTGTGCCAAGCAATGAGGGTGGCCTTCAAACGATGTACTGGAAACGCTACGAGGCCGAGAACTATTTCATAACGCCGGAACTTCTGCGTGCATTTGCCCTGCGACACTACGCGGACGCGACGTTGTTCGGCGGACATCAGAAGGAGATTCAAGACGTCCTGCATCAGCTGAACGTCGAGCGGGTGTTTGCCGGCTCTGAAGCCGACTGTGCGACATATGAACAGCTCACTGGTGAGGCAAAACGACTTGTCTGGGAATCTCGTACTCAACAATTGAAGCTGAGTGATTTCGCAGAAGAGTTTTTTCGCCGACTCGCCGCCGAAATCGGAGATCACATGCTTCTGACCAAGGGAGAACTGCATCGATTGATGGAACTCGTTTCCGCGGAGCAGCTCGCGTCTGAGATTAGTGAAAAACTCGATGCGTTGCAGCAGATCTTCGCCAGTGCTGAATTTCAATCGCTGCAATAATTCTGATCGAGGATCACAAAAAGAGAAGTACTCAATCGTTGACGGCACTGGTATTGCTGCGGCGATTAAAACGCAACCAAATCGCAACCGGGGCGATCCACTTTGTAAGTCGCGTTCACTCCAAAGCAGAACAAAAAAACGCCACTGCCGGAAATTTCAGCTCCACAGACTGATCTGTAAAATGGATGGCCCTGATCCTCCACATTAACGGAGTTCAGTCTCTGATCCGGTCTGCTTCACTGGCTGTCGGCGTGCTCCCCAAACCGACTACCACCGTCGCGGTTTGCTTTGTTTGTGGGATTTGCGGCCTGCCAAATCCCGCGTGACTCGAACATCGAAAATGGGCGTTCTTGGATTCTCGGTATTTTTTCAGGGTTCGCCAGGCAAATCGCGGGAGCTCTGCCATCAAACGCCCGGACGAGTTTCGCGACACACAGAAAAGATTCTGAGTCGGCGATCCCGGACAAACGGTGGAATAAAGGTGTTCGAGCGCGAGTTATGGGATGGCCGATGTGTCTGGTACCTGCCAAGTGTCGGCTCAACAAACGTTTCCCAACGGTGAAGGCGGCTGTTCGGGGGGTGACGCGACTGGAGTTCCTTCTTGTGCTCAGCATCGTGTTCCTAAACGTCGCGATCTTTCTGCCGTTTGTTGTCCGCTCTCGCGACGCTGCAAGACGAGCCGAATGCAAAAACAACCTTAAGCAAGTCGGACTGGCGCTGGCGAATTATCATGACAACTTCGCCGCTTTTCCATCAGGATTTGAGGTCAATCCCAATGGGAACTATCTGGGTTGGGGGTGGAATCTAAAAATCCTGCCGTATTCGGACGCTGCGGATGTTTACCACAGGATCGAACCTCATTTCGCGAATGGCATTCACGGGCTGAAGGATGTTCCAAACTGGAACAGACAACTGTCATCACTGTGCTGTCCGTCGGACACAGATGTCGAAAAGGTTCCACACGCGATGGTGGTGACCGGCAAAGTGATCGATGGTGTGGTTGCTGCGGGAACACAGAACTGGCAATCGCGACTTCCCCGGTCCAGCTACGTCGGCAACGCTGGATATTTGCAACTGGAAGCCGGTGGCATTCAGTACAATTCCGCCGCAACACCGACGTCGATCGTACCGCTGATGAATGCGGGCAGTCTGGGAAATGTCGGAGTCGTTCAGTCTCCCCGGTATCGCTACTGCGATCAGAAGTCCTTTCGCGGATTTTTTGGGCAGAACAGCCACGTCAGATATCGGGACGTGACCGACGGAACAAGCAACACGCTGAGCGTCGGTGAGCGATATTCCCCGGCCGATGCAACCGCCAGTGCTACGGGATACGGCACGTGGATTGGCGTTCCGGACTGCACCAACGCTCAAGGGTTAGCGATGTCGCTGGGCGACGCCAGCTTGCGGATCAACATCGGAATGCCATTTCGCGAACAAACGACTGGGTTTGGAAGCCTTCATGAAGGCGGGGCAAACTTCGCCCTGGGCGATGGATCCGTGCGATGTCTTTCTCAGAAAATCGAGACGGTATTGTTTCGGTACCTGTCGGTTATCAACGATGGCAGTTACCAGAGCCCGCAAGGAAAATGAGTGTCCGGTCATTGCCAATGCGATTAGTCACCGGTCGGCTTTGATCAAAATCAGGCTGTAGTCTTACCGGATCGGAAGAAGATCTTATGTCACAATGGCGATCGGTGTTTTCATTGGGCTTGCTGATCACTGTCGCCCACACGGCCTATGGCGATATTGCGCCGGGCCGAGATCCTCTGCCGAAGCCGCCCATGCTGGCACCGGTCCGGATTCATAACGGGAGCCTCAAACATCTGGGCTCGAACGTTGCAGCAAAGATCGTGATCCCCGGCAGCCTTTTGCCCGACTTGCAGGAACCAACGTACGGTCAGCAAGCGTCGCAAAAAGATTCTGCCGCGAGAACGATTGTCGCTGGATTGCTGACGACGGCTGCTGCGATCAGCCTGATGGTCGTCAAAACGAACAGTTCGCTTTGGAAGAAAACAGTGGCGGGCGTCATCGCCATTGCGGTTTTGACGGGAGGTGTCGTGCTGGTGAATTCCTTTACCTCACCCGCCGCACCGTCAGCAGCTGATCTATCAACGTCTCAGCGGCTGATCGTCATCGAGATTCGAAAAGACGGACACGAAGTCACGCTGGTACTGGAGAATGGTTACAACGGTTCTGAGTGAAATGCAGGCGGATGTACGGTGAAAAAAACGGACGCCTGCGGACTCTCCTTCGGAAATGATTTTTCCTGAAAGTATCGCATGAATTTGTTTCTGCTGTTGGCTGACATATCGCCACTGCCCTTTGTGCTGGTCGGCGGCACGTTACTGCTGATTGCTGGCGGAGTCATCATGGCCATCGCGGTCTTATCGTTCGGTTACGTTAAACGTCGCCGCGATCAACGACGACGGTCGGAATCGAGCGATACGAATGACCGTTTGACGGAAGCACCTGACCGTCAGAACTGAATTATTCCGCCCGTTCAGGACCGACCAGACATAGGTTCCGGCAAAAGGGACCTGACACGGACGTGACACTTACTTTTCCGGTCCACATATTTTTCGGTCATTGCATAGCCGTATCACATGTCATCAACCATCACGAATCAGTCAAACAGATCTCATGCCTTTGCCATCGGTATGGCAACGTTCGCGTGCGTGTCCATGGTGTTGACTGCACTTTTGCCGATGGGCATGTCTGTGGCGATCGTGTTGCTGTTTGCCGGGCCGCACAACTACGTTGAAGCTCGATATTTTCTGACTCGTCTTCCTGCCCGCATGGGGAAGTTGAAAAACTTCTTCCTGTTCTCTGCCGCCGGTATTGTCACGCTCACGACTGCGTTGCCGCTGCTGATACGCATGCCTGTCTGGGCAGGCTGGTCTCCGGAAACCGTCTTATGGACGGTGGGAGCCTGGAATACCGGCTTGATTCTGTGGGGCACCATTCTTGTCAGTATGCGGGCACAGCAGCCGCCGCGACGAGCATGGGATTATGCATGGCCGACAGGACTCGCGTTAATCGGCGTAAGCTGGCTGCAGCCTTTGGTATTACCTCTGGTACTGGTGTATCTGCATCCGCTGATTGGATTCTGGGTGCTGGATCGCGAGATTGCTCAACGTCGTCGGGAATGGCAGCGTGGCTTTCGAGCTTTCCTGCTGTTGCTGCCTGCCCTGGTCCTGCTGCTGTGGCAGATTGCTGCAGACCCGTTCGGCAGTGACGCTTTTTCCGAAGGGATTCGGCAGCAAATTCGTCAGCATGCTGGAACCGGATGGTTCTCAGCCACAATGGGGCGGCGGATGATTACAACTCATGCGTTCCTGGAACTGCTGCACTATGGCGTCTGGATTGTGGCGGTGCCGCTGGCCAGCGGGCGAGTCTTCTTTTCGGCGTTCGATCAGATTCCGCTGATGAGAAGTTCATCGCTGTTGACGCGTTCCATTCGTATTGGTCTGATGTTGTCAGCGGGCATCGTTGTGCTGTTGTGGCTGGCCTTTGCGGCCGACTACTCCACGACACGAGACATCTATTTTATGGTGGCAACGCTGCACGTGCTGGCTGAAGTTCCTTTTCTGCTGCGCCTGCTTTAATGTCACAAGGGCGGTGCCTCTTGACCCGATGACGTGGAATGTTTCAAGCGCCGAGACGCTCTCGTTGGTCGCTTGAAAAAAGATACGCTCACTTACTCCGTAAGATTCCGGCGAGGCGGTGCGTCAGACCGATGGAACTACCGCCATTTCTCAAAACAACTCAGTTTGTATTGAAAGC
>JAGQQE010000352.1 GCA_020426345.1 Planctomycetaceae bacterium
TCGCCGAGTTGCGTCGTTGGGGCGGTTGTAGTGATTCAATGCCGACTGTCATGCACCGGAGGCAACTGCAACTCTTTACGGGGGCAGTGGGGCAATAGTCGCGATCGCACACCTGAGTTGAATGATTTTCTCGGTGTGGTGGTGTTGCATCTGATCCGGATGTTGATGCGATGTTGTGACAGTGGCGATGACCGCAATGGATGTCTGAATCCTGGCGTTCAAAGGCATCACAGCACACCGTCGATTCACACGCCTTGCACACACATGGCACAACGCTTTCCAAAGCTGTCATCAGGATGAGCAGCAAGCATATTGTGTGGCGGTAGTAATTCACGCGCGAAATCCATCCGTGGAAAATGTATCTCGGAAAGGGCGTCCTGCCATCTCCTTTCATTTCATCGGACAATTCGAAAGGACCTGCACGATCTGTCCGTGAGAAACGAACGATCCTGAACCTTGTCGCGGAATGATCTCGTCAAATTCGCTACAGAGCGAAAACCTGGAACGGAAAAAGTCCCCAGACTGATCCACTCGCCACCGGGCACCTGAAGTTGAAAGTCAGTCATCTATTTGACTCCGACTGCGGTCGTTTTGATGACACTACAGGGCGTCACTTCGACTTGCCCGAGTCGTGTTGAACGTCATCGATTGGCTTTCCATGCAGCTCAGAACTCAGCAATTTCCAGCGAATTCGTCGCATCGATCCGTCAAAATGCAGTGCAAAACTTGAATCGAACGACTTTGGCACAGAAGACGCATTATCCAATCTCAGAGACGCAATTCGCGAGACTCTGAAAGCCAAACGTGCAATTCATCAAGGAAGCAAGAAATCATGTCCAACTTAAAAATTCTCGTATGCACACTGCTGTTTGCCGTCACGTCAGGAACCGCATCGACGGCTGTTGCCGATCACGGATGGCCGTCAAACCAGAATTCCAGCTGTGGTCGGTCAGGCGGCTATTCGAACAACTCAAATCATGGTTATCGACCGCTAGCGTCGTCATATGGACACTCAAACAACTACGGATATGGAGTTCGATCAACGCCGCAAAACTACGGCTACAACACGTATGGCGTTAACGGCCATGCTGGCATCGGAAACGGAAACTACCTGCCGAATCGGTCCTTTGATCCGCGACTCGGAGCAAACTCTCCGGCGTATCAGAATGCCGGGCGCACCGGCAACCTTGTTTACGACAGCGTGCATGGCGACTACCATACGGTTCCCGGGAGTGTTTCCCAGCAGTACCAAGGGAATTTCTCGGGCGGTGCCAGGAATCAATACCAGAACAACTCACCGTGGTTTGTTGGGAATTCTGGTTGGTGAAATTGAGTTGCCTCTTTGATACGGAGATCACTTCCGGGGTGCTTTAGCTAAATGTATTTCTGAATCGATGGTGTTCCAGATGGCCTATCCTCTGGAGCACCGCCAATTTGACAACGATACTGTTCAATTTCCAAGACGGAGGCTCTTCGACATGTCACGATTTCAAATTCTTTGCGGACTCGCAGGCTGTAGTGCGATGCTCATCGCCGCGTCGGCAAATGCCCAGTTCAATCGCCATGGCCACAACGATGTTGTTCATCATGGAAACCATCACGATGTCGTGCATCATCACGGCAGCCATTTCGGCAACAACAATTGGAACTACGTCGTTCCATCGAGTCACGGTGTGCATCAGCATTCTGGTTCCTTTTATGTTCAGGGTAATGCGCATTACTACACGCCAACCCCCATCGTTCGCGTGAATCCAACGTCGTTTCAGTCAGCACATTTGCATCCCGTTCAAGTCGCCCAGCCCGTTCAACTTCAGTTCGGCGGTTTTGCCCGCTGCGAAGATCTGGCTGGCAGACTGGAAACTGAAGCCAATCGGCTGTGCCTGGATATGTTCTACAACTACCAGCACAACCCGGGTTTCCAGGAGACATACAAGGAAGCCTATTCTCTGCTCGACTCTGCAAAATACGTGCATGCCAAACAGCACCAGGGTGACCGTGATGCGATCCGACACCATGTCACACAAATGGATGGTTTGCTGCATCATGTTCAGGGAGAACTGCGAACGTGGTCCCGCAATCATGCACGTCAGATCGGCTCCGGCGGAATCATCGAAAAATCAAGTGCGGTCGAAGCCATCCTGCACCACCTCTGCTTCGACGTCGGTATCGAACCCCACGGCGACGACGAACCAGCCCCAGCGCCGGGCTTCGGTGAAGAGCAGGCACCCGCTCCTGGCGGCGTAATCAACTCACCGCCACCACCTGGCTTCTAATGCTGCATTTTTCTTTCGATTTTGATGAATCGGAAGAATACATGCTTCGGAAGGTTAGATTACCAATACTGCGGCAGTTCAGCAGTGGAAGCGGTACACCTAATTTTGGTTCTCGGAGATGTTTCCCGCAGGATTCTGGGTTTTGGCCCGATACACATTCTGACCAAACTTGAAGAACAACGCGGGAGTAACGACTTGGTCAAGGATTGTTGACGTCACCATTCCTCCAAACACCACGAGGGCCAGTGGGTAGAGGATTTCTTTGCCGGTCTGCCCGGCACCGAACAAGAGCGGCAGCAGGCCGATGAAGCTTGTAGCGGCGGTCATCATGACGGGGGAGAGGCGTTCCAGACTGCCTCGGATGATCATCTCTTTGCCGAAGACTTGGCCCTCGTGTTCCATCAAATGAATATAGTGTGAAATCATCATGATGCCGTTGCGACTGACAACGCCGATCAGTGTAATGAATCCCACCCAGTGGGCGACAGACAGGCTGGTTGCACTAATCCAGACGCGCGGCCATTCCCACCAGTTTGCGGCTTGAAGCGATTCCGCTGATGGTTGATAAACAATTAACAGTGTGATGACTGATCCCAGCGCGGCCAGGGGAATGTTGACCAGAACCTGCAACGCGGCTCGCCACGATCCAAGGCACTTTGTCAGCAGCAGGAACACGCCGATGATCGACGCACTGCCCAGGATCAGCAGTCGCAGATTCGCCTGCTGCTGAGCTTCAAACTGTCCGCCGTATTCGATGTGATAGTTGCCCGGTATTGTGCGCAATCGATCTTCAATCGGTGTCGCCAGGCGTTTGATGTCGGCCACGACGCTCGCCAGATCGCGTCCGTGGACATTGCAGAAGACCACGATCCGCCGTTGAACGTGTTCGCGGTTCAACGTGTTGGGGCCAGTGGTGTCAAGAACATCCGCCACTTCGCCGAGCGAAACGTGACGGCCCGATGGTGTTTCCAGAATCGTTTGCTGAATCACATCCGGATCGTTGCGCGATGCTTCGTCGTACCACACAACCAGACCGAAGTAGCGGTCATCGTCCAGCACCTGCGAGACAACTCGTCCCTTGTAGGCCGTTTCCAGAAGTGTGGCGACATCGCCGGGGGCCAGTCCGTAACGGGCCGCGTCTTCTCGGCGGACCTGCAGACGAACCTGAGACACTTCAACCTGCGGTTCCAATTGCAGATCAACCACACCCGGCACCTGACTCATCGCCGTATACACGTCCTGGCTGGCGTTCCTGAGTTCCCGCAGATCGTTGCCAAACACCTTTACGGCGATCTGGGCACGAACGCCGGACATGATGTGATCGAGCCGATGTGAAATCGGCTGGCCAATGTTCGCTTTGATGCTGGGAATCGATGTGATCCGATCGCGTATTTCTGCCAGCACCTCGTCACGCGAGCGACCAACGGTTTCGGAACCCCAAAGATGAGCGATCGGAATCAATCTCAGGATCGCAGCGGCCGTACCTGCTTTCGGTCGCGTGTGTTCCTGAACCTGCACATCGATCTCCGAAGAATTCACTCCTTCGGCGTGTTCATCCAATTCGGCTCGGCCAGTTCGTCGAGAGATCGATGTGACTTCCGGAATATCCATCAGCAGCATCTCAGCACGCTGCGCGAGTCGCTGACTTTCTTCCAGACTGGTGCCCGGTTCTGTTTGAAAACTGATCGTAAACGTCCCCTCGTTGAACGGAGGCAGGAATTCACCACCCATCCAGAACAACGCCGACAGCGAAACGGTTACCATGATAAGCGTTCCAACCAGCACAAGATTGGCGTGCTTCAGTGTCCATCGCAGTATGACTTCGGTGATGCGTTTTAACATTCGCAAGACAAACGGGTCGTCCTTCTCGTCGAGGAACTTTGCCTTTGGCAACAGAAATGACGCAAGGACCGGCGTGATCGTGAGTGACACAAGCAACGAAGCCAACAGCGATGTCATATACGCCACGCCGAGCGGGGCAAACATTCGTCCCTCGAGCCCGGCCATCGAGAAGAGCGGAAACACGACAAGGATTACGATCAGCGTCGCGTACACGATTGAGTTCCGCACTTCGCAGGAAGCGTCGTAGATCACCTTCAATGCGTCTTCCGGGACCGGCTTCTGGCGATTCTCTTTCAGTCGTCGGTAGATGTTTTCTATGTCAACAATGGAATCATCCACAAGGTCACCAATGGCGACGGCGATTCCGCCAAGCGTCATAGTGTTGATGGAGATACCAAACCAGCGAAAAATCAGCACGGTCAGCAGAATGGTGACTGGCATTGAAGTCAGCGAGCTGATGCTGGTCCGAAAGTTCCACATGAAGATGAACAGCACAACCACAACCCAGATAGCACCGTCACGAACGGCTTCGACGACATTATCGACTGCGGCTTCAATGAAATCGGCCTGTTTGAAGATGCGCCGTTCAATCGTGATATGTTCAGGCAGGTCCCGCTGCAGTTCATCCAGCACGATGTTGATCTGACGGTCCAGTTTAAGTGTGTCAGCATCCGGTTGTTTCTGGACCGCAAGCATTATGGCCGAGCCGCCTTCGATGCCGTTCTCCGTTCGCACCAGCACGCTTCCGTCGCCGCGTTTGACGGGGCCACCGAAACGCACATCGGCAACCTCTTTGATCAGGACGGCCCGTTGTTCACGCCAGACGACCGGCGTGTTTTCAATGTCTTCCAGTGTGAGGCTTTGGCCGCTGATGCGAATCAACGATTCACGCGGCGACCGCACCATGATGCCTCCGCCAGCCAGCACATTGGCCTTTTCGGCTGCCTCAGTGAGCTGTTGCAGCGTCACTTGCTGGGCCGCGAGTTTTGCCGGTGACGTGACGATCTGATACTGCTTGAGAATCCCGCCCATGACGGTGACTTGCGACACGCCTTCCACAGCCAGCAGTCGGTTTCGGACTGTGAATTCGCCCAGTGTGCGAAGTTCCATGTCTTGTTGATCAGCGGCGGTATCGTCAGCTGGCTGCTCAGTGGATCGCAATCCCAACAACATGATCTCGCCCATGATGGATGAGATGGGAGCCATGACCGGATTAACGTCCTGCGGCAGGCGTCCCTGGGCGACCTGCATCTTTTCTGCGACGATCTGTCGATCGCGGTAGATGTCGGTGCCCCAGTCAAATTCCACCCACACAATGGAGAGGCCAATGCCCGACGCCGATCGAACTCGCTGGACTCCTGTGGCACCATTGAGCAGATATTCGATGGGGCGTGTGACAAGCACTTCGACTTCTTCCGGGGCCAGTCCAGGAGCTTCCGTCATGATCGTGACGGTGGGACGGTTGAGGTCCGGAAACACATCGACCGGCATTTGAGTTAACTGATAACCGCCGTAGACCAAAACAGCCAATGCGGCAATCAGTACCAGGCCTCGGTTCTTGAGTGAGAATGCAATGATGGCGTTTAACATGTTTTTTCTTTGGCTGTGTTTCTGTAGGTCCTGCCGGAAAGGACTTTGCAGCTTGCTGCAGTTTGTGACCAGAACCATGTCATCTGAAGTACAACCCGTCGCCGTTGAGCGGACGTCCGCCCATAGGTTCGCCTTGCGGCGAAAGTCCAGCCCGGCAGGCAGGACCTACTTAAAATGCCCTTATCTCAACGCCGCATAGCCCGTCTGCAGCGCCGATGCGCCACCCACGGCCACGGATTCACCGAGCTTCAATCCGTCGCGGATTTCCACGTTGAAATCGTCTGATCGCCCGAGTGTCACAAATCGCCGTTCGAAGACGTCATTTTCGCCTCGCACAAAGACATACGCACGTGTGCCTTCTCGTACGACCGCTTCTCGTCGCACGGCCAGCAGTGGATTCAGTTTGCCGGTTTCAATCGTCAGGCGAGCCAGCATGTTGTGCTGCACAGAG
>JAGQQE010000353.1 GCA_020426345.1 Planctomycetaceae bacterium
TCCGCAGCGTCGCCCCCTCCATTTCTCAAGCCACTCCCCACAACCAGGGACTTAGTTGGATCCTTCAGCCCTGGTTGCTTGATCGCAGTGTGGTTCAATCCGCTCAATCACCCCGCGGCCAACCCTTCCCGTCGTAAGCTTTGCAAAAGAGAATCCAACAGGTGTGTGAGACACTTTTTCTTCAGGCGATCGATCACACGCCATCGATCACATCGCTGACACATCGGATTACCTTTCGAGCTTTGTTTCGACAAGATGCTGACAATAGGCTGCTGACAACAGGCTGCCGGAGTTTGCATTTGGTCGTGCCGTGATGGCGAGGAGACAGCAGGCACGTTGGAAAAGCGGTTTTGACGCAGGGTAGCAATGCCCGTACAATGGTCAGCCCCATCGGCCTCAACGCAGTTCCTGGCTGTCGAATGTTGTGGCCACCAGGTGCCCACCCAGAACCGGGAGATACCCGTGGAATTCGCCAAAGATCCAGACACCCTGCCGTTGGCCGAACGATTTCTGGTCTCACAAATGCTTGCTCGCGAACTTAGTGAGCACGTGAGGCAGACGTTTCTGCCGCGACTTTCGGCTTTGCGGCATGCTGCAAAGGAGTCTGATGTCGAAGTCGTAACGGATCAGGAAATGCATGACCGCATGAAGTCGGCAATGGAGGCCGACGACTATTCGAGTCGGCTGTTTGCCGGTCTGTTCGCGTATTTGGACAGCATCGAATCGGAAACGCGCAGTATGCTCGGCGTCGTGGAGTGGTAATTGATTTTTTGACAGTTTTGAACTTCAAGGGAGGCGTGGATGTTTCGACAGTGTGTAAAAACCGGATTGTTCGCCGTGGCAACAGTGATCACCAGCTGTGGTGCCTTCGCAAACGACGGCTGGGTAAATCTGTTTGATGGCAAGACGCTGGATGGCTGGAAACCAGCTGTTCTGGGAAAAGCCGAGTACAGTGTTGTTGACGGGACCATCTACGGTAAGACTGTTGAAGGCAGCCCCAATTCATTCCTGATGAGCGAGAAGGAATTTGGTGACTTCGAACTGGAATTCGAAGTCAAGGTGCATGATGAGCTGAACTCCGGCGTGCAGATTCGGTCGCGTGAAAAGACGGAAGCCGATGTTGCAGTGGATCATTCCAAAGGTGGCAACGGCCTGCATCGCTTTCATGGGCCTCAGGTTGAAATTGAAGCGAGTCCGGGGCAGGCGGGCTATATCTACGGTGAAGCCGCTGTAGTTGACGGCAAGGCAACAGGCTGGCTCTCAGAAGAGCCGAAAGATCCAAATCACTCTCATTCTTTCATGAAGAACGGTGAGTGGAACAAGTTTCGAGTTGTCGCAAAGGGGAATCACATTCAAACGTGGATCAACGGACACGAAGTCGCCAGTCTTGTCCACGAAGGAATCTATAAGACCCACCCCAGGGGGCACATCGGTCTGCAGGTCCATGGAATACGTGCAGGGACTGGACCGTTCGATGTGGCCTGGCGCAACATTCGTATTAAAGAACTGAAATAAGATCTGTTGCGGGTACGTGTTCACAGAATCCTGAAGCCGTCTGCTACCCTGGCAGGCGGCTTTTTCGTGCCGAACCGGAGAACGGGCATGTTTGAGTTCGAAACGGAGGAGCTTATCACCGGGCGGAGTTCGCGGTACAGATGGACCAAGGAAGGACAACCCTTGCCATATTCTCGTGTATTACAACTCTGGCAGCACAGCGACGCGTTCGTGGAAGTGTTTGTTCGCTCCCTGCAAGAGTCGCCATTTGAAGCATTTCGCTGGGAGACGCCGCCCATTTCCCTTGAATCAAGGAGCTGCAATTTTGAGTTTGTGCTGATCAACGCACCGGAGTTTGTTCAAAGGAAGATTGATAGCGTCAGTTTTGCTGACCACTTCAATTCCGCTGGATCTGGTGCGGAGGCCATCGCATTCCGAAATCTTCGAGGCGACGCCAGGCTGGTTGTCCCGGCGCCGCTGGTCCACGTCGATGCGTACGGTCATCTGGCTTCGTTCCTTCGCAAAGCGGCGAAAGACCAGATTCGTGAACTGTGGCGGTGTGTCGGCAGATAAATGGAAGACAGACTGCATGACGTTTGCCCACGCCCGGTCTGGTTGAGCACTGCTGGTGGTGGGGTGGCATGGCTTCATGTTCGACTGGATTCGTCCCCGAAATACTATAGCCACGCAGCGTATCGTTCATGGTAGAGATAAGAAAACTAACCGGCTGCAGGCACGCAACTGGCCTCCCAAACACTATTGCGGAATCGCAACACGTCGGCGAAACCTGATCAAACATCACACCGGGAACTCCGTCCCTGGTCGGAGAAGAATTTCTACCGGTCAGAATTGGGGATCGCCGCAACGAAGAGTGGATATCCAGGTTATTCGCCCCCTATACTTCGGCTCGCCGGATTGTCAGAAATCGGGTCCGGAATCGTCTGTCCATGCGCTTGCTTCCGGATGGAAGTTGCTGATTAGTTACTGAAGAAACAATTGTTCCAATCTCAGGGTGATTCGAAATCATGATTCGCAGAACTCTCAATCGATTCTTCGCGGCACAGTCACTCTCTCGAGCGGCCAGAAAACGCCGCACGCCGCGCCGGTCGGAACTGCCAGTCTCAGAATCGCTCGAATGCCGTGCACTGCTGACGGGCAATGTCAATGTCATGATGGCAGGCAGTGATGTTCTGGTTTATGGCGACAGTCAGGACAATTCCATTGCGATCGTTGCAGAAGAAGGCAACGTCATCGTTCGCGGCATGGCCGGGACGACCATTAACGGCAGCGATAACGCGATGACGCTGATCAGTGGCAGTCTTCAACTGCCGCACAGTCTGGTGGCCTCGTTGAGCAGCGGGAATGACACTGTTCGAATCGAAGGTGTATCGATCGCGAAGGATGCCGTGATCCTTCCGGGATCTGGCAGCGATCAGGTTGGCATTGTGGGATCGACCATTGGACGCAGTCTCATCGTGACGGACGTAAATGGAAACGATGCCTTGAGCATTCAAAACTCATCTATAGGCTTTGACGCCGCTATCACGCTTGCAGGCAGCACGGGGACGATTGATCTCTTTCAGTCGACGGTCAGTCACAACCTGTTCCTGGTCACTGGATCAGGTGAGGATAACATCGTGGTTGACGAGTCGAATATTGGGCGAGACCTGGTTGCTGTGACCGGCTTAGGACACGACGATCTGGCGTTGCGAAGTTCCGGCATCGGTCACCATACAACCGTCATCAGCGGGCCGGGAGCCGATACCGTCACAATTGATTCATCAGATCTGACAGGTCGATCGTGGCTGTTTCTGGAAGGCGGTGAGGATTATGTCCTGGTTCGCGGTGAATCTATCCTCTGGGATCGAATGACGGTATTCGGCGGAACATCTGCCGATATTATCGAGATTGAACCAACGGTGGGGGTCGCGAGGCTGAAGACTCACAGTACCTATCAAACGCTTGTGCCGGACATAGTCGCAACTGTGCGAGTGGACGATTCGACAACCGGCGTTTACGCAGTTGCCGGAGCCGTTCGCAATTCGTTTCTGAAAACGCTGACCATTGAATTGTCACAGTCATCCGTTGCTGAGGGTGCAGGTTTGGATGCCTCCACACTGACGGTCACCCGTTCGGGAAGTACGGCACAGGATCTGGTTGTGGAGCTGGCCTCCTCGAACACGGATAAAGCGACCTTGCCGGCGACAGTCACAATTCCGGCTGGTTCGGTGTCGGCCACAATCGGCGTTTCGGCGGTGAACAACGACATCGATGACCCGGATGCTGAAGTCACACTGACTGCGTCTTCTTCCGGTTTCGTGAGTTCCACTGCTGCTCTCACAGTTACCAATGACGACACCGCGACATTATCTCTGGCCCCGGCATCCAACACACTTCCCGAGAATGCGTCGACCGATTCACTTCAACTGACAGTCACGCGAAGCCTGGCAGATCTATCCCAGCCGCTGACAGTCGACCTGAACTCTGATAACAGCAACCGATTGATTGCGCCTGCGAGCGTGACAATTGCCGCCGGCGAAACGAGCGCCGTGTTCTTTGTCAATCCGCTGGACAATCAGTTCGTAGATGGCAATGCGTCTGTCACAGTGACAGCGTCGGCCTCAGGATTCGCCACGGCAACTGCTGCGATCAGTGTTACGGATGACGATGTAGCAAGGCTGTCTGCTGTGGTTGATCTGGCATCCATTAGCGAAGCGTCTCCGGCGCCAGCAACATTGACGATTAGTCGAAACACCGATACCACGGAGGCACTGGAAGTTTCGATTACCCTGAATGAAACCACGAGACTATCTGTGCCATCATTGGCGACGATTGCTGCAGGCGACACGTCCGTTCAGGTGAGTCTGACGCCGATTGACAACGATGTCCAGGATGGCAATGTCAGCGTGGGAATAATGGTCTCGGCAACGGATTTCCTTTCGGCATCCACAGCCATTAGTGTTGCGGACGACGAAACTCTCAACAACGCCTTTACACTGACAACGGATCTGAGCGAAGTCGCCGAGAGCGCTGGGGAAGGGTCACTCAAAGGTACCGTGGAGTTTAATCAGGTATCGGCTATTGATCGGACGGTTTCCCTCAACTACTCGACTTCCGATCTTACTGGGCCGGGCTCCGTCGTTGTGCCAGCAGGCCAGACGACAGCACAGTTCGATTTATCTCCTGTTGATAATTCAACGCCAAATGGGAACATCGAGGTTACGATTACCGGCTCGACACCGAATGCGGTCAACCGGCAGACAATTGTAACATTACTGGACGATGACAATCTGACGATTACTGCTGCTGCTCAGGCCAGCTCCTCTTCGTCAACGTCAGACCTTGTGGCGTCAAATTCAACAGTGATCACGCGGCAGGACATGATCGGTATCAGTGGGATCACTGTTCCTGGCTCGGTTGTGGATATTGACACCAATGGTGATGGAAATTTTGACGACGGAACGGCTGCTGTCGGCGCTGACGGTACTTTCTCAATCGATGTCAGTCTGACTCACGATGCAACCAACCACGGTGAAAACTCGATCATCGTCCGTACGACTCTGGGTAACAAGAGCCAGACAGCCGCGGTGAATGCTCACATGGCTGTTGGAACCGTTGTCCGGTTTACATCGTCGCAGGGCACCTTTGATATCGAACTGCTCGATGATGACGCCGGCGAAACGGTCGACAACTTCCTTGCGTACGCCAATGCCAATGCCTGGGACAATCTGATTGTTCATCGAAGCGTAAGCAACTTCATCATTCAGGGAGGCGAATACACGTCCAATGGAGGTGGTGACCTATCTTTGGTGAACAGTAATCCGTCGATCACGAATCAATTCAATGCAGCGAATTCAAACCTGCGAGGCACGTTGTCGATGGCCCTCATTCCCGGGAATGCTGACAGCGGCACTAATCAATGGTTCATCAACGTCAAAGACAACGCAGCACTGGATGGAGACCTGCATACGGTCTTTGGTCGCGTCATCGGTGACGGCATGGCAGTCGTAGACGCGATCAATGCACTTGGAACCTTCAACCTTGGTGATATTTACGATGATATTGCCCTGACGGAGGTGCCGTTGACCAGCTTTAATCCGACAAATCAGTCGCTGTCAGGCACCGTCGCGTTGACAACCAACAGTGATATTCTCGTCGGAACCGGCACGCAGTTCACGACGGAACTCCAGGTTGGAGATTCGATTCAGGCTTTCGGTCTTCTTTACTTCGTCAAGTCCATCGAATCAGACACATCATTAACCCTGACGTACACGTCCACGGTCACTGTATCTGAAATTCCGGCGAAACGGGATGTCGCTCCTCTGGAAGATGCTTTTGTCGTCTTCAGCGACATCAGCACAATCCTGGATTTGCTTTGATGTCAGCTCTCCGGATCAGTTCGCTTCATCCGCGGCTCCGCAATACTCAATAGTGGTGCTGCAATGCACAAGCGATCCGGTTTGACGGACTGACTCCAGAAGGATGTTCGTTAGCAGGCAGGCGCCTGTGCTGGTGGTGGTTCCACCTGCGACACAGAAAAGCATCCTTTGCCATAATCTGCAGATTGTTATGTCCAACCCACGGGGTCAGCTTTCGACTTCGTGATGGCCGCTGTCAGGCAAACGCCGGT
>JAGQQE010000354.1 GCA_020426345.1 Planctomycetaceae bacterium
CTGGACGTAGACAAGGGCAGTCGAACCGTGAGCTGCGATCGCCTGTTGAACGAGAGTGGTCTTACCAATGCGTCGTCGCCCTGTGATCTTGGCGAAAAACCAGCGATTGCGACGCAGTATGGCGGTGAGGTCATCCAGCTCAGTTGTTCGTCCGTAAAATCGCCAGTCTGCCATCGTTTTCTCGTGCGAACTAAGCTAAAGCACCGTTACTCTAATAAGATAAGCCGGTTTTACCTTACCGATTATTTTTCTGCAAGTGTTTGAAACTAAATGGTTTCTGACGACATTAGTCCTGCATTATGCTGCCAGCCTCGCGTTCAATTCTTCCAAAATCGAGGTCAGCGAATCGCCGAACAACTCATACGCTCGGCCAAGGCCGCCGAGCTGATTGAAGGGGATGTCTGAAAAATCTTCGCTGTCGATGGCCAAGCTGCTGGCGATGTGGTCTTTGATGGCGTCGAGCCACTGTGTTTGCTCAGCGGTAAAGCTGACTCCGGCAGTCTGCTGGTCAGGCTCAGTCTGTTCGAACGCGTCCCACAACTTTTGAGCATCGGCATTCAATGGCGGACGCTTGATGGCCTGCAACAAGTCTTTGACCTGTGAATATCGCAGACCGGCTCGATGAGGACGAGAGTACAAAATCTGCAGGGCTTCGATTTCATCCTTGTGTGTTTCAATGAACTCACGAAACCCTTTCACCAACTGGCGGGCTCGGTGATCGGCTCGATCCGTGAAGCCCGCGTTCAGTAACACGTCCTGGGTGACTTCGTCACACTGGCGAAACCGTTGATGGCATATTTCACGGAGTTGTCCCGTAGTTTTAATGCGGTGAACTTCGCACCCTTCCGGCGGGCTGAGGACACATCGTCGTGCAAAGTGGCGTAAGCGGTCGGGTAACCTCCTGCAGATCCCCTGTTACGCCGATTCGATCAGGATCGATGTTCTAATTCTTTGCGTGATGTCGGACGAACTGCACGGCTCCTCCGAAATCAAGCCGCGGCAATGCACAGCATGGATTCATCCGTGACAAGAAGATTCCGGATCGCTATACAATTTAGGCAGATTGCCGGCGGTTATTGAATGGCCTGAATGCATTTCTCTGGTCCCGATCGCTGTTGTCTGAGTTTCTGAGCACTCACCCGGGGAGCGAGATGGCAACTGATGATACTGAAGATCAACTGCCGCATTGCATTTTCATGACTCTGTCGACCGAGTCTTTAGCGTCTAAAGTCAATCAATTGTTCCTGAACCACGGTTGGTCGTCACGGATGTGTTCCTGGACGGAATATGAAGTTCGTTCCGACTTTGCAGAACTGGTGATTGCATCTGAGCGTCCTGTGCTGATCAGCGGTGGTGTCGATCGCCAGTTGGAATCCGTCAATCGCATCGTTGAGATCCTGCAGAGCTCCGGTCTCCAATGCAGTTTTGATGTCTACGACGAACACCAGAATTGTGTTCGTTCCCAGCAATAGACACTTGAAGTACAACACCTTCAATTGATCCAGACAGTGTGGTTTCAGTTCGGCGTCATACCCGTTCAACAACCACCTGAACATTTGCTGAGACAAGGCCAGTCCCGTCAATTGAATCCCGTCCGTGAATTCGGAGAAACCTATGAATTCCTTCCGGCTGTATTTCGTCGCTGCCCTGGCACTCCTGATGTTTGTGAACGGTGCCATTTACGCGCAGGTCGTCACGTCTGATATTCGGTATTGCGAAGGTCATCATCCGCGACATGTCCTGGACATCTACCGGGCAGAGAAACCGACCCGGACACCGGGTCCTGTCATGTTTTGGATCCACGGCGGAGGTTGGCAGGCGGGAGACAAAACGGATGTCGGTTTGAAGCCGAAGGTTCTGACAGAACGAGGCTTCGTGTTCGTTTCCATCAACTACCGCCTGCTGCCAGAAGTACCAATGGAGGACCTCATCAGCGATGTTGCCAAAGCGTTTGGATGGGTTCACAGGAATATTGAAACCTACGGTGGCGATCCCGATCGAATAATTGTTGGTGGCCATTCCGCGGGTGCGCAACTCGCCGCAATCCTCTGTACGGATCAACGCTACCTCGCGTCGGAAGGTGTTGGCATGGAAGTGCTCAGGGGCTGTGTACCGGTCGATGGAGACACATACGACATCCCCAGGATCATACTTACCGCCGAACATCGACAGGCCATCTACGGCGGAAAGATGTTTACCTTCGGACATCGGCAAAAGTTCGGTAACGACCCCGAAAAGCATGTGCAGTTCTCGGCGGTGACGCATGTGGCCCCAAACAAAGGTATTCCTCCGTTTCTGCTTCTGTATTTCTCGGGCAACCCGGATACGCGCGCTCAAGCCGACCGTTTGGCATCTGTGCTGAACGAAGCTGGTATCCAGGGGCGAACATTTGGTAAGGGGGACACGAACCACAGCCAGCTGAACAACGATTTGGGAAAACCCGACGATCCCGCAACAACCCAGTTCCTGTCTTTTCTGGATCATCACGCATCGAGGTAAATCATGCGATGACGCAAGCGACACAAAACGAAAGCCTGCCCCGGAACCCGGGATTCAAGCGGAAAGGCTCTTTCGATAGGACAGTGTCTCAAAAAGGGCTCTTATGTACGCAGAGGCCCTGTTGAGTACGTTGCATCTCACAGTGCAGGACTGTAGCGAGCCAGGGGTTTGAAGCCCGTTGTTGGGTTATCTGCGAATCCCAGCGAGACAGATCCATCGATGGTCGGTCTCTTCTTACAGGCCGGGCAGACATCGCGGTTGACCTATGCAATAATGTCGTGGACGATGTGCCCGGCCAGGTCGGTTAATCGGAAGTCGCGGCCGTCGTATCGATAGGTGAGTCGTTCGTGGTCAAGACCCAGCAGGTGAAGGATGGTGGCGTGAAGATCGTTCACGCTGACTCGGTCCACAACGGCCTCGTAGCCGATCTCGTCGGTCTCGCCGTAACTGACACCTCCCTTGATGCCCGCACCGGCCATCCACTGCAGGAATCCTTTCGGATTGTGATCGCGTCCCTTTCCGTTTTGCGAGATCGGCATGCGGCCAAACTCGCCGCCCCAGATCACCAAGGTGGAGTCAAGTAGTCCACGAGCCTCCAAATCGGTCAGTAGACCGGCCACGGGGACATCGGTGGCCGCGCAATGGTGCGAGTGATTCTCTTCGAGGTTGCCGTGCGCGTCCCATTCGCCGTCGCTGTAGACCTGCACAAACCGCACACCGCTTTCAATCAGCCTCCTTGCCATCAAACACTTGGATCCAAACGATTTGGAAGCCGGGGTGTTGATCCCGTACAACTCGTGCATTGCCTGCGTCTCCCTGGAAAGATCCACTACTTCGGTGGCCTCTTCATGCATGCGAAACGCCAATTCGAATGATTCCATGCGGTTTGCAAACTCGGCATCACGCGCATGTCGCCGCATGTGCTCATCGTTCAATTTGGCCATCAAGTCGAGTTGGGCACGTTGGTCTTGCTTCGTCACCTCAGGCTGTCGATTGAGATTGAGCACTGGAGCGCCCTGGGATCGGAACAGTGTCCCTTGGAAGGTCGAAGGCAGGAAGCCGGCGCCCCAATTGTGCGGACCGCCTTTGGCTCCTTGAGTGTTGCCCATTACGACGTAGCCCGGCAAATTCTGGTTCTCGCTTCCCAAGCCATACGTCACCCAGGCTCCCGCGGTGGGAAAACCGGGACGCGGCAGACCACTGTTAATCTGATAGATGGCCGGCACGTGGTCGTTCGACTCACTGTGGCATGATTTGATGAATGCCAATTTGTCGACATGCTTGGCGACATTCGTGTACTTGTCGCAAACCCACTGACCGCATTCGCCATATTGCTTGAACGAAAACGGTGACTTCATCAACGGTCCCGGGTTGCCAAAGAAAGCCTGGATACTTGTGGTTTCGCCGTCTCGTTTGTCGAGCTCCGGCTTGCGGTCAAACATGTCCACGGCACTGGGTGCTCCCTCCATGAATAGCCAGATGACTGCCTTTGCTTTGGCTGCAAAGTGACTTTGGCGGGGAAGCAGTGAAGTGACTGGGGTTGAGGAGCTGACCGTTTGCGGTGCCGCCAGCAACCCCTCCGCTGCCAGGAGATCGGCGAGACCAATCATTCCTGCCCCGGCACCCGCTCGGCAGAGCCACTCTCGACGGCTCAGCAAGTTCGCGACCCGACCGCAGGAAAACAAGCGAGAGGTTTTCGTCATGTTGGCTGATTCAATCGACGTAGAGGAATTCGTTTAGTCCGAATAGTGACTGACAATAGTCCGTCATCGCTTCAAGGCGAGGATTGGGCTCGGATCGCCCTGATCGCGTTTTGACTTGCGCTTCGATGAATTGGATGGAGGTTGCGATCTCCGACTTCGTCGGCAAACGCGCAAACGAGATTTCATAAGCAGCTTCGAAGGTGGGCTGCAATTCGAATTCTGCCGGAACCGAATTGCCAGATTGCCGTTGAACCAGCAACCTTGCGAAGTCGCCGGCCACCGAGCGGACAAAGCGATCATTCAGTACCACCATGGCTTGCGGTGCCACGGTGGTGTTTTGCCTGCGAGCGCAACTGGTCATGAGATCGGGACGATCAAATGCCTGAAACATGGGATAGGGAATGAGCCGTTTATGAAACATGTAGACGCTGCGTCGCCGCGTTGATGCATCATCCGGGGCATTCTTGGGATACCCTTCTCCTTTGATATTCCGGGCGAGGTTTGCCTCCGGGGAGATGTACGGTTTGAAGCCGGGGCCACCCATTTTCAGATTAAGGGTCTCACTCACTGCCAGCATGGCATCACGCATCACTTCCGCTTCCAGGCGTTGCGGATTCATCCTCCACAACAGGACTTTGGCAGGATCGATTTCCAGACTTCGCTGATCGACATTCTCAAGCGTGCTGGACTGCTGCCATACGGCGCTGTTGAGGATCATGCGATGCAGCGATTTGATTTTCCAGCCTCCTTCGACGAATGCATTCGTCAGGTATTCCAGTAACTGTGGATGAGATGGAGCATCACCCCGAACGCCGAAGTCGCTTGTGGTCTGCACAAGCCCTTTACCGAAGTGATGATCCCAGACACGGTTGACAATCACGCGTGCCAGTAAAGCTCCGCCCCCCTGTTGCGTGTCGGAAATCCAACTGGCCAAGGCGCGCCGCTGCAACGTACTTTTCGCGTCACCAAGCTCGCGATACGCCTCTTGGGCGTGTTGCCAATAGTCTGCGGCATCGGGACCAGACGAAAGGAGCGCAGGAAACCCGAGTTCAACTTCGATCTCGCGGTCATAGAAATCGCTACGACGAAACAGCCAAGTCGTGCGACGCTTGCTGTCGAAGTCCTGAAAGAAGAAGCCTTCTTTTCCACTCGGCAATTTGGCAGAGACCCGGTCTCCGCTGTGAAAGACACCGAGCAGCTGATAATACTCTTTGGCCGAAAACGCGTCGTATTTGTGATCATGGCAGCGAGCACAGGAGACCGTGATTCCTAAAAATCCAGAGCCCAGCGTCGATATCACATCGTCGAGTTCATTGTAACGATTCATCAGTCGTTCGCTTTCGATGAACGTCTCCGGCAACTTGAAAGCGGGGCCGGCGGTCAAGAAACCGGTGGCAGCGACGGCAGCATCGTTCTCTGGTTCGAACTCATCCCCGGCAATCTGCCAACGCACGAACTGGTCGTAGGGCATGTCCTCATTGAACGCCTGAATCACGAAATCTCGGTAGACGTATGCATGATCGCGATCCTTGTCCGCTTCTTGTCCGTCGCTGTCTGCATAGCGTGCGACATCGAGCCAATGCCGTCCCCAGCGCTCGCCATAACGGGGCGAAGCCAACAACTCTTCCACCAGGTTCTTCACGGCGGACTTGGGATCTTCCGCATGAGCCTGCATGAATTGATGCGTCTGTTTGGGCGTGGGAGGTAGTCCGATGACATCGAAATACAATCGCCTGACCAGTGTTCGCGCATCGGCCGGTGGCGCAGGTCGCAGCCCTGCCTCCTGCAAGCGTCGTTGGACAAAAAAGTCGATGGGATTGCGTTTCGACTCAAGGGCAGGAATTGGGGTGGGTTTGAGCCGTTGAAAGGCCCAGTGGCGGCGGGCTCGATCCATCTTCGGGTCGACGACATCCGCCTGA
>JAGQQE010000355.1 GCA_020426345.1 Planctomycetaceae bacterium
ACGGATACCTGGATGTATTCGCAGGCATTTCAGGCCATTCAATCGCAGCCAGCGAACTTTGTCCGCGCATCCTGGCTTCGCATTCGAACTTTCTGGGCCATCTCCCCGACCGGCGCGGTGTCCGATGTCCAGCGACTGCTGAGCAGCATTTGGTATGCCGGACTCTGGTTCGCAATTATCGGCCTCATCCTTGTTCGTTTGACTTGTCGGATCGCCAAACGCATGCCATTTTTCAGTACGAAGTCGGCTCCGATCTGGTTGACCGTTCTCGCGTTCCAGTTGATGCATACTTTCTACTGGACGGATGCCCGAATGCGTGCACCGCTGATGCCGGCCCTTGCGGTTCTGGTTGCGCTGGCGTTTCGCTGGACGCACGCATTCTTTACAGGTCCGTTGACGAAAGGCGCAGTGAATGATTTGTATCTCTGTGACACCGGAATCCCGGACTCTGGCACCGGCAGATCTGCTGAACGCGTCACGTCAGTGTGATTTGATCGAGCTGTGTCTCGATCATTTTCTCAAAGAGCCCAATGTTGCGGAACTGATCAGGTCCATCGAAAAACCTGTGCTGGTTTCATGCCGCCGTCCCAAAGATGGCGGCCACTGGCAGGGCACCGAAGAGCAGCGAATCACCCTGCTGCGCAGTGCGATTGTGGCGGAACCCGCCTACATTGAACTTGATCTTGATATCGCCCCCGGGATCCCCCGGTTCGGAAACACCAAACGTGTGATTGCTTACACCAGTCTGAATCGGCCGCTCAGCAGAATCGACGATGTGTTCGAAAAGTGTTATCAGGCAAAGGCCGATATCGTCAAAGTTACCTGGCCCACCGAAAATCTGGATGCCGCATGGCCACTGCTTGCAGCAGTCACGCAGAAGCGTGAACTCCCGGTGGTCGGTCAGGGGATGGGACACTCGGGAATTACGTTTTCGTTGCTGGGGAAGCGATTTCAATCCCCATGGATTTACGCTGCTCTCGAAAAAGGCATGGAGGCATTTGAGCATCAGCCTTCAATCAACGAATTGAAAGAGGATTTCAGCTGGGATGACATCGACAGCAGGACTCAATTCTTTGGAATTGTCAGCGGTGGTCGGTGCGACGCCGTGACAGCCCGCACCCTGAACGCAGCGTTTCGATCGATGGACCGCAATATTCGATGCCTTCCGATCATACCGGGTGATCTGAAACGCCTGCCCCGGATGCTGGCAACTCTGAAAATCAACGCACTGATTTGCGATCCATTAAATCCTGGCGGCCTGAATGAAATGACTACTGCAAGCGGAGAAGCCAATTCATCTTCGGGTTACGCCGATTTGTTGATGCAGAAAGGCGATCGGTGGACGGCGACTTCGACCATCATGGATTCCATCGACCGCGTCGGCCAGCAGGCTGGGGGATCTCCCGACTGGACCGGGCGCGGCAGTGTGCTGATTTGCGGACACGGCTCGCTCGCGAAGCATTTGGCCGCAGAATTTCTGCGACGCGGGGCCGCTGTCAGCCTGGCAAGTCCTTCGGACAATGCCGCCTCAGCGGCTGCAAAGTCTGTCGGCGCACGGCAGGCTTCCTGGGCCTCTGTCTATGATCTTCGGATCGACACCATTGCAGTGGCAGCAGAGGAAGTGCAATGCGGTTCAGGTCGAGGACAACTAAACCCGGGAATCATTCGCGAACGCATGACGATGGTGGATCTGTCCGGTTACCCCGGCGACAGCCGGTTCGCAGAAGAATCACGCGCCCGGGGTGCTCGACTGATTTCGGGCAGCGATGTGTTTCAGATGCAAATGCGTTTACAATTTCGCAAGCTGACAGGACGCGATTTACCGGTCTGATATCCTGCTGCGTCCGCTTGAAACCGCGTTAACCAGCAATCGTAAATATCCACTTGTTCCGGCCACGAACTTCGTTCTTTTTCGTGCCATCCGTCTCAATACTCACACACCCAATCTGATTGCCCATACATGACTGATGAATTCCATTCTGTCGCCAGAATCGGCGACATCCCTGAAGGGCAGGGGCGCTGCTTCACGGTTCACGGAACGATGGTTGGCGTCTTTCTGGACAAGGGAAGTTACTTCGCCATCAACGACTTTTGTCCGCACATGGGCGCTTCGTTGTCCGAGGGCTACGTGGAAGACGGCATGGTTCTGTGCCCGTGGCACGCCTGGCGGTTCCGACTTTGTGATGGAGCATGGATGGACAATACAAAAAGCAATATTCGCTCAGCCAGTTACGAAGTTCGAATCGAAGGCGAGGAAATTCAGGTCAAAGTGCCGCCTCCTGAACCCAGGACCGACGCTTCGAATGGAACGCCAAAAAGTTAGAGGTACCGATGTGCGGATTCGACGGCGCCGGACTTTCACGACCTGAAACTGGATCAACTTTGTCGATGATGCGCCCGGGCATTAATGCGCCGGAGGCCTTCGCGAACCACCACGGGATGGTGGAGGCGATGTGGCTACTCGAGACCCATTCCGTCCAGATTGACGTTCTGAAGTCTGGCCGTTTTTGCAGCCTCCTTCAGTTTCGACACGACAAAGAATTTATGGTTGGCCACCGCCTGCTCAGTCAGATTCAATCGTGCTGCGACGTCCTTATTGGCCCAGCCCAGAACAAAGATCAGTTCCACGCACTGAAGCCGCTCCCAGGCTCCGGATTCTTTAAACCCGGCGATGAGTTCGCGAAGGCATGATTCAATAATGGCAGATTCGGCATTCGATTGTTCGTGACTGCGCATCATGCTCGAAGCGGCCCGCCCGGGGCCCGTAATATCCCTCTGCGCGCCGTCTTTCGATTCTGATGTCAGCAATGGCACGGTTGGACGACGTCCTGATCGCCGCAGAAAATCCACAAGCTTGTGGGCGGCGATTGAGAACAGCCAGGATTCAAGCGGTGTCCGATCATCGTAGTTAGGAAGGGCTTTCAGGAATCCCATGAAGGTTTCCTGCACGATATCTTCGGCAACAGATCGATCCTGAAGACGTGTTCGCGCGAAGGCCAGCAATCGCCCTTCGTACAGGTCAATGCATTCCTGCCACGCATCGGCTTCCCCGGATCGGATACGTTTCACGAGCTGGCGATCGGCTTCACTGGCGGGCATGATAGCAATGGGCCACTGGGGTCAGAGACAAGTCAGTCAACCGGGGATACTCCGGCGGGCTGATCGCCGGAGCTCTTCGAACCGTCGAGGATATGCAAACGACGCTGAAACTTGAACCCATCGCCTCAAAACATTCCAGCCAGAGACAAGATTGCTGATTGCTGTGCATCGTACGCACTGAGTAAACTTTGGGAGACAATTTGATCCGATAGTAAGATCATAACGTTCACCCATCGGTTGATTCTCGGACAGACCGGTCAGGAACAAACACGCGCATGTTAATCCCCGTCAGCACCGACGCCCCGATTTATCATTTCCCATGGGGAACGATTGTTCTGATCGTAGCCAACGTCGTGTGTTTTGTGGTCAATGGCGGAGGTTACATCGATGACGGAAGGCTGGAACCATGGATGCTGGAATACGGAAACGGCATCAACCCACTCGAATGGTTGTCTTCAATGTTCGCCCACCATGGCGCGATGCACTTAATTGGCAACATGATTTTCCTTTGGGGATTCGGCCTGGTCGTAGAGGGCAAACTGGGGTTCCGCCGATTCCTCACTCTGTATCTTGCCATCGGTCTGACACAGGGGGCCCTGGTTGACTTACTCACACTGCACCGAACGGATGCCTTCGTCCTGAAGCACGTGATCGGACCGGAATTCGGAATCGAAAACATCGATGAACTCGCCGATCTGATTGCTTCGGATGAAATTCCGCAGCAGCAGGCCAGGCTCTACGCGGCGGAAATTATTCAGGCAGCCAGGGGACGTTGCCTGGGCGCATCCGGCGCCATTTTTGGGGTGATGGCGGTTGCTCTGGTCTGGGCTCCAAAGAATGACATGAGCGTTCTGATGTTCCTGGCGTTTCGTGTGTTCTTCTTTGATATCTCGATCATGTGGTATTCGATCCTGTACTTCGGCATGAACCTCTTCGGCGTGCTGGTCGACCGGTTCGAGATGGACACTTCCGGATTGCATATTCTGGGTGCGATCGTTGGGTTTGGCGCAGGTGTGGTCTATCTGAAAAAGGACTGGGTTGATTGTGAAAACTGGGACCTGTTCGCAGTGCTGAGCGGAAAGTACGGACGCTTCGCGCAGGAAGACTGGGCTCTGGGCGCGCATGGTCGTCCCGACAAGGACTACTCCAAAATCCCGTTGCCGGGCGAGGCCGTCGAAGAAGATCCGGAACCACCTGCCTCCACTGCTCAGAGTGCCGGGAGCAGGAAACGTCAAAAGGAACCTGTGGAAACGTCAGTCGGCGCGCCAGCCTTCCCGGTCACAAGGAACATGAGGCCCATCGCAAACGCGATCGATGAAGGCGATTTCATGGGTGCCTCGAACATGTTGTTCGAATTAAGAATGGTGGATTCATCTTCCATGCTGGATCCAGACCGGTTGAAGGCGCTGTCTCTTGGGCTGGTTCGTGCGAATGTACTGGAAGAAGCGGAGGTCTATCTCCAGGAATACATCGAACGGTTTCCTGACGACAACATCTGGGCGACGCTTCGGTTGGCCCACATCCTGATCACGGCCCAGTC
Organism: Planctomycetaceae bacterium; assembly: GCA_020426345.1. Lineage (GTDB taxonomy): Bacteria > Planctomycetota > Planctomycetia > Planctomycetales > Planctomycetaceae > F1-80-MAGs062. Next base: position 4,640 of record JAGQQE010000355.1, read on the forward strand.
ACGGCCTTCTGCCGGACTTGAGATGTTGCGAACGCTCAAGGGCAAACCGCTCAGCGACCAGCAAAAAGACCAGGCTCGCAAGCTGATGAATTACGCCAAAAAGCAAATCGCCCAGGGCGTTCAGGATGCCGAACCCGAATGGTAGTCGCGGTCTGTTTGAAGATCGTGGCGAGTTTGAAAATCGCCCCGCAGCTTGGCCAACGCTGACCAATCAGGTTTCAAGCGTCATCAGAGCAGAAGTCGTTCTGCCGGGAACACGGGGCCCTCAACACAGGTACGGCGATAGTCCCACGTTCCATCCTCTTCCCTGACGCGCGTCACGCAGCTGAAACATGCACCGAATCCACAAGCCATCGGGGTCTCCAGGGACAACCAGCAACGAACTCCGGCCTTTTCACAAACGTCAGCAACCGCTTTCATCATCGGTTCGGGCCCGCAGCAATAAACATGGACGTGCGACGCCACATCTGTCGGAGACTCCTGAAGGCGCACGGCCAACTGTTCTCGCAGCAAGTCTGTGACGAATCCGTGATGGCCGTGGCTTCCATCGTCCGTTGAGATCAAAGTTGATAAACCGGGCAATCGAAATTCTTCCAGGCCCGCCAGATATTCCTCTGATCGAACACCATAGCACAACGTCACCGATTCTGGTTGTTGCCGTAACTGCCGGCTTTCGTCTCCGTATGTTGCCAATCCCAGAGCTTCGCGTGCCACGCCAAGAAATGGTGTTTGCCCGATTCCGCCCGCAACCATCACCAGATGTCGGCACGCTGGCAGAGGAAATCCGTTTCCAAGTGGCCCCCAGATCTGAACCGAATCACCCGGCTGCCACTGGCTCATCAAAGATGTCATCTTGCCAACGCGCACAAAGCCGAACTCCACGCCGTCGGCATTCCCGTTTTCGTCTTCGAATATGTCGAACAAAGCGAAGGGTCGCCCCAGCAGAGGATCCGTTCCATGGGGCGGACGCACCATGAAAAACTGGCCGGGCGTAATTCGCCGAGCCAGCGATGGCACCCTGATCTTTACGGCCCAGGTTTCTGTGGCCAACCTGCGAACCGAAATCACCTCGCCGTCACATTGCAGTGCGTGCGGCACCATTCCGGGAAGTTGATTTTCACATGAATCATTCTGTGAGCAGTCAGTGGGTGTCATACTTCACATTCCCGTTTCAGCGCAGCAGCGATGACATCGCTTCAAAGGTCGCATTGAGTACAGATGTCGGATGAGACGGGAATCTAATTGTTCTGACCGGTGAATTGAACGTTCAGCCGCACAGCACAATTGCATTTCCCCCAGACAGTTGTGACGAATTCGACCAGGTCAGATTCCACACCAGGGATCAAATTCACGGCTGTGCCTTCGAAAGCAGCTTCTTCCACAGGACTGAGGACCATCGACTGCTTGCGTCCGGGGCCATGAGGTGTTAACTGTCCGTTGAAAAGCCGGGACAGAAAAGCAGGACGAC
>JAGQQE010000356.1 GCA_020426345.1 Planctomycetaceae bacterium
CCTGAACCTCTGCCAGGGAAAGGATCTGTTGTTTTCCCGGGATTTCAATTCGTATGAACCGGGCAACCGGTGCACGATCGCCGTCAGGCACAATTTGGGCACGTACCTGCGTGATCACAAAGTTGCCTCCGCCGAGACCGACTCCGGCCCCCGGCAGACGGTCGTCCGGCACAACATCCAGCTTTAATCCCGCAATGACGGAATTCTGCGCAGGTCCGGCTGCTGATGGAACATCAATCGTGTAGACATCGTTTTCAGCCACTTCATTGACGAAAACGCGCCCGTCCGGATCGACGCTGGCAGACTTTGCGCTGCTTCTGACCACATGGATATTTGAAAGTGCCTGCCATGCTTCCGGCGCGAGAATTCTCTTCTCCCACGTGCTCTGCGCTTTCGCCAGTTCACTGGTCGGCGTATCCAGGATCTGATTCAGATCGGCAATCTGATTTTGCAGTTGTGTCTGCAGCTGTTTTTGCTCATCTGTGAACAGTTCGATCAGTGGTGATTCGTTGCGTCGATCTGCATCCTCGGTGTTGTTGAAGATTGCAAAAACCCGAAAATACTCCTCCTGCGAAATGGGATCATACTTATGGCTGTGGCATTGCGCACATGCCATCGTTGTTCCCATCCACACTGCAAGCGTCGTGTTGACGCGGTCGACAACAGCAACATTTCGAAATTCTTCGTCGTTGGTACCGCCCTCATTATTTGTCAGTGTATTGCGATGAAATGCCGTGGCAACGAGTTGCGAATCCGATGGATTCGGGAGAAGGTCGCCGGCAAGTTGTTCTACGGTAAACTGATCAAAAGGCATGTTGTCGTTAATCGCCCTGATGACCCAGTCGCGATACGCCCATATCGTTCGCGCAGGGTCGTCTGCGTAGCCGGCAGAATCGGCATACCGAGCCAGGTCCAGCCATTTCCGAGCCCAGTGTTCACCGAATTCCGGCCGGTTCAGGAGGTTGTCGACCATCCTTTCATAAGCATTCGGCGCGTCATCACTTACAAAACGCTGTACCTCGTCAATGTCCGGAGGCAGCCCGATCAGGTCCAGAAAAACCCGGCGGGCAAGTGCCTCACGGTCTGCTTCAGCGGAGGGCTCCAGCCCGTGCAGCAACATACGATTCAGCGTGAAAGCGTCGATCGGATTTCTTGCCCATTCCCTGTGCTGACCGACGATCTCAGGAACAACGGGCCGCTCCGGTTTTACGTACGCCCAATGCTTTGCGTATGGAGCACCCTGCTGAATCCACTTCGACAGTGTCTGAATTTCTGTTTCTGTCAATCGCTTTCCAAATGACGCTGGCGGCATTCTTAAATCGTCATCTGAATGTGTCACACGTCTGATCAGTTCACTGCGACCGGGATCTTCCGGGACGATCGCCGTCTCACCAGATTCCAGTGGACGCAACGCCGATTTGTTGTCATCGAGCCTCAGACCAGCTTCAAGGTGATTCTCATCGGGCCCGTGACATGCGAAGCACTTATTTGAGAGGATCGGTCGAATGTGCGTATTAAAGTCCAGATCGTCTGACGCGTGGCTTCGATGAATGAGGACCGGAATGCACAAACAACACAGGACAGCGGACACCAGGTGTTTCTGTAGTAAACAACTCATATTCATCTCGGACGCCTGTTGGTGGCGGATTGATGGTTGGTTCGGACCGAGTGTCCGGGTGGGCATTTCAGTCTAACAAGCATCCCGGAAGGAACACAGTATGGAAATCTCGGGGGCCACGCGATTGGAGAATCGGGGGCACACTGACACTACCGGGATTCGGGGCTGTGATTAAATTGGAAGCGAATCAACCGAGCAGATTCGAATAACGCATCCCATCATCCCCGCCATTTCTTCCGTCGGGTTCGTCGTCATGGATTTCATGGCCGAACCTCGAGTCGTTTCGCTTGTGAAACAAGCTTCGCGTCGCGGATTGAGGACCGGAGATGTCGGTGAAAAGTAGTTGACCCAAAAATGAAGAGGCCGGCTAATCCGCGATTCCATACCGGAAGATGCACCAGAGCGCAGAGAATCCGTCCTTCCAGCCAATCTTTTTCCCTTCTGCGTAGGTGCGGCCGGAGTAGCTGACTGAGATTTCGTAGATTCGGTAACGCCTGCGGGCGACGCGAGCGGTAATCTCTGGCTCGAATCCAAAACGGTTCTGCTGGAGTCGTGGTGTGATTTCGTCAATGACTTCGCGGCGGAAAACCTTGTAGCAGGTTTCCATATCAGTCAGATTCAGATTCGTGAAGCAGTTGGAAACTGTGGTGAGAAACTTGTTACCCAGGTAGTGCCAGTAATAGAGGACTCGATGCGCCTGGTCGCCCAGGAACCGGCTGCCAAAGACGACATCGGCACGGTCTTCAATGATGGGCTGAAGCAGCCGCGGGTATTCGTCGGGATCATATTCGAGATCGGCATCCTGAATGATGACTACGTCTCCTTCGACCTTGCTGAATCCTGTACGGAGTGCTCCGCCTTTGCCCATGTTGACTTCGTGAAAGAAGACCCGGATTCGATTGAGATCGTCGCCTGTGCTTTCCGCCTCCAGCGCCTTCATGACATCGCGCGAACGATCGCGGCTGCAGTCGTCGACAAGGATGAGTTCTTTGCGAATAGGAACGGATCGGACGCGATCCACCAGATTGCGCAGAGTTTTTTCTTCGTTATAGACCGGGATCACCACCGACAGAGTAAAATCATCCGGGATGGCGTAAAAGCCCAGTTGCCTGCACGCGAATTCTCCCAGCGTCTTGCGCTGCTCGTCACACCAGACAGGTGAAAAAGGGCGTAGCTGTTCGTCGGACATTGCGGGAGAAGATTTCCGTGTTAGAACTGGGTACAGAACATGCTCGTCAGCCGAAGAAGCCTTCCTGATGGGGAAGCTTTCAGTCGGGCAGGCAGAGGACTGGATTGCAGAGGACTGGGTGACAGAGCGACTTTTGATTGACGTCAGAAACCTTTGTTTCCGGCCGCCAAAACAGTAGTTTAACCCCCGGAAAATTGTCTGCAGAGGTCCGAAACGTGAAGAATGGCTTCTGAATCAGAACCTGTCAAAAGCCAGGTCGTAATCTGCGGGTCGCGTTGACCAATTCGGCAAGGGCTGGTTCTTTGTATGCTTACGCCGGAGGGGAGCTTGGGAGCCAACGGAAAATCGGTATTGGCCGGTTTGGTCTGGCGCAGCTGGAACCAGAATCCCGATTCCTCTGGACCTAACAGTTTTCCCAAATGTAACGCAATTCGGCCCATCGTGCACCGACCGTTCAGGTCGTGGGCCATCCTCAGCAACCTGTTGGACCCGGGGGAACGGGTGGCGTCTTCGAGAATCATGCAGTCGATGCCAAGCCAGCCTGTATACGAGAGACCACCAGCGGCGCATGCAATGTGGTATCCGTGACGGATCGCTTTATCCCAGATTGATTGGCACTGCGTGGAGCAGTGAATCAGGCTGCCGATGTATCTTCCATCGGCTGCCGTCACCATTTCCGTGAGGCCGTCAAATTGAATCGTCGGTTTCTGCGTGCCAAATGGATCGGGCGTGACCGTGAATTGAAGTCCTGCTTCGGCGACACGGTTTCTCCAGGGTTCGGCCGAAACAATGGTCTTTTGAGTAAACTGATTTCTCAGCCATCCAGTGGTTCGTGGATCCAGTTCGAGACCTTCGCCAAGGATCCGGTTTCTTGCTGCCTGACTAAACTCTGCCTTGATGACCCAGGGAACAGCAGGGATGGAATGCGCTTTGTGGAGGGATTTCAGCCAATCGTTGACATCACTCAAACAGGTGCAGACGCGAGAAAACGGTTCATCATGAGCTGTTTTGAACGATTCATCATCCAGCCGGCACCATTCATCAAAGGTGTTCTGGAAGCGGCGACTATTGACCGTTCGGATGGCATCCAGAGGGGGGACTGCCGTCGTTGGGACAAGTTTGGAGGCGAGTTGTCCGGCAGGCTCGCTCCATCCCCACGGAATGAACTCACAGAATCCCGCGCCCGCCGCTTGCGCTTCCGCAATGGTCAGGAACTGAAGGGACTGCATGACGTCGGGAATACCGGTTGGAATGGCCTCGTCCCGGACAAGCACGAAATCATTTTCGGCACCGGAGATCAGCCCAAAACAGGGAGCCAGATCGTCAACCAGGGCTTGCGCAGACGCTTTCATCCGCGAGTTTCCCTGCAGTTGTTCTTCGAACATCAGATTTGGGTAATAGAGTCGCGACATGAAATTGGCGCATTCGTTGGTTCGCCACTGCGAATTGCAGTACTGAACTGGGTTTTCATCTGTGAGTCGGCTGGAACTGCGAAGCCTGAGTTGGAAAAGTGGTTGGCAAGGCCCGCGGAAATGATTCAGGAATTTGGCGCGTTGATCTTCCAGTGAGACGGGGAAGCTTTCTCTTCCGGAGATTCAAGAGAAGTATCGGTTGAAACTTCGTCCGATGTTCCACGATCGATATGGATACTGTCTGCGGTCCCTGAGTCTGTCTTTCGATAACGTCGAATTGGAATGGCCGCCAGCCAGTACAACGAACTCAGTGCGGCGCGCAGGTATCCTGATTCGGAGTCGTTCAGAAAAGTAAAGCCCAGGATCGTAAGAAGGACAGCCGTAATCAGCAGCCAGTTTCTGTAACGCTGGTTCGAAGCGAGAATACGAACAATATTGTGCCAGGCTGGTTTTGAGATCGCGGGCTGTGAACCGTCGGCGTCGTCGAGACCACCAAACAGCAGTTCTTCTGTCACCGGAACGATGTGTTGGTCTTCGCCTGAGTTCGCAGGAAGCGAGGCCTGAGCTAACCGGCGAGCGAATTCAGGATCATCTTTCAATGCTGCGGAAACGCGCTCGAGGTATTCAACTTCATCTTCCAGGTGGGCGAGTCGGTGAGCGTTCGTCGCGTATCTCTCCCTCGCTGCGATCCATTCCGCAAGTTTGGGCGACAGAGCAACAGCGGCATACATCGATGCTGCGGTGAGCAACGAAAGCCAGAATATCAGCGACACCAGCCATGAAGCAGAATGAGTTGGCTCGTTAGCTTTGAGTAATTCTTCGGATGTCTCTTCCCTGAAATTGATGTCCGGATCCGGCGCGATGGAACCAGGTTCGTTTGTTTCGCTGACCGTTCCATGTTCATTTTTCGATGCAGTCACTGCCGCTATCCCCCCGCATTTGGCCACGAGAGGAAACCTACCGCATTGTATCGATAATGTGTGGAGTTCGTGTGTCGCCTAATCATGAAAGAACTCGGTCCAGAGTCGAGCTTCAACAGTGTCGCCCGCTTTGTAGGGGCCATGTTCCGGTTGCAGAAGGGCCATGCCGTTGGCGGACGCAGTTGTGCAGACATCGGAGGATCCGCCCCAGGGAATGATTTGTGCGGCGATTCCCACGGCGTCTTTCGACAGGGTCAGCACTGCGGGATGATAGACCGGACGGTCGCCACGTACGATGGCATCTTCTTTTAGTTTCGCCTGAAAGGCCGTCCGCTCGGGTTGTGCCTGAAGAAGCTGAAGAGCAGGGCGTACGAACAGTTCGAAGCAGACAAGGCTGCTGACAGGATTTCCGGGTAAACCGTAGACCAGGCAACGGTGCGGGGGCTGCTGTGGGGCTGGCGCTGTTTCATAGATCCCAAACCAGATTGGCTTTCCCGGCTTCATTTTTACGCCGTGAAAAACTTTTCGAACGTTCGCGGCCGCGAGTTCGGAAGGGACAAAGTCGTGAATTCCAACGGAAACGCCGCCGGTCAGCAGAAGAACATCGGCTGTCAGACCCTGTCTGATCCGGGCCGCAAGTTCTTCGCGATTGTCTCGCGCGATGCCGAGCGGGATCGGCCAGCATCGACAATTCTTTACCTGAGCCTCAAGCATGGGTTCGTTTGAGTTACGGATTTGCCCGGCGTTTGGCTCAGACGCTGCATCGACTAATTCGTCTCCGGTTGCAAGAATCGCAACCCTCGGTTGGCGGATGGCTGGTACGTTTTTGATGCCGAATTCTGCGAGCGCCGCGACGTGCGTTGCAGCAACGCGGACGCCTTTCTTCAGCAGTGGCGAGCCAGCCTTAATAATGCCGCCCTTTCGGGTAATACATGCATCAATCGAGAGAACTTCTGCGGGG
>JAGQQE010000357.1 GCA_020426345.1 Planctomycetaceae bacterium
AAAAGGCAGGCCTTTCGCCTGGTGGAATCATGGAATGATTCCGCCAGAACGTGTCAGGCCTGCCGGTTCGCTGGTCAGCAGATCAGTCGATCACCCGCTCAGGACGCTAAAGCGGACGAACAACAGAGATCGGGCGCAGGTAGTCATTCAGAGTATCAGGGCTGACAACGCCGCCGCCCATACCGCTCTTTCCGACTCCCGCATAAGGAACCCCATGGACGACAACATTGTGTGCATTGATCCAGCCGTTGCCGGATTCAAATGCTTCCGCGACTCGGGCACAGCGAGCAAGGTCATTCGACCAGACACTGTTACCAAGTCCATAATCCGTATTGTTGGCCATAAAGATGGCTTCTTCTTCAGTGGTGTAAGGTGCCAGGTAGGCCACCGGCCCAAAGATCTCTTCACGTGCGGCCACATTGTCCAGCGATCCTGCCAGCAATGCGGGTTTTACATAGAAGCCGTTTTTCCCCGGGACGGTTGCTTCTCCGCCTTCCAGGATCAGATCGGCTCCGCCTGCGACCCCCTTCTGCAGATAGCCAAGGACACGCGCTTTCTGTTTCGCGTTCACCAGGGGCCCCATTTGAGTCGAAGAATCGAGCGGATAGCCGATCTGCACGGACTTCATCCGAGTAATGCATTCTTCGACGAAGTCTTCGTAGATGTCTTTTTGAATGAGCCATCGAGTTGCGTCGCAGCAAACCTGTCCACTGTGAAAGGTGATTGCCTTGACCAGCTTGTCCGCGGTTTCCGGAATATCAACATCGTTGAAAACGACCGCAGCCCCTTTGCCACCCAATTCACACTTGATCGGCACCAGATTACGACCGCACGCTTCAGCCACCATCCGTCCGACCTCAGGCGACCCTGTGAAACTCATACGGCGGAATTTCGGGTTCTGAGAGACGGCTGCCCCGGCTGTTTCTCCCAGACCCGTGACAACGTTCAGCACGCCTGCCGGAAGTAATTCCTGTTCCTGAAGTACGTGGCACAAATACAGTGCTGACAATGGAGTATCTTCGGCAGGCTTCAGCACACAGGTGTTGCCCGCGGCAAGCGCTGGGCCGATTCCCCAGCCAGCCAAAAGAAATGGGAAGTTCCAGGGGATAATGAAACCGCATGGCCCCCACGGATGTCGAGCAATCCAGGCTTCGTGATGTTTGACTGCCAGCACGCTGCGATAATTGACCGAAACAGCCAGGTCCGCGAAATATCGGAATGTGTCCACGAAATTCTGGATGTCGTCAACGGCCTGTGCGTACACCTTGCCGCAGTCCAGTGATTCAATCTGCGCAAACTCGTGCAGTCGATCCTCAACGGCATCGGCAACACGGTGCAGAATGGCTGATCGCTCATTGACCGGCATCTTTGCCCAGCCACTGTTCCTGAACGCTTCCGAGGCCGCATCTACCGCCTGATCGACATCGTCTTTTTTCAGGCTGGCAACCGTTGCAATCTTTTCACCGGTGCCGGGATCCAGCACGTCGAAAGTGCTGCCGTCCGCGGCTTCAACCCACCGTCCACCAACATAAGCTTTGTGCAGGTCTTTCCCGAGAAAAGCTTTCACCTGTGGGCACAATTCTGAAGACGTTTCGACGGTCATCGACATAACCAGGCTCCTTTGATTCGCGGACTGAGATCGGTCACAAGAAGTCATGCCAACTGTGTTGGCAAACTCCTGATGCTCCCATGGAACATGACTCGCTGTCGCTCGATAATACCCAGCATGCCTGCGGTTGGAAACCGACAGAGGAATCCTGAAGTCAGCGAATCCGCAGACCACACCGCTGCTCTTCAACACCAGTGTCATCCTGAACGCATTCCGTGGGGAGCTTCTCAGGGGATATTGTGACGCTTTCTGAACCGCAGGTAAAAAGCCAGAAGGAACGATGGCACCGAAAAGCCAATCGCCAGAGGCAGGCAAAGATGGAACTGCGCGTACTGCCAGCTTTTGACAAACGCTGCCGTCAGGTCACCGCAGACAACCGATAGCAGGCAGCACAACGGGGCAACCAACAAATCCCGCGTGAAACAACTTGCCACAATGGCCCCGGCCCCTGCCGTGCAGAGCATTGGCCAGGCCCCGAAAGATGTTGCAAGAACCACTTCATCCAGATACGTGTAGCTGACGGCGGCAATAATGAACACCCAAAGCATCGCCAGGGCAAGCCGCCGTCGAACCGGGAGGCCTCGAACGCTTTCCACGGAAACAGCTTGGTCGACAGGCGGCGCGTAAGGGTTGAAGTCTTCCATCGGTCATTGTTCCATCGCGATACGCCCGCTGCGTGAAAGCCCGCCCTATCCAGACTTTTGCATCCGCCGTCGTCTTTTGATTCGCCGCACCTGCGATGGTAGCGGAGGTTCATCAGAATTACGAATCTGCTGACACGGCCGGGGGCCGGCTTGTGCGGCTGCGTTGATCTTCCGATGGCAGGCTCAGTTTTGCTGGAACACCCTTTGCCCGCATCCATTGTTGGCGTCTTGTGGAATTTCGGCTGCTTTGGTGTTAACGTAGGGAGGTGATGTGAACGTGGGGTAAACGCAACATCACAACCGTGGCAGTTGTCGAAAGGCTTGAACGGTAAGTGGAATGAACACGCAGGAAGAGAATTCGAACAACCCGACGCCCGATGAATTTGCCAGCCAGTTGATTCTGGCCATTTACGACTCTCGGCCAGACCTGAACCCCCGCTACGACAAAGAAGAATTTCGAATCATTGACGACAGCGAAAACCGTCAGACCAATTTGACGAATGTCTATCAGGAGCACTGCCGACTGGATGCCTCCGATCGACCTTCGCACCTGAAAATGCTGGCCGCGATATTCGCTGACGCCGGTGGGGATATTGCCGAAACGTACGAAGAAGCGCGCGAACACCTTCGCCCGAAAATCTGGAACCGTGCGACGTTCGAGGAAATGGAGCTGCATCGCCGTATCAAAGGTGGCGTTCAAAGGTGCGAGATTCCTCTGTACCCGCTGGGCGAACACTTGTACTCATCCATTGTTTACGACTTACCAACCGCCATGCGCTCGGTTTCGATGACAGACCTCGAACGCTGGGGCGTGACGATTTATCAGGCGATTGAAGATGCCTGCCAGAATCTCGAAGAGGCGCCGTCAACGATTGGGAAGATTGGCGATGGTCTGTACATGGCCATTACCGGAGACAACTACGATTCTGCTCGCGTTCTTCTGATTGAGCGACTTCAGTCGCTGGAAGTGCAGGGAGATTTGATTGCCATCGTTCCCCAGCGCGACCGTTTAATGTTTTGCGGCAGCGACGACGTCGAAAGCATGAGCCTCATGCTTGATATGACGACTGAAGCACTGAAGGACGAAATTCGACCGCTGTCTCCGATACCGCTTCGGTTGGTCGATGGCGAATGGGTCGACTGGATGCCCGACGAAGACCATCCTTTGTTCAATCGATTTGCAGAAATGCGGAACTGGTTTCTGGGATCACTTTACGCGGCTCAGAAAGAGCTACTCGAAAAACTCTACGAGCAACAAAACGATGACGTTTTTGTGGCATCGTTTTCCGGTATTCGGCAGAAAGACACCAACAAAGTGCTGTCGTATTGCGTGTGGGGAGAAGGTGTCGATTCGCTTCTTCCGGAAACTGATCTGGTGATGCTGCCCACAGAAACAGACCTTGCCGCCATGGGAGAATGGTCCACTGTTCGTATCGCTGCGGGAGCATTGATTCAGCCGGTGCCGGATCTTTACCCTCGCCGCTATCGCGTTCGGGAGTTTCCTTCTCAGTTGCAACTGGAAGAGATCGGTAAGATCTCGCTTTAAAAATTTCGCTCTGATTCATTGCGATTCCGCCTGGCCGGGGATGCAAACATTGAACTTCCCGGCCGTCTGACACATTCCTGTTATCACCGATCGCGTCGCCGATGAATTCTGCATCGACTGTTATCAAGCCTGATGACCTTGGCCGTTTTGGGAACCTGCAGCTGCTGGCACGCCAGGTCGTTGAGGGGTTCTGTTCGGGATTACACCGTTCGCCACACAAGGGATTCAGCGTCGAATTTCGCGAACATCGTTCGTATGTTCCGGGAGATGACATTCGTTCCATCGACTGGAAGCTTTTTGGCAAGACCGATCGGCTTTACATTCGGGAATACGAAGAAGACACAAACCTTCGTTGCACGATCCTGTTGGATTCCAGTGGTTCAATGGCTTACTGCGGTTCACGCAGTCAGGGGATCAGTAAACATGAGTATGCTGTCCGAACAGCAGCTTGTCTGGCATACCTGATGCTTAATCAGCAGGACAGCGTGGGCCTGGTGACATTTGATACCGAAGTTCGAAAATACATCCCCCCGCGTGCACGACCTCGCCATCTGCATGCCATTGTGCAGGAACTGCAATCGCAGAAACCCGCATCAGAAACAGAGCTTGGCGACGTTTTTCATCAGATGGTGTCACGACTGCATCGGCGAAGCCTGCTTGTGGTGATTTCGGACCTTTTTGGTGATGTCGATCAATTGATGAAATCTCTCGCACATTTTCGACACGCCAACCACGAGATCGTGCTGTTTCAGATTCTGGATCCTGACGAACTGGATTTTCCATTTCGACAATGGACACAGTTTGCCTCACTCGAAAATGCTGCCGCCCGACATCTGGTTGACCCCGCTCAGATCCGGCAGGCCTATCTGAAGAAACTGGCAGAATACCGCGACCAGCTTACCAGAGGTTGCAATCGGCATCGCATTAATCTCGTGCCTATGACAACAGATCAGCCGCATGCGGACGCTCTGGCCGCATGGCTTGCCCTGCGGCGCGGAAAGGGATGAAATCACATTCCGACTGCGTCCGCTCCCTCCGCGTTTGAACCGTCGCGGGCCAGTCCCGGCCTTTTCTGTATCGATTCAGTGTCACTTGTCATTCAGTGTCACTCGCCATTCACTCGCCATTCAATGGCACCGTCGATTCGAAATCGCTGCCGATTCAAATGATGGATCCAGCTGCTTTCTTCTGACAATTCCGAGCGACACGGGATCGTTTCTTCGCGCGGCGGACCAGTTGTTCACCGGCCGTACTTTCGCGTGGGTGAAGCAGACTGCAGCTCGAAAGAATCAAGAAATGCCGTGCTCTGCGCACTTCGGACGAATTCGGGTTCACCAACAGAAGCGATTTGATAGAAGCGATCATCGGCAATCAGCATTCGCACGCGATATTCGCCCCGTGCCGCAGGGATGCTCACAAGAAATTCACGGACGAATGTTCCATCTGAAAGCGATGTGTCCGTTGTCTTCAAGACCTGACCATCAAGTGCTTTCAGCAATCCGTCCCGCGCGGCATTCAGCTGAAGCAGGAGGTCCCGTTTTGAAACAACTCGGTCCGAATGAGGCTGATGCGAAACCATTTGGATGCCTTTGGGCAATTCTGCGATCAACTGAACCTGTTCGACGTCATTGCCGAGATCCTCCACGTCACGCCGAGGTGGTGAGGAAAAGTTGATTCTGAAGCTGCCGTCACTCGATTGAAAGATTTTGGAGGATTTTTCGCCACTCGTGACTGCAGACGCGGAAGAACTTTTCGTCTGGCTGCAGACCGTTGCGCCTGTCTGTGCCAGAGCGGAATTCTGAGCAATTGCGGTGGTGCAAAGAACGAAGGCACCGATGGCAGCATGACGAGCGAGGAACGAGAAACACGATTTGCAAAATTTCATTTCAATCTCCTGACTGGATTCGGGACCGACTCAACCAGAGTCAATCCTTGAAACGCAGTCCGCCGCCGGCACCGGACACAATCGACAAAAAAATCATGACGGTGGTGCCGTTCCACAGACAGTCCGCCCGAACGGATTCTGTCGGAGCCAATCCAACAACGGATGCGCGGCCGCGAATTCGAGCGTTCGGCGTTGTGCCGGGCAGTGTTGCCAGCGCGCCCCCCGTGCCAGATGATTCAGCCTGACGAACTACTCGACCGGGATATGGTCAATGCCGAATTCCTGACGGAACGCGGGACTTTGTCGCAGTGCCGCGAATTCAGAAAATCGAACGTAAATCAGCTGATCGGATCCGGG
>JAGQQE010000358.1 GCA_020426345.1 Planctomycetaceae bacterium
AAGTGAATCTGTGATTCATCAACCTGCCACTCCCGGAGCGCTCCATAAATCCCAGTCATGAATGGCTTTGGGCCGCAAAAATAGAATTCGGCGTCACTCGTGGGCAGGATCGATTTCAGGAAATCAAGATCGACACGCCCAATGCTGTCACATCGACCGTTGCTCAAATCATCAGCCAATGGAGCGTCGTAGCGAACATGAGTCTGGATACCAGGACGCTGACTTGCTGCCTCCTGAATTTCCCCGGCCAACGCATGAAGTTTGCTGTTCTGAGATGCGTGAACAAAGTAAACCGGCGTGTTGATTGCTTCTTGTGCGAGCGTCTTGAGCATGCTCAGCAGTGGCGTAACCCCAATCCCGCCTGCGAGCAGCACAATGGGCTTTCCATTGCATTGCGATACATCCAGAGTGAACTCACCGCACGGTGAACCGATCGATAATTCATCACCGGTATTTACGTGGTCGTGCAGGAGATTGGAAATCAATCCAGCCGGCGCTCCGATCACTGGGGCCGGTTCGCGTTTGACACTGATGCGATAATGAGACAGTCCTGATCGATCCGACAAACTGTAGTTTCGAGGCGACGTTGGCGTTGTTGGGTGTGGAAGATTGACGGTGATGTACTGCCCTGGCTTGAAGTCACGCAAAGCCTTTCCATCTGAAGGCTTCAGATAGAAAGATGTCACATGTTCACATTCGACGACCCGTTGTTCGACGCGGAACTTCCGATAGCCATTCCATCCCCCTGCTGCGGACGCTTGTTCCTGATAGATCTCAGATTCGCGGCCGATACAGACCTCGGCAAGAAATCCATACGCTTCGGCCCAGGCGGCGATCACATCGTCGGTTGCGGCATCCCCCAGGACATCACGAATCGCCACCAGGAGGTGCTTCCCGACAATCGGATACTGCTCGCGTTGAATGCCCAGCGAGCAGTGTTTTTGAGCAATCAACTCGACGGCTGGCCCAAGCGCTCCCAAATTGTCAATGTTGGCCGCATAAGCACAGATCGCGCCAGCCAAAGCCTTCTGTTGACCCCCGGAATGCTGATGTGCCTGATTGAAAAACGCTTTGACCTCTGGATTTCCAGCAAACATCAGGGAGTAAAAGCGTCGAGTGATGGCTTCTGCGTGTTGGGCCACAGCAGGGGCGGTCGACTTGACAATCTGAATTGTGCTTTCGCTGAGCATAGCAGAGATTCCGTGTATGTTTCTGAAGCAGAATTTGCCGCAATCGTGTGACTGCTGACGAGTGAATCAAGAGGATGCTTCTCTCTGCTTCGACTTTACCGCTTGAAATGTTCACGTCAAGGTGTAGAATTAGAGATTCCAGATCGAAAGAGAGTCACATGCTTTCCAAAACAGCCGAATACGCACTGAGAACCGTAGCCTGCCTCGCCGGCGATACCAGCCGCGTCGAGTCGGCAGACTCGTTGTGTGAACGCACAAAGGTTCCGCGCCGTTACCTGCACAAAGTGCTTCAGGATCTGGTCCACGCTCAATTGGTGCATTCACGGCCGGGCCCGGGCGGCGGCTATTCCCTGTCCCGTTCGTCAGACGAAATCAGCATTCTGGACGTTGTCAACGCAGTCACGCCGCTGGAACGAATTCGACACTGCCCACTAGGACTGCCCTCTCACACAAGCCTTTGCCCACTTCATGAACAATTGGACCGCGCCTACGCCGCTACGGAAGATGCGTTTGCCTCTGTAACAATTGAACAAGTACTTCGATCTGACAGCCGTATTATTCCGCTGTGTGACGTTCGACATGATTAGTCTCATTCTGCAAATGCAGCAGTCTGCACCACGGAATGTCTTCACTTCAGTGACGGGTGCGGATTCTCATTGACGCCCCATCTTTTCCCACCTCAGACTCCAATACAACCTCCCGGAGACACCCCATGAGAAGACTTTCCTCCCTGTTTGCCCGGACAGTTTCAGCTCGACTGTCATCTTTGTTGAGCCTGACATTCACTGGATTCCTGATCTCCCTGTCATACGGAGCAGATGACACAGCAAGCAACGAGCGTTCTGACGGAGCATCGAAAGTCACTCCTGAGCAAGAGCAGCCACAGGTTGACAAGGATGCCAGAGTCTCAATTGCCGTCGCTCGGGATCGAGCGGCCTTGCTGCATCAGGTCTACACGACAACTCTCGAGGTCATGCACCATCGCTATTTTCATGCAGACCGATCCGTTGTCCCGGCTCGTGCGATGGAAGACGTGTTTGAAAACCTCGAAGATCATACAGGCTCTGAGGCGAAATGGATCTCGGTCAATCTGAGAGCAATGAGTATCAACCACGAACCTGAAACCGACTTTGAGAAACAGGCGGCTCGGGAACTGGGGAAGGGGCAGGCTGAATACACCGTGGTACAGGATGGGATCTATCGTCGAGCAACTCCGATTCCGCTTCACGGCGGGTGCGTGAGTTGTCACGCCGGATTCAACCCGAAGCCATCGAAAACTCCCAAGCTGGCCGGTCTGATCATCAGTATGCCTGTGATGGAAGAGGAGGCTGTTCAGCCGTAGAGGGCTGCAAGCGACACTGTTCCCCCAAACCTGTTGTTGGTGCGGATCAATGTTGGCGCATCCTTCGACAATTCGCCCGTTGCAGATTTCACCAAGGAAGAATGATGGACTGTTTTTGTTGTGTCGGGAATTGCAGAGTCACGATCACATTGACACTCACTCTGGTCGCTGCATCGCTGGCTTTCGCCGACGAAGCGATCAATCCTCAGACCGCGCCTCCCTGTAAAGAATCTGACACTGATGTGACGATTTCGGCAGCCAGAATACAAGCAAAATTGCTGCACTCGACGATTCATTCGACACTTCGCGTTGTTCATGATCGCTACTACCGTGAAGATGAACTTCTCCCGATTCCGGCCGCCGCGATGAACGAGGTTTTTCTGGAAATTGAAGCATCAGAAAACGTCAAACTGCGATGGCTGGCTGTCGAAGGGCAGGCGATGAATATTGATCACGTCGCGAGAAATGACTTTGAAACGAAGGCTGTCGAGGCTCTCAAGTCCGGACAGCCGTTTTACGAAGAGACAACCGGCGAAATCTATCGCCGGGCGGCTCCAATCACTCTCAGTAACCACTGTCTGAAGTGTCACATGCCCGATCGAAAAAGTACCAGAGACCGGCGGGCCGGGTTCATCGTGACGGTTCCTTTGTCACCGTAACACCTTTGCGCAGTTTTCTTACTGAGACGATCGTGCAGAGTGTGGAAAGCGACATGACGTTCACGACAATGGGAGAGGCAAAGAAACTTCGAGTGGGAGACATGCTCTATCTTTCAGCCAACGAGCCGCACGCATTGGAAGCCATCGAAGATTCATCCGTCTTACTGACAATCGTGAGGACACCAAAGGACGGTCATTGATGAGCGAACACAAAGCAGGTTGGGTTCCTGGCTGGATTTGGAAATTCGGACGCTGGCTCGTCCTTGCGATCATCGTGGGCGGTTTTGCCTACCAAATGAGATTTGCACCAGTGACCGTCCAAGGTATCTCTCCCTCTCGACAGACGATTAGGTCCGAAGTCATGGGGACCGGCACGCTTGAGGCACGGGTTTCCACTACCATCAGCCCCAAGATTGCCGGACGGATCGGTGAAGTTCTCGTCGATCAGGGGGACAATGTTCAGCAGGGACAGTTGCTTGTGCGACTCGACGACGAGGAGCTTCAGCAGCTGGTGGAGATCGCCGGTGCGAATGTGGAAGCTGCGAATGCCGCACTTCAGCGGCTGATGGCGGACAAGAATCGAGCGATTGCTGTTTTCGAGCAGTCAAAGCGAAATCATGATCGTGTGCAGTCGCTCAAAGAGAAGAATGCCACAACGCAAGAGGATGTAGATCGGGCCGTTGAATCACTGGCAGTGGCGACGGCGGATACGACACGTGCCGAAGCCGCCATTACTGAAGGTCAAAAAGGTCTGCTGGCGGCGGAGAAAACGCTGGAATATCACCGGGCACGACTGGCGGATACGATCATCAAAGCTCCGTTCGGAGGACTTGTCGTCGGGCGTCAACGAGAAGCGGGTGATATTGCAGTCCCCGGTAGTGCCATCTTGACCCTGATTTCCACTGATGTTCTCTGGATTCGTGCGTGGGTCGATGAAACGGAGATGTCGAAGCTGACCGTCGATCAGCCCGCTCGGATCGTGTTTCGCTCGCAGCCTGAACGAGACTTCGCTGGAAAAGTCGTTCGGCTTGCAAAGCAGGCTGATCGAGAGACAAGGGAGTTCGTCGTGGATGTTCAAGTCTCCGAGTTGCCAGAGAATTGGGCAGTCGGGCAGCGGGCAGAGGTCTTTATCGAGACTGACCGGCAAGACGAAGTGCTGACCCTCCCTCTGATGACGCTGAATCGCCGTGACGAGCACGACGGTGTGTTCGTTGCAGAAGAAGGGACTGCTCGCTGGCGAGCCGTGACCCTCGGTGTTCGGGGACGAGAAGATGTTGAAGTCCGTGAGGGGCTGTCCGAGTCCGAGATGGTGCTACTCGTTCCAACAGGTCAACCGATGTTGACAGACGGACGGAGGGTGCGGACACCGTGAATCTTGCTCTCAAAGATATCCGTCACAATTTGGGTCGCTTCGCTTTGACGACTGTGGGGATTGGCTTGCTCTTGATGGTCGTGATGGGCATGGGAGGCATTTACCGAGGAGTCATTGAAGACGCCACCCTGCTCATCGACCGAGTTGGGGCTGATTTGTGGGTTGTTCAGCGAAGCACCAGAGGACCGTTTGCCGAGATTTCTCGTGTGCCGCCGAATCTCATTCATCGTGTTCAGGCGGTGCCGGGTGTTCGAACAGCACGTGAGTTCGTTTATCACACGATTCAGCGTGAGCGAGCAGGCAAGCCGCTGCGAATTGCCGTCATGGGACTGAGTTGGCCAATAGACAAAGGGGAGTGGTTGCCACTGACATCGGGACGGCATCTTTCTCAGAATCATTTCGAGATGATCGCTGATGAATCGCTTCGACTGCCAGTGGGAACCCAGATCGAACTCGGAAAAGAGACTTACAGCATTGTTGGCACCACGAAGAACCTCATCAGTTCCAACGGCGACGGAATTGCGTTCGTGACCGTGCAGGATGCTCAGGCCATTCAGTTCGACGTTCCCGGCGAAGCCGTTCGTTTGGAACGTGCGTCTCGTGAAACACGTGGCAAAGAGTTTGAAGCCGCCATGAAACAACCGGCTCTGCTCGACAATGCTGGTCGCCCAACTGGAGAACTTCCCGCCGTTGCCCGTCCTCAATTGAGTGCGGTGATGGTCTCGCTCGAACCGGGTGCCCATGTCAGCGATGTTGAGCAAATCATTGGGGGATGGAGTGATGTCTCCGTGTACACGCAGGATGGTCAACGGGAACTGCTGCTGCGAGGTTCCGTCGAGAAAATCAAACGACAGATCGGTCTGTTTCGTGTACTGCTAACGATCATTGCCGCCATCATCATGGCACTGATCCTGTACACGCTCACGCTCGACAAGATTCACTCGATTGCCCTGCTCAAACTGATTGGCGCACCTAACAGTGTCATTCTGGGACTGATCCTGCAACAGGCGTTGCTGCTCGGCGGAATTGGATTTGGCATCGCCTATCTGCTGGGTCAACGAGTCTTCCCGCTCTTTCCGAGACGAGTCATCATCACTAACGAGGATGTGTTCCAGCTTGCGCTGATCGTGCTGGGAATTTCAATCGCTTCGAGCATACTGGGAATCTGGAAAGCCATGCGGGTCTCTCCCAACGAGGCTCTGTCATGAATACCAGTCAGGACACCCCTTTCGCCATCGAAACCGAACTGTTAACGAAGGTCTACGGCAGTGGGAATACGGAGGTCGTGGCGATGAAAGATGCCACGATGCAGGTTCGGCAGGGAGAGGTTGTGGCTCTGCTCGGTCCCAGCGGGTCGGGAAAGTCAACGTTTCTTACGGCAGTCGGGCTAATCAATCCGCCCACATCAGGACGAGTCGTCATTCGTGGGCAACTGGTTCTCGATGGGCAAGTCGCCAAAACAAACCTG
>JAGQQE010000035.1 GCA_020426345.1 Planctomycetaceae bacterium
TTAATCAGACCAGTGGCGTCTCAAGTATCCAACTGGACACTGAACGCGGTCATGCCAATTCTGCACTCATACAATTGGCCAGGAAGATGGATTGCCATCAGGGGATTCTCTGCGAGCCGGAGTGCCGCTTGTTCGGACGTTTCCACCCGAGATGATTTCAGTCAGTCGACGTTCACCGGTCTGACCACGCAGATGGTTAGAGATTTGAGGCTCTGATCGACAAATGGGGGCCACACATCGTTCTGAATCGGCCGTCGACTCGACGCAAACGGCTTGGCACATTCTCTGGTTTTTCACCAGACAAGCTGCGGATACACCGGGGCGGCAGTCATTGCATTTGCGGAGAGACAGAGCAGTCGTTGGTGGGGGCTGCAGTCTGCCGAGGTGGGACAATCGCAAACGGCGGTGGCGGCGGGTAGACTGTTGCCGACAAGTCGTGCGAACAGGTGGCAGTTGATCGCCACTCGCACATCCTGAAGCGTACCCCCGTCAGGTCCAAAAGCCGTGAAAAGAATTCTAATCCGGGTGGCCACCGTATTGGCGCTGGTCGTTGTTTTGCGATGCGAACGGTCATTCGCAGGCGCGCCGAACATCGTATTTATCATAGCAGATGATCTCGGCTGGGCAGACGTTGGGTTTCATGGCGGCAACGCGCCGACACCGCATCTGGATCAGCTGGCCTCGACCGGACTCGAACTGACGCAGCATTACGTCGCCCCGGTTTGCAGCCCGACTCGAGCGGGCCTTTTAACGGGGCGGTGCTGGAGCCGATTCAATGTCACCAATCCTCAAAACGAGCTTGCCCTGCCCTTTGACACAGTAACGCTTCCTCGCGCTCTGAAAAAGGCCGGATATGAAACGTGCCTGACTGGCAAGTGGCATCTGGGGTCTCTGCCGAAATGGGGCCCCAATCATTTCGGATTCGATCACTCCTACGGTTCCCTGGCAGGCGGCGTCAGCCCATGGAATCACTTTTACAAGAAGGGTCCATACGTTACGACATGGCATCGTGATGAAGCCCTGATTGAGGAAGAGGGGCACGTCACCGATCTCATTACGAATGAAGCTGTGCAGTGGATCACATCTCGAACTGATCAGCCATTCTTTCTGTACGTACCGTTTACTGCGGTGCACTTGCCGGTCAAGGAACCGACAGAATGGCTTGCCCGCGTTCCAGCGGAAATTCAGGGCGAGGTGCCGCGACACTACGCCGCCAGCATTATGCATCTGGACGATGCTGTTGGTCAGATTGTCAGGGCGTTAGAAGCCACACACAAACGCGACAACACGCTGGTAGTCTTCACGAGTGACAACGGAGGCAGCTGGGCTCAGAACAACGACCTGAAGTACCCGGACGACCATTGTCCCAACGGCAGGTTGCCGGGCAACAATCTGCCATTGCGCGGCCAAAAGGGAACGCTGTACGAAGGTGGAACCCGCGTACCTACAATTGTGAATTGGCCGGGACAAATCAAAGCCGGGAAGGCAGAATCGCCGGTTCAGATTATCGACTGGATGCCGACGTTCTGCCGTCTGGCGGGTTTTGTACCAACAAGCGACCTGAAATGGGATGGCATCGACCTGACGTCCCTGCTGACGGAGGGGACAGTACCCGTCAGTCGGCCGCTCTACACTGTTGCTCCCGGGTGGCGAGGTCGCTCTGTCCGATTGGGCAACTGGAAACTGATCGAATTGAAAGATGGTGCGAAGGTACGTTATGAGTTGTACAATTTGTCGACGGATCCGCAGGAATCGGACGATCAGAGTCAGGTCGAACTGCAGCATCTGGCGGAATTGCAGTCGACTCTGCAACAGATTTCGAAACGGGATCAGGATGCTGTCGCGAAAAAGTAAACGGTCGAAGCCCGGTCACTTCTCGCACCAGTGATTCCCGGCACCAGTGATTTTGAGCAATAGAGATTTCGTCAGGATGGAGTGATGATTCCTGACCAAATGAATGACAACCCGTCCAACAAATACAGGCCGTGAAGTTCAGGCCAAAGGATGATCAGACAATGGCATTTTCGTTTGCACCGGTCGTTTCGACAAGAACCGCACTCAGTCGCCGTCGTTTGCTCAGGGGCTTCGGAGCCGCTGCTATCGGGCTGCCTTTTCTGGAAGCGATGGTCCCGACGTTTGCTTCGGCTGCTGCGCGAGCTGCAGATGAAACCCGCACGCCGCCGAAGAGGTTCGTTGCAGCCTGTGCGACGCTGGGGTTTCACACGCCGTTTCTGTTTCCGGAACAGACCGGCAAGGATTACCAGCTGACTCCCTATCTGGAGAAGCTGAAAGATCACCGGGAACATTTCACCGTACTTTCCGGATTGTCTCATCCCGAACAACAGGGGAACAACGGTCATGCATCTGAAATGACCTGGCTGACGTCTGCACAGCGACCGGGCCTCGCCGGCTTTCGCAATACGATCTCCGTGGATCAGATGATTGCGCAGGAGATTGGCATCAGGACTCGATTTCCATCTTTGGTGCTCTCCACCAGCGGCCGCTCGATGTCATGGACGTCCAGCGGCGTTGAAATTCCGGGGGAGACCAGTCCTTCACGTTTGTTCAAAATGTTGTTTATCGATGGCACAGAAAAGGAAGTGGCGGCAGAGCTTCGGCAGTTACGGCGAGGCCGCAGTATTCTGGACACCGTTCTTGGGGAAGCTCACAAACTGGAGGGGGAGCTTGGTCAAAGGGATCGTGACAAACTGGACGAATATCTGACCAGCGTGCGAGATCTGGAGTTTCGACTGCAGCAGTCCGAGGGGTGGGCAACGAAACCGAAGCCACCAGTGGATACTGCGCAGCCGAAGGATATTTCAGAGAAGAACGATGCCATCGGTCGGCAGAATTTGATGTATGACATGATTGCTCTGGCGCTGCAGACCGATTCGACTCGAACGGTCACGTTTCAGTTGTCCGGCATGAATGCAGTGCCGGTGATCCCTGGCGTGAAGAATGACTGGCACAATTTGTCTCATCATGGCAAAGACCCGGACAAGATCGATGAGCTGAAGATTATTGAAGAAGCGGAATTCGAAGCGTTCAACAGGTTCCTCGGCCGACTGCGATCTGTGGATGAGAATGGGCAGTCACTGCTGCATCACACAGCCGTGTTGTTTGGGTCCAACCTCGGCAACGCCAGTGCTCATGACTGGCATAATGTCCCCATTGTGGTTGCCGGGGGCAGTTTCCGTCATGCCGGTCATGTGGCCGGTGATCCGAAAGACAATACGCCGCTCGCGAACCTGTTGGTATCGATCACGCAGCACATGGGACTGGAAGTGGGTCGGTTTGGCAGCAGCACCGCGGAAAGTGTTTCGGGCTTCGAACTCTCCTGAAGCGGGACGCTTTGGAACGTGGATCCAGGCAGAAATTGCCCGGAACGAGTGGCCGGGCGATTTTCCTGTGAGTTGTAAACTTCAGCTTCCGGCACAGACATTGCATAGATTTCCTCCTGAAACTTTGTATCCCGGCAGCGAGGAAACTGGTGATCAGGATGCGATGCTCGCGAAAGTGAAACGGACTCTTGCGGGTGAAGCCATCCTGCGTGAGCAGGAAATGGAAGGGTTTTCCTGACGTCTCGGCAGGAATATGACGAACGACTGACAGAGTCGTCATGCTTTTCCAGGATTGTCTGTTTTACCGATGAATGCGCTGCAGAACGTGGACTGAAAATTCGATGACGCCGCCCGTTGGGCGTTTGGTCACGCGCTATGGGAAATGCTTTGCGCGAACGGTTGTTGTTCGAGCTAGTGTTTCAGTCAATGCTTTCAATCTTCGGCCAGACAGTGAGAATCGGGTTATGCGTAAAGTTGTTCAGCGGCTTCAGGAATTCAGTATCCCTCTGATTGCAGGGGTCATCATGGCAATGCTGTGGGCCAACGTATCGCCTGACAGCTACCACAATCTTGTGCACACACCTGTCCACAGGATTGGAACGATCTTCGATCATCAGGCGGGTCATGAGGCCGATCATTCGGTCGCAGAGACAGATGGCCCGGGCCTTGACGCGGGGCACGAGTCTGAAGCGGTGGAGACGTCCGATGAAACGTCTGCTGCAGCCCACGGCTGGGATCATTATCTGACTTTGCATTTTCTGATCAACGACATTTTCATGGCGTTGTTCTTCGGAATTGCGGCGAAGGAAATTACGGAAGCATGTCTGCCGAACGGGGCGTTGAATCCTGTCCGCAAGGCGGTCAATCCGCTGTTCGGGACGGTCGGCGGCGTCGTCGGACCGATCGGTGTGTTTCTGCTCCTGAATCTGGCGTTCGGTAAAACCGAGTGGCAGCGCGGCTGGGGGATTCCAACAGCGACCGATATTGCGCTGGCATGGCTGGTGATCAAGTTGTTGTTTGGAGCTCGTCATCCTTCGGTCAGTTTTCTGCTGCTACTGGCCGTCGCTGACGATGCGATTGGTCTGGGCATCATCGCCTTCGGCTACCCCGATCCGGCTCACCCGACGGAATGGATGAATCTGCTCTGGTGTGTGCCAGGCATGGCGCTTGCATTCGGTCTTCGCAAGGCAAAAGTCCACAACTGGGTGCCGTACATTTTTGGTGGTGGCGTTCTGACCTGGTGGGGCCTTTACAGTGCTCATCTGCATCCGGCGCTGGCTCTCGTCTTCATTGTTCCATTTCTGCCCGGACCAAAGAAAGACCTTGGTTTGTTCGTCGATGATGAGAACACCGATCATCATTCACACAGCCCGCTGGAAAACTTCGAACACAGCCTGAAATTGTTTGTGGATCTGGGGCTGTTTTTCTTTGCCCTGGTGAATGCCGGGGTTTCCTTCGGGGAAGTCAGCGGCCTGAGCTGGATCATCATGTTGTCTCTGGTTGCCGGGAAGATGATTGGCATCACGCTGTTTTCTTCGGTCGCTCAGGTGATCGGTTTTCCTCTGCCCGCCGGCATGTCGCATCGACATCTGATCGTTACGAGTTCAGTTGCAGGCCTGGGATTGACCGTTGCCCTGTTTGTTTGCGGGCAGGCGTTCACTGATCCTGCTCTGATGGGTGCGGCAAAGATGGGCGCGGTGTTTTCGGTATTTTCAGCCGTGGTTGCCCTGGTTGCAAAAGTCGGGTTGGGAGTTCGTGGTGACACGAACGACAGTGTGGCTGAATCGGCAGACCCAAAGGCGACACAATTGCTGGAAGAGATTCAGGAACTGGAGAAAGAAGTCAAGGGATCTGCCGGGGATGGAAGCGACTCCGCCGCATCTTTCCCGGCCACCACGGCCCGCTAGAGCCAAATTCGTGTTCTGTTTTCAGACGTGAATTGAAACTGCTGAAGCCCGGTCGATATCGATCGGGCTTATTTTTTCGCTCGAGAGCGGTCACATCGATCAGGATCTTGCCTCACGATGCTGGACGATTGCTTCAGGAATTCGGAAGTTCGGCCCGTAGCGCCGGGTGCGGGAAGCGTGGGGACCGATGGCGGATGAGACCGCTGCGGCCGTGCCTGATTTTTGTGATGACTGTTTAGAAATGCGTTCGGCTGCGCTGGGTTTGGTGAACCGCGGGGTTCGCGGGAAGTGAGTTTGTGTTGTCGCAGTGGGCGAGCCTCTGTATCCCATCCGTTCCAACCCTTCGTTCGGCTCGGGTATTGAAGGTTGAATTCGTTGACATATGAGTAGGTGGGTGTCATCCTTCGAAGGTCCGACCCATCTGCCGGCTGTTTCAGGCTGGGATCCTGTCATCCATTGTCACTCGTTACACGGCACCTTCGCCGGGGTTTTTAATGGCTACCGTTTCACCGCCACCGAAGCGATCTGGTAAGTCGCACGCGACTCACTTGCCGCAGACCAAAGTTACGCGATACGACATTACGACGGCAATGCTGATTGCTTGTCTGGGCATGCTTGTGATGGCCGTGATTACACTAATCGCGATCTGGCTTGCAAACATGATTCCCACGAAGGTCACGCTGGCCCCGATGATGACGCCTGGCGATGGTGGGTATGAAGATGGTGAAGAGAATGCGACTCCGGATGTTGAGTCGCCGGAAGATCCAACCGACGATCCTTCTGTCTCCAATGATCAGTCAAACGTGACCGAGCTTATGGAAATCACAGACCCTGTCATGGAAGCGGCTGATTCGGCTGCTGCACTGGTAGAACCGACGTCGTTCACTGACCCGAACAATTCGGGTAACCCGGGAAGTGCTGAGGGGACTGGTGGACGTCCGCTTGGAAGCGGTGGTCCCGGACGAGGGGGGGCGAAGCGTGAACAGCGTTGGTTTGTGCAGTT
The DNA here is from genome assembly GCA_020426345.1 of Planctomycetaceae bacterium. Taxonomy (GTDB): domain Bacteria; phylum Planctomycetota; class Planctomycetia; order Planctomycetales; family Planctomycetaceae; genus F1-80-MAGs062. The sequence goes on from JAGQQE010000035.1 coordinate 6,252, forward strand.
CGCTGAAAAAGGAGATCTGAAGAGTTACGCACGCCAGCTGGACTTCTTCAAAATCGAGTTGGGAGCGATGTTCGCGGCACAGCAGAAGCTGTACTACATGTCGAACGTCAGCAGTGATCGTCCGACGATTCGTGAAGTGTCGACCGGCGACAACGAAAAGCGGCTGTTCATGAACTGGGAAGGTGGTGAGCGAAAGAAAGCCGATGAAGAGCTCTTTCAGAAGGCAGGAATCGATGCAACACAGGCTGCCATCCTTCACTTTTATCCCACTGAACTTGAGCAGCAGCTGGCTCAACTGGAGTTGTCGTTTGCCGGACGCCCGGCAGAACAGATTCGTCGGACCTACTTTGAAGTTCAGCGATCCGGAAGCGGTTATGCGTTCAAAGTGACTGATCAGAAATTGAAGTAGTCCGTGTCTGAGGCAGGATCGCTTGTCAGGCATCCTGAGTTGGGAGAATCAATGCTTACAGATTCACTGCCCATTCCCGCACTTCGGGTTCAGGCATCCCTGTCTACGCGGCGGATTGCTCCGCTCCAGCGTCATGATCATGCTGTTGCCGGACTGATGGCCATTGCCCTGTTGTTGATAGCGTCTTTGTGTGCCATGATTGCTGTTTGGGCTGCATCAGGCCCTGCAGAAGGCAATTCGAATGATCGACCGTCAAATCCGGTCGGCCAGGTACTGTTCGAATCCGAATCAGACGGTGCTACGGCATCCATCGAAGGGTTCGAGATCCTGTCTCCGGACGGGCCGATATCGTTTGATGATTCTGTGGTTGCCATTGAATCTGTGTTCGCCGCACCGTCCAGTGAGTGGCTTTTGGTTGACGAAGTGTTTGTTTCGGCTGGTGTGACGGAAAAGCCTGCTGGTGGTGTCGATGGCGTTCAGGGAGGCCTGGGTTCTGCGATTGGCTCTGCGCGATCGAGGGATTCGGCAGCTGCTCAGAGATGGTCGGTTCGATTCCCGGATCTCACTGATATGGATGTCTACGTTCAGCTTCTGGACGATTTCGGTATTGAGCTGGGGGCAAAGACGAAATCCGGTGATCCCGTTTTCATTTCGCACCTGAGCAGCGTGAATCCGAAAGTTCGCCGCACGCCTGATTCAGGGGAAGCGAATCGACTGTGTTTTTCGTGGTCAGGGGATGATCGACGGCAGGCCGATCTGGACCTGTTTGAGAAGTTCGGTCTGGATGTGATCGGTGACACAATCGTTCATTTCTATCCGCCGGAACTGGAGTCGCAGTTAGCCGAATTAGAATTGAGTTTTGCGGGCCGGACTCCGGACGAGATTCGAAGTACGGTCTTTGAAGTTTGTCCTCACGGAAATGGGTTTGTCTTCCGTGTCGTAGATCAGAAATTACGTTAGTATCTGCCCTCGGATTGTTTTTGAGTCAAAAGAATCAGGATCTGAAGTTCTTATGCAGACCAGCTTACTGTCGTTTGATCGGATTGTTCCGCTGGCCAAGATGGATATCGGGCCCATCCTTACGTTCCTGGAGAACTTCATTTGGGTGGGTATGGCCGGTTCAGCTGGTTTTGGCCTTTACTGCGTGATACTGCTGATGCGGCGCGTCGGTCAGAAGCGTTTCCCGAGTGCTGCTGCAGAGCAGGCGTTTCTGGAAGATGTGGGAGATCAGCTGGAACAGGGTAATTTCGAAGGAGTGCAGCAGATTTGTGACACACCGGAACTCTGGGCGCGCGCAGTTCCTCAATTGATCCAGATCGCGGTGTTGAATCGTGACCTGCCGATCAAGAAGGTCCGCCAGTTGATGGGAGAGCGGTTTGAACGTGATGTTCTGGCAAGTATGGAGCAGATGGCATTCTGGGTGGCGACGGTTGTCAAGACTGCTCCGATGCTTGGGCTGCTTGGTACCGTCGTCGGGATGATCAACGCGTTCGGCAAGATTGCGGGAGCGAAGGATTCGGGGATCGAGCCAAGTGCATTGGCGGGAGACATCAGCTTCGCCCTTTTCACCACGGCTGCAGGCCTGGCGATTGCTATTCCTCTGGTGGTCCTGGGAGCCGCTGCATCCGTCCGTATGACAAAGCTGCAGGACACGGTTCAGGAAAGTCTGGGTGTGTTCCTTGACGATCTCGAGGCGGCTCAGGCGCGTCGGTGATTTGTATTCCGACAGCCTTTGGTGTCGTTGTTTTCGGGTCTTGTGGCTTTCAGGTTGAGGTGTTGTTGTGTTTGATGACGACAGCGGGTTCAAGAAGAAAAAGAAGGTTGCCGAAGGCGAGCTCGACATCACCCCGATGATCGACGTGACGTTTCTGCTTCTGATTTTCTTCATGGTCACCTCAACGATGCAGGCCACGCCCGATCGTGACATCCCCCCTGCACTTTCCGGGTTGTCAGAGAATCCTTCTGCCATGCTGGAGCTTGTCATCAGCCCGCCGTTGACGGCCGGTGGTGAGCCCGAAATTATGCTGGAAGGCCGGAAAATGAATATCGAAGAGCTGAAAGTGGCGATCGCCCAGGAGGCATCCGTGAAAGAAGCGGAGATCATGGTGATGGCAGAACGAGAAGTTCCGAATGGTATGATTGGTGATGTCGAATCTGCGCTGGCTGAGATTGAGAACGTCACGTATCACTTTGCCGTGCAGGACAGAAAGTAGGCGTATTCGTGAGCGATCTAACGGATAAAACTCTGGGAGAGTTTCATCTGCTGCGTCATCTGGGCAGCGGCGGGATGGCTGACGTTTATCTGGCAGAACAGACATCCCTGCAACGCTACGTTGCCGTCAAGGTGATGAAGCCGAAGATGATGGCTTTGTCGGGGGAAAAGATGGTCGATCGCTTCAAGCAGGAAGCGATGATGGCGGCCGGGTTGAATCATCCCAACATCGTGCAGGTCTACACCATTGGGCAGGAAGAGGATCTGCATTACATCGCTCAGGAACTTGTACAGGGAAAGACTCTGGCTGCCATACTTCAGTCCAAGGGTCGTCCGGATCTGTCCTCTGCTTTTCATGTCATGCGCCAGGTGACATCCGCTTTGAAAGCAGCGGGGCAGGCAGGCATCGTTCATCGCGATATCAAGCCGGAAAATATTCTGGTGACCAAAAAGGGAGAAGTGAAAGTTGCTGACTTCGGTCTTGCGCAACTGCACGATCCGGACGAGGAAGGTAAGCCCGTTCGTGAGGGCACCACGATGGGGACGCCGCTGTACATGAGTCCCGAACAAGTTGGCGGTAAGGAGCTGGATCCGCGGTCTGACGTTTATTCGCTGGGAGTGACTTTTTATGAGTTGCTGTCAGGCCAGACCCCGTTTTCAGGCAAGACTCCTATGGAGATTGCCGTTCAGCATCTGAACACGGCCCCTCCTCCGCTGAAGGAGAAGGTGGCCTCACTGCCGGACATTCTTTGCCGCATGGTGCATCGGATGATGGCCAAGAGACGCTCACTGCGATATCAGTCAGCGGGTGAAGTGCTGGAAGATTTAAAGAAGTTGATTACAGCTCACAAACAGGGACGTTCGCTGGATCTGGTTAAACTGCCTCGGTTGGATGAACTGGATCGTCTGGCGGATGAAGAAAAGGCTCGTTCTGGTGCTCCGGTTGCCCGGGCTGCCGATACCTTTGAAATCAGGGGCAAGGGTTCGTCAGCCGCGACGAAAGCGATCTCAGCAACTCCGATTGTTGAAGCTGTGGAGGTGGTCGCTGAAGAGAACCCTGTTCGCCGATTGCCGTCGTGGGACGATGAGGAAGACGAATACCAGCCGCGAAAGGCGACCACAGAGTTTGAAGAAATGGATCTCACTCCCATGGTGGATGTGACGTTCCTGTTGCTGATTTTCTTCATGATTACAGCATCTTTCAGCATGCAGAAATGTTTTGATGTTCCCCCCGCCAAGAATCAGGAAGGTGCGTCCGTAAACCCAACGATTGAGCCGCCGACAACAGGAGCGGTCAAGGTGGAGGTGTATCCTGACAATGTGATGTATGTGGAAGGCAAGAAGGCGACCAACTACGAAGAAGTGCTGGCTCTGCTTGAGCAGGAAAAAGGGAATGCGGCCGGCGTGACCGACCTCGAACTGGTTCTCGACCCGGAATCCATTCATGAAATGCGGATTATTGTAATTGATGCCGCGACTCAGGCCGGATTTCAGAGAATCAACAACAAGATGCAGCCTTTGTAGGGCTGAGTTGAATTTTACGAACGTGAGTTTTTGAGCAGCGAAGCTCCGGGTTTCAGACTCGTGCAGCTTTCGTGGAACCGGATGGAAGCAGCAAGTGGCAGCGGAAGAATACGACGACGACGAACTCTATGATGACGACGTCGAAGCAGTAGAAGAGCAGGAAGTCCGGGAGCAGCGCGAGAAAGGTCGCAAGCACCTGGCACGCGGTCGGATGGCTCAGCTTGGCGACCGCATCGCGGGCGGCGCTGCGCGACCTGGTGAGCAGGAAGTAACCCGGTCTCCGTTCGTCCTGATATTAACCGGGGGCGTCCTTGGTCTCGGGTTGCTCGCTGGGATTTTTTACTACATCATCGGTCGCGAAGACGAAGCGAGAACGCTCAAAGAGGCAATGACGGCTTACGATCAGCAGAAGTATGCCGAAGCAGAACAGCTTCTGTTGAATTTCATGAAGGTTTATCCGGAGAGCCCTTCGTCCGACAAAGTGCGATTGACACTGCATAAGTCCCGGGTCGAAAAGTACATCATGACGACCACACCGGACGTTCCGAAAGGGTTCGAAGAATTCGAAAACCTGATTCGGATCGGGAAGGACCTGACCGGTTTTGATGAAGAACGCGATAACCTGAAGCGATATGCCGATCGCCTGGCATTTGCTGGCGCTCGCGTTGGTGAAATCCTGCAGAAGCAGGAACCTCTGGACATCAGTATTAAGTCGCTTCAGAAGCTTCAGCAGTTTTACGGTGAACAGGGAGTCCCCAAGGATCGTGAAGAGGAATTGATTCGCCGTCAGCGAATCGCCGAAGCCGCAATTGCAAAACGCGGCAGTTACGACACCGCCGTTGCACAGATCAAGGAATTCCTTGAGGCTGGCCGGACGGTGGACGCTCTGGCTTCCCGCGAAGCGCTGATCCGTCAGTATCCGGTGTTGAGTGATGATGCCGATGTCGCGAAGTTGCTGACAGAGATTCTGACGCGTGAGCAGGACCTGGTCGTGCAGACGAGTGTCGGGACGCCAGCCTCAACTTCAGATGACGGCCCGGTCGCCCGTTCCCTTTCGCTGACTCTGACCTCTGAAACGGATAGTGTGTCACAGAAACGCAGCGTGTTCGGACTGGGCATCGACAGCGTCTTTGCTCTGGACTCTGAAACCGGTCGGCCAAACTGGAAACGCGTGATCGGAGAGAATCCGGCGTTTTCACCTGTTCCGGTGAAAGGCAGTGAAGATGGTCTGCTTCTTCACAGTCCGCGGACAAATGAGATCGCGATGTTGCGGCAAGCCGACGGTAGTCTGCTGTGGCGGCAATCGATCGAAGGACGCCCGGTAGGACAGCCTCTTATCCATGAGCAGCAGATTTATCTGACAACCGACCGAGGTGAGCTTTGGCAGTTCCCCGTTTCGGATGGTCGAGCCTCTGTGCGATTGACGTTTACTCAACCCGTTGTCGGTCCCCCCGCCCTGACCCGCGATGGGCGTTCCCTGCTGATTCCAGGGAACCAGATGATGGTGTACACCCTGGGTTTGAACCCGCTCAAATGCACTGCAGTTTCCTACATTAATTACTCTCCCGGGGCGGTGCAGGTTCCCATTGTTCCGGCAGGTGACGTCTACGTTTTGTGCGACAATAACACTGCAGACAAGTGTCGAATTCGTGTGCTCAGTCTCGAGGAATCCTCAGGGCGGCTCAGTGTTCGACACAGTGACGTTGTTGATGGTGTCGTGCGTGATCCCTGCCTGCTTCGCGGCCGCGACTTGTTTGTTCCGTCATCACCACAACGTGTGACGGCCTTTCGCATCACGGATGATCCTGAACAGACTCCTCTGTCTCGTATCGGTGCGAACCAGCTTGAGGGCGGTACTCAGACCCGGATGTTTCTTCTCGCAGGGTCGGGCGGCCAACTTTGGCTTGCCGGTCGTGACCTGCGAAAGTTTCAGACACGAACAAATGCATTGCTGCTGGATTCCGGAACCACGGCCGAAGGAATCCATCTGCAGCCAATTCAGTTTCTGGATGAAGGCGTATTCTTAAATAGTCGGCGCGAGACTCTTTCGTCTGTGGAGTTCACGCGCGCGGACCCGGAGAGCATGGTCGGGATCTGGAGAACAGTGACCGGTTCCAATGTCATTGCCGTTGGTGAATCCGCGACAGGAGAATCTCTACTGGCATTGACGGATTATGGTCACATGTATCGGATGACTCCGGACAGTGTTGCTCAGGGTGGCTTTGCCACGGAAACGGTCAGTGAATTTCGGCTTCCGGACAAGCTTGCCTCGGCCATCGATGGTCTTCGCCTGCAGGACGGACGATTGGCAGCCTGGGCTGGTGACGATGAACCGGCGGTCTGGACATTCAGTCCCACAGGGCAATTCGAAAGGAAATGGCCGCTCGCGGCAGCTCCGGAAACGAATGGAGTTACGATCAGCGCGGGACTGGTGCTTGGATTGCCGGGGCGAATTCACCTCACGGCAAATTCCTCCGGGGCTTCAGAAGATTATCGATCTGCTCAGAATGGCGGAGAACAATCCGGCTGGAAAAGCCTGACCGCATTGTCAGAAACACAGGTGCTGGCAGTCGATGCGCAGAACCAATTGATCCGCGTGGAGTATCGTGACAATCCTCGACCGCATTTGGCTGAAATCAGTGTGACTAAAACCGTGCATTCGATTGATGTGGCTCCGGCCGTTGGCAATGGATTGCTGTTTGTCGCATCAGCGGAAGGCAAGCTGGTGATGATGCAGGCTTCATCACTGGAAGTGCTCGCGGAAGTCGACCTTGGCGCTGTCCCTGCTCAGTCTGCCTTCGTGAGTGGTGATCGCGTCTTCATCAATCTGGCCAACCGCGAGCTGCGAACATTTGCGATTGACAACGGGCTGCAGCAATGTGGCTCGACAGACTTGGAAGGCAGTGGTCTGGCGGGTACGCCAAACCGCCTCTCGTCGGGAGAGCTGTTACTGGCTCGAACAGACGGGACGCTGGTTCGATTGACAGCAGACGGTTTGCCTTCCGGAGAGGCTGTTCGACTTGGTCAGCGGCTGAAGCGTGGACCTGTCCTGCTGAATGGACGGTATTTTGCAGTTGCCATTGATGGAAGTTTCTACCAGCTTCCAGCAGAAATGACAAAGTGATGTTGCCCGGCAAACAAACAATGTTCGAACCGTTCAAGAGTCTGGTCCGATACGGAACGGCCGTTCTTCTGCTTCTGCTGTTCCTGCCCGTCGCTGCTGCGCAGGAAGGTCAGCCGGATCGAACCACGCTGCCAAAGCTGGAAGACATGCAGCTGCCTTCCGCGGATGAGTTGATTCAGGCAGATCTAAAGAACAAGGAATTCGACTGGATCGTTCTCAGCCGTGATGGCACTGTTGTCGTCGCTAATCCTGTGTTTCCACGCCCCGATACGCTTCAGCGGCGCGTTGAAGAACGGAAACAGCTGGAGGCGCAGCGCCCTCAGAATGCGGCCGAAAGGGAACAACGGAGTAAGCGGCTGGATGAATTGAAATACCTGATTGTGACTCTTCCCGACGACCCAGTGGCGGAATACCAGATTCCTCTCATTCAGGTTGGACAAGTCATCCTGTTTGAAGAGTTGATGTTGCGTCGAGTCGACAAGCTGCTCGAAGAAGGCCAGATTCGAAAAGCCTACGACATGCTGCTGGCAGTTGATCAGGAGATGCCCAACTGGTCAGAGACAAAGCCTCGTTTCGAGCAACTGCTTCTGACCGAATCGGCACTCAAGGCAAAGGATGGAGATATCTACGCGGCTCTTGCATTGCTGGATGAACTGGCCGCCAGAAATCTTCAACACCCTGAATTGCAGCCACGATTCGGGGAAATCGTCAGTCCAATGATCAAACAGGCGGTGGATGAATCCAACTTCAATAAGGCCCGCTTCCTTATTGGCCGCATTGAGCGACATTTCCCCGAACATGCGGAAGCCAGAAGCTGGCGAAAGAAGATTCTGGATCTGTCACTTGCGAAGCTTCAGGAAGCTGTCGCACTTGCTGATCAGGGAAAGAACGCCGAGGCTTCTGCGCTGGCCCGCGAAGCGGAAGCCATATCTCCAACCACGGGCAATGCCCGCGCCACCTACAGTCGGTTGATTGCGAGACACCAAACGTTAAGAGTTGCGGTTGATTCGTTCGGAAATCAGTCGTTCAATTTCCCCGGACCTCTGGAAGCGGATGCACGCCATCGTGAGCTGACCGCCGTCCCTTTGTTCGAACCGACGGCTGCTGACGAGATTACGTATTTCCGGTCAAGCTTCTTTGAAAAGTGGGATCCCTCCGATCTTGGTCGGGAGGTGGTCATGACACTTCGCAGTACGCGGCCTCACTGGCAATCGCAGCCGATCCTGACGGCAAATCAGATTGCGGATGCTCTGGGAGAACGTTTGAATCCGAATGGTCCACTCTACGACAAGCGACTCGCTTCGTTCGTGAGCGAATTCTCGGTTCGTTCGCCAACCGAACTGCGTTTAAAGTTTAGTCGAGTACCACTGAACGTGGAATCACTTCTCAGGTTTCCAGTCACCGTCAGCAGGAGCACCGAAGACACCGGCGTCTCTTCTCCGACTCTGGATGATGGCTCGCAACTGCTTTCAACCCGATTTGTTCAGGTGTCCGGAGATGAGAACACGCGAGTCTATCGTCGCTCGGTTCAGGAGCCGGACGGGCTGGATAATTCGCAGTATCACATAGCAGAAATCATCGAACGCCGATTTGCTGATCGGCATCAGATGGTTCAGGCATTACTTCGCGGTGAGATTGATTTTCTGCCGTCGGTACTGCCCTGGGAAATTGATGCCTTTCGCGCGGCTCCGTCTCTGGTAACTGTTCGGAAGTCTATTCCGGTTTCGCATGTGATCACATTGAACCCGATGTCCGAGAACATCCCGAACGCGCAGCTTCGTCGAGCCTTGTCGCTGGCAATCGATCGAACGTCCATCCTCAGGAATGTGGTTCTTAAGGATCCGGAAATGCGGCATGGACGAACAAGTAGTTCTGCCTGGCGAAAAAATAGTTACGCGACAAATCCGTCTGAAGATGTACCGCGCTATGACCTTCGACTGGCCTTTGCGCTTCGCTTTGCATCAGAAAGCCAGCTTAAACTTGCAGAAATTGAGGTCCTGGAGAATGCAGCAAAAGCCCGGGCGAAGGAAGCTGGTCAGGAGTTCGATTCCAAACAATTCCGCAGTGAGGTGAAGGTGGACTACATTCGACTGCCACCGCTGCGTATGGTGGTCGAACCCAATGATGGTGCTGTTGCTGCGGCGGAACGAATCCTGGTCTACTGGAAAAAAATCGGTCTGGACGTGAAGCTGATTGTCGGGAACGAACATGGAGATCCATTGCCGGACACGGAATGGGATCTGATGTACCGCCGCGCTCGAATGGAAGAACCGTTACTGGATCTCTGGCCACTCATAACCAATGACACAAGCTTCGACATTCGCCGCCTTGATCCGTTCCCGGACTGGATGCGGCAGGAAGTCATTAACCTTGATTATGCAAGCAGCTTTCTGGAAGCACAGAATCGGCTGTTCACGATTCACCGTCACATTGCCGCTCAGGCATTCATTATTCCGCTCTGGGAAATTGATGAATACATGGTGTTTCAGAAATCCGTCTCGGGCTTTTCAGAGAATCCCGTGTCTACGTATCAGAATGCTGAGCACTGGACGGTGCGACCATGATGTTAAATTCTGTCTGTCGTTTCATGCCGCTGCAGTTCGTGTTGCTGCTGATGTTCTGTGCTGGTGCCGTTTCGATGGCTCAGGAAAAAGATGTCGCAGAAGCGAATGTGCCATCTGAAGCAGCAGCCGGGGGGGAAGAAGTCGAAAAGACGGAACCGCCTCCTCCACCGCCGATACCCTTACAACCTTATGTTGTGCGCGTTGAAATTGGTTCTCCGCTCTTCGGAACGCTCTCTCAGGCTGATTCACTTCGGCTCCGGGACGCTGTGGATGAGGCCGTCGTACGGATGTACGGTTCGATGTGGGTTCGTGACGTTGTCGTTTCTGACTGGCTGCAACCGGGGCAGGAAGTTCAGTTGCGCGAACTTACAAACGAAGCAATGCATGAACGCTACGGTTCCACAGAACTCGAAAAAGTAATGCTGGTGATTGTGGAGCCATCCAGAGGTGGTTTCCAGATTGGCTGCAGAGAATACGATGTGCGTGTGCAGGAACTCACGCCAACCCGCACGACATTTACCCAGGACTGGAGGGCCGTTGCAGATCAGTCCGCTCGATTGATTCGTGATTCCTTTCGTCCAGTAAGTTTCCTGTCCGCGCCAGTGAGTGGATCTGACGAGCTGGAGTTCTTCCTGCAGGCCGGGCAATTGATTCCCCCCGATTCCTCGGCGGCACAGGTGGTCGTTGGCGATGTCCTTCGCCCTTTCCTGCGTCATATGGAACGCAGAAATCCAAAGCAACTGCGTTATTTGCAGAAGCTTGATTTGACGTATGTACGCGTCACAGAGGTGAATCGTGAGTTGACTGCAACCGGTTTGTCTGCGGATGACCAGGACGTTTCGATTGAAGGCGTGACACCCGATCCAAACCCCCATTTTGTGGACCACGGTCGAATTAAGGGAGTCTTGATTTCGCACGGATTCGCGCCCTTCGGCGGCCGAGGCCGCGGGATACAGCAAATTGCTTTGCGGCAGCGACCGATGGCCGATTCAAGTGAAGTGCAGCTTGTTCTGCGGATGCGAGAGGACAGGCCGTTGATTTGCCATCGTGTGGACAAAGTTGCAAAGCTTCGGTATCGCGATGAGTCTGACCTGCCATCCGTACGGTTGGTCAGCGATCGAGAGGGGCGAATTCGTATTCCGGTCGATCCGGAACATCCAACTTTCTGGCTTTATGTTTACAGCGGCAGTCTTTTGCTGGCTCGCGTCCCCTACGCTCCCGGACTGCTGGATCATGATGTTGTCATGCTGCCCGATGATTCAATTCGCTTGGGTGTCGAAGGAGAACTGTATCTCTTCAGGGACGAACTGGTGGATATCGTCGCCCAGCAGGCTGTCCTGCGAGGTTCGGCGCGGCAGGCGGCTAAGTCCGGAGATAAGGCCCGTCTCGAAGAGCTCATACAGCAGTTGGAGGCACTTCCGGGAAAGAAAGAGTTCGAATTCAAGTTGAACGCAATTCACCGACCGGCAGTGGATCGAGCGAACGAGCTTCGTAATCGAAGTGCGGTGCGCAACGTGGACAGACTCTGCGGTGCTATGAGTTCGTCTCTGGATCGATTCTTTGCATCAGAAAAGCAAGTTGAACAAATGAAGGAGCTGGATCAGCTTCGAAGACTTGCAGAACAAAATGCATCTCAAGCCGCTCAGTAGCAATCATTCTTGTTGAGTATCGCCGAGCCTGATACAAGCCGTCGATTCATCATCGCTCGGAGGCTGGCATGTGTTCGGCATCGATGATTTGACCATGTTGAGCTCGTTCAATGCACGATGTCGTTCGAAATGAAGTGTTTCAATCCTGTCGTTCTGTCATCATCAAGATTGGGACGAATGTACTGACAACAGATGACGACCGCCTGGATCGCGATCGAATCTGCAGTATCGCGGCACAGATCGATCGAATTATCAAGACAGGACGTAAGGTCGTTCTGGTATCCAGCGGTGCGGTGGGGGCGGGGATCGGAATCCTTGGCCTCAATCGACGCCCGGATTCATTGCCGGAATTGCAGGCCGCAGCTGCGATTGGTCAGCCACACCTGATGCGGACCTGGGACGACGCACTTGCGGAGACGGGGCATCGAACTGCCCAGGTACTGTTGACCGTCAACGATTTTCGCAATCGTCAGCGTTACCTGAACGTCCGCAACACAATTCGAACGCTGTTTGAATTTGATGTGATTCCCATTGTGAACGAAAACGATACGGTCAGCATTCGTGAAATTGCGGTAGGTGACAATGATCAGCTTGCGTCCATGCTGGCAACTTTGCTGCCGAACCCACTGCTGATCATCCTGTCGGGCATTGATGGATTGTACGACGGCCCTCCGTCGCATCCGGATAGCCAGGTCGTTCCACTGGTTTCCAGGCCAGACGAATCGTTACTGTCGATGGTTGCGGCGGAACAGAGTTCTCGCGGCCGTGGCGGAATGGGTTCCAAGCTGAAGGCGATTCTTTCTGCGACCAGCATGGGAGAATCTGTCGTGCTCGCCAGTGGAAAGCAGCCCCATGTCCTGGACGCTGTCAGAGAAGGTACTGCAACCGGGACGCTGTTTCTGGCGTCCGGCAATGCCATGCCTGCATGGAAACGATGGATTGGATTTACCGCGACACCAGCTGCCTGTATTGTCGTGGATGACGGTGCGTGCCGAGCTGTTCGGGACAATGGTCGCTCGTTGCTGGCCGTCGGTGTTGTGGAAGTGCGCGGGGATTTTGAGCCGGGCGAAGTCGTTGGTCTGATTTCGCCGCGGGGTGTCGAATTTGCCCGGGGTCTGGTCAACTATTCGTCCGAGGAGCTTTCTCAGATCCTTGGATGTCGCTCGGAACGGATTGCTGCCAACCTTGGGCATGTGCCGTTTGGAGAGGTTGTTCACCGTGACAATCTGGCCCTGACCGGCAAGTAGCCCGCACAACCCCTATATTCTGAACGGTCGGTTTCCCTCTCCCCGCTGAAGTCGCAACATGTTGAAGATTTGCCATGCATGTCTCTCATTAGCGACGCAGACTTGGTTGCGTTTGCATTACCGACAAATATCGGCATTTTCAGAACCATGCCTGTCCGGATTCACAGCGACGTTACGGGACCTGGTGACGTATGTTCCTCTCTGCATTCAGCTCATTTCTGTCCTGGCTAGTTCAGGTCCGTACGATCGTATGGCGGAGCACCGAGCACATGGATCCGCGCGAATACAGTATGCTGCTGGCACTGTGTATTTGTGTTGGTTACGTGCTGCTGCGAGGAAAGGACTAAGCGACCTGTTGGTGGTGAACGCAGAGGTCAGTTCTGTTGATAGTTCACGCATCTGGAACGGAGGCTTCGCCCGATTCATCTGGCAGGTATCCTGAAGCGATGTAACTTGCCGTTGTCTTTGAGCAGCAGAAAGTCGCCAGGTTGGCGCCCGGAGCACACCGCTGCAAGGCTGCCAAGCTGTAGCCCCTCCTCACGTTCTGCGACTAATTCTGCACGCCCTTTATTGCAGCGATACGCTTCAATTCGTCCCGTTTCCGGGCAAACCGCAATGAAGATTCCATTCGTGGTGCATGCCAGCAGTGGTTCGCAAAGATCCTGAGCAATACGGCACGAATCTCCCGTCACAGGCCAGGCGACTACGGCGCCTGTTTGCTGAGACATGGCCAGTCGAGGCGTTGTTTCACGTGGGGAAACAGCAACGCACCCAACCGGCTCGATGCGGAGGATCCTGCGTGCTTCCAGCGAACCCGTTCCTCCGGCATCCATTGATTCAAACGCAGGCGGCTCAATGGTGTAAAGCACATCACCGTAGACAATGGCAAGGAGTCCATCGAATGGGCAGATGCTGCAGCAAAACGATTCCCCCTGCTCTCTGGACAGTGTCTCATCAACGTCCCTGATTGATGGCGCCTCAATGCCATGCACGATGAATGTCCGCCTCACGCGACCGTTGTCCCCTGTCGATTCCAGGTGCAAAGCACCGTCTTCAGTGGCGATCAGGATCCAGCCACAACCACTCTTGTCAAAGGTCATTGACAGGATTGTCCCAATCTGAGGCGGAAGAACTTTCACAATGCTGTCACGATTGTCTGTCTGCTTACGTACGGCAAAGTTCCAGGGCGTTCGCCCGGGGAATTGCTGAAGGTAAATACGTTGGGAGTCCGACGGATCGAGCACCAGTTGGCACGCCTGGGGTGCGACTGCTGGGTCATTCAACGTCCATTCAGGGCCTTTGAAAACCATGAATTTATTGTCGACGGGATAAGGCGAGCGAGAAACCATCACATGATTGTGAACAGACCGTCCAAGACAGAAAATGTGCTGTTCCAGTTGCGCCATCTGCAGCCACGTCGTGCGTTTGCCTCCATGTTCGACCGGCATAAGAACACCACCCGCGGGACGAATTTCTGCGACATACGAAGCACGCGTTGATCTTCGAACGGATTTATGAACGTGCTCAGTTCGATCAGAATCCCGTTTGCGCAGGATCATGGAGAAGCGACTTGCGTCTCGATGCAACAGCTCGTCTTCGCTGGCAAGTCTTCGCACTGCATTCAGGGCGGCGTAGTTCTGATGGCTGAAGGGACTCGAAAGTATTTGACTGGCCAGTAACCAGGTGGCCTTTCTGGCATAGTCGCGCGTCGATGCATCCGGATATGTCGTTGCACACTCGCCGCAAACAAGCACCGCATCAGCACGGTGCGATACCGTCTGATCGCAGTCCTGTTGAATTCGAGCCAGCGAATCCATGGCTCGCCGGTGCCATCCGCGACTCCCCATCAGGCTCATCAAGTCTCTCAGGCAATCCTGTCGTGCCGGGTCGTTCTGCCAACCCTGCTCCAGAATCTCAATCGCTCGTTCGGGATCGTTGAGATGCGATTCGGCCAGTTCTGCGGCCGATCGATAGTGACCAGATGATACACGGCGGGTGACTTCATGGCTGAACATCGTCTTTGCCAGATCAGGTTCTCCCATTTGCAGATAAAGCTCACCGGCATCCATCCATCGATTGTGTTCGCAGAAAATAGCGACGGATTCGTCCCAGAACCCACCCGCCCGGAGGCATTCGGCGGCTTTCAGGGGCAACTTCAGATGAGACTTGTAAATGGTCGCTGCCTCCTGAAAGCAGCGGCCGGTCTCCAGTGCTGAGGCGGCACTGTTTAAGTCGTGCAGGAGTGTCCCGTAGATGTAGGCCGCGCGACGATAATTGCCCAGACGCATTTCTCTCTGGGCCAGCTCCTGGTACTGCTGACGCAGTTGAAGCTGATACTGCCAGGGAATGTCCCAGACATCTGCTCGGCCCCCACCTCCCAGTTGATTCAGGCTGAACTGCGTGTTTCTCTGCCCCAGCCGACCTGATGGTGGAGCAAGTCCGCGCGATCCGCTGCCGTACAATGGCAGTGCATAACGCAATCCTGCATCGGGGTCATTCTGTAACAGGTTCAGCAGTCTTTTGAGTTCGTTCTCTCGCTGCGAAGTCAGATGCGGAGTGGGAGGATTCCATCCGGTGTTTCCTGAGCGTCCTTCACGCATTGGCGACATCCCGCTGTTCAGCAGACCGGCCGCCCATTCATGCAGGCGAGTCAGCGTTCTGCTTCCCCCTTCCCGAGCTGGAATGTTATTTGTAACTCCAAAGACAATTCGAGCCGTCATCCGCTGTATCGACGACATGGCATCTCGGAGGCCCGTCAGGCCCACTTCATCGGGTGCACGAGGTACATCGGATAACTGGTCAGCCTGCGTACCAATATCATCCTGACCGCCTCCCAGAATGTCCGACAGGTTTTCAGACGAAGTTTCTGCATGCAGACCCCGAATACAATCGTTCAGAACTTCGCCGTACCTGGCCAGGTTGCGTTCACATGGGGTAATCGGCGGCGATGCCAGAAAGTCAGACAACGAAAGTATCTGATGCGATTCGAATTGCATCAATCCTGCGGATGGATGCCAGACGAGCATGCTTTGCGCGTCCGCAGGGAGTAAGTCCAGCAGTTCGGCTTCCAGTACCTGTGGACTCAACGCCGCATCGACCGGCACATACAGTCGCTTGGCCACTTGTCGATAAAACTGAGGTGGGAACGTGGTGAGATTACCACAACCTGCTGATCGACCAACTGCGGCTTCTTCCCAGGATTGTCTGATGGCGGCGGCCCTGTCAGAAATTGCATCGCTGACGACAAGTACACCAATGATGCGCTGCGACGGAGTCAGGGGCGGAGCCTGCCGGATAGACAGCGATGTTAAGGGGAGAAATCTGACATCTCCTGATGCGATGCCCCAGGAACAGACCGTTTCGATCCAGGATGTCGCATCCTCTCCGTACAGAAATACGCCCGCCTTCGATGCCAGACTGTCGATTCCGGCATCCGTTGTCCTTTTGTTCGTGGCTGACAAACCATCAACGGCGGGGACCAACTTCAGGGCGATCTTCATGACATCGACTCCAGCAGTGGAACAATGTACGCCAGCCACGCTTCTGATGCGTCGATTCGTTTGAGGTCCGGCATTGCGAGTCCTCCGTCGATGTAATAAGGATCTCCGAAAACGTGTCCGTTTGAGATCCATCCGGAAATCGCATGGTCTCGCAGAACCAGGCATACTTCGGGCACAGACCTGATGGCGGACTTCAGATGGAGCAGCCCGCGAGTATCAAGCCACGCCTGGCTCTTCCCCGGCCATGTGGCCCGCTGAAGTTTGATTCGCATGGCAATTGTGCCTTCCTGATCATCGAATGACATCATCGGCACGCTTTTCGCGACATTGGCCTCAGAAGTTGTTGCCGGACGAAGCTGAATCTGCCCCGCTGCGTTCACCGCCAGATTTTCAATGAGAAAGTAACCGGCTTTCATGGACTGCAGCCACAGACGCCGTCCGTCCGAGCCAATTCGACGGTACCGATAATGGAGCGGACGAATACGAATGGCCTGTTCCGCTCGTCGTCGCTCAACACCGTCCAGCAACATCTGTGGCGGATTCTCCGTTGTGCGAGGCTCTACTGCGATCGTTTCGTTCTTCAGGTCGACGACGATGACGTTGCTTGAATTCCGCAGTCGCAGGAGAGCCAGATCTCCGTCTGGTGAGACGATCACAATCCGTTCGGCCTGCATCGTACGCTGCTTCATCAGAGCTCGAAGAGCACTGTAGGCATTCGGATCATCGGGGTCGACCAGTTGGTACTTGTCGTTCAATGCCAGATACCGACCTGCGCTCAGTTCTGCCATGTCCCAGTGCTGTATTGCTTCCGGAAGTCGCTGGAAAGACCACAATGACTGTCCTGGTGAGCTGGTCGCGGACAGCAATCCGTACCCGCGATCCGTGGTTCGAACACAACGCCCGCATCTGCGAGTCACATTGTCCGGAAGTCGTAGCGCTTTGCCCGCCGTACCCGCCGGATAATCGAAGCAGACACACATCGTTTTTCCGGCAGTATCCTGTCCAAACATCAGGACTCCATCGGGAGAACGACAAACGTCCGTCACCTCGGGAAGCGTATGTTCCACCAGTTGCAGAGTCACCTTCAGTTGCTGACCTTCAATCTGAATCAATGTCGCTGTTTTGTTTTGCGGACATGCCAGGAGGGAAAAGATGCCTCCCCAGCGGTTCAGCAGAAAGCATCGGTCCCCCGTCGAAACCGGAAGTTCTTCGGCGATTTGCTGAGCACCATGAGAAGGAGAATCCCAGATCATCAGTCGTCCATCATCCGTGATACTGACAACACTTTTGCCCCAGCTCCAGATTCTGTCCGTCCGGATGTGATGCGATAACCGAAGTGGAAAGGATCTGAGGTGACAGATTGCGGGCAAATCCAGGGACGCTTCCGTCGCACGCAGGTGTGAGGCGTCACTTGTCACAATGATTTGCTGCAAAGGCAAACTCAGACGACGATGGAGCGAGGTTCCCTGGCGAGTCCATCGAAGTATTTCCAGCTGGCCGTCTCTCTGCACAACGATCAGCCATGCCTCATCGTTCCACTGAGATTCCAGTCGTTGTCGAAATTCCTGCGATTCGACGACGTCGGGTGTTGTGATCACAACCGGCTCAGAAACGACAGGGGCCATCCTGACTGTCTCGAAGAATTCGTCCAGGGATTTTGTGGGAAACGCATTCGGAGCGAGTCCGCTCAGGTGAAGAGCGATTCCGTCTGTCGAGATGAGTGTAGATTCAACAGCTGTGTCGTCAGGCTGCAACGAATCGATATTCCAGTCGTCGCCGGATCGCCGGCCCTCGGTTCGGAAACAACGTACCTCAGTGGACTGATCGCTGGTGACGTATAGTGCCATAGCGGCTGCGGTTGCATACAACCTGGGAATGCCCCACATGGGCAGACTTCCGTCAATCAAAACAAACCGCGTCGATGGCTGTGGCGAAGGGGGCGATTCTCGGCGAAGGTAAAGCGCTTCATTCATCGCAAGTCGAACAGAAAGCGCAAGATCATCCTGAGCCAGTTCGCTTAACAGGAGCTTGTCCAGGCTTCCACGGTTTGCAATGTCCGAGACACCTCCCATTGGTCGGTCATCCGGATCTGAGATGTGCCGCGGAAGGGATATGGCTGCCACTAACTGCTTCGCCACGCGTGCGAGTCCACCCAGTTCTGAGTCGTTCGTCAGATCGACGAGCAGCTTTTGCATGCGGACTGCCGGAGGCAGGCTATCGAGGATCGCGTCTGTTGGCTGTATGCCTGCCGGATGACTCAGGCCCGTTCGAACCAGGCTGATCAAAGCTTCGGGTGTGTCACCGGGAATGCTTTGTGCCAGGTTGTGTGCAATTCGCAGCAATCGCAGCACTCGTAAACTCAGTTGTGTCTGGTCAAC
The DNA here is from genome assembly GCA_020426345.1 of Planctomycetaceae bacterium. GTDB lineage: Bacteria > Planctomycetota > Planctomycetia > Planctomycetales > Planctomycetaceae > F1-80-MAGs062. The sequence goes on from JAGQQE010000035.1 coordinate 24,859, forward strand.
CTTTGGCAGTTTCCGGAAATCAAATGCGTTGGGATCATTGGGTAGCTGATATGGTGTGAGTTCGTCGTGATTTGAGACGTCCAGCCAGTCTTCGGGCAGGCGTGCGTCGAAGGCCTGCACCAGGTCCCTTCGGGTTGCCTCATTATAGGAGGTGTCACGACAGCTCAGCACGTGAGACAGAAGTTCGATGCGCTCATCCAGCGTCAAATGACCCTGCTCTGCTGCTTTTGAAAGCAATCCAAGCTGTGTGGTGGTCGACAGCCATGTCGCGGTGAGTTCGTCTCGTCGGGAGATGCCTGAGGGTGACTCTGTGGCCTTTCGAATCGCTGTCACGACTACACTTAGCCGAGCAACAATTTCGGGCCAGGATTTTCTGCTGGCTGCCAGCGCTAATGCGATGGAGGAAATATCCGCGAAGCGATCGGCTTGCAGCATTCGATTCAGAAGGCAGGAGATTTCCTGATGGAACGAAATGGACGTGCCATCGCTCCAGCACAGCTCGCCACCCGGGGCGGACCACCAAAAGTACGACGACAGATCCGTCACGAAGTATCGCCGTACCGTTTTCACATGGACCCCCAACACCTGCTCCGAATTTCGCCCTGCCGTTACGACAACGGCAAAGGTACGAAGGTTCAATGGCGTTGACAATCAACCCTTTGAAATCGTGATCCATCAGAGGGAATCATCGGCGAGGCGTTGAAGCCACTTCCGGGGCTTGCGTGATCTGGTTCCCCGTGACCATCAGCCCGGTGCCTGTCCACAAGTCCTGCATCTCCTCGCGATTCCACCGTTCCATTCTTTGCTGCGATGGATCTCCGATGAGAAAGTCGTCGCCCATGGCTCCGAAGCACACCACTGAATGCTGGACACCAATGATCCACCCATCCTGCTCCCGGTAATCAGGCTTTTCCTCAGCCATGGCCGCACTTAGCTGGCAGCACAGGAGGATTGGTCGTGACCCGGCGATCTCAATCAGATCGTCAACAGATCCTTCGAAGAATTCAGCGCGATAGCCGGTGCCCCACAACTTGATCGACAAGCCATGATACATTCCGAGCCATGTTGTCCCGCGGCTCGTCAAACATAGTCGAGCCATTTCAGATTCAGTCGCTTCTTCACCCAGAGATTCCAGGATGGTCGCCACCGATGCGGCAGAGCATGTGAATGGAGTGGTCTGTCTGCAGATTCGAAACGGTACCGGCGGCTCTGCCGGAATCCATTCGTTTCCGCACTCGGGCGGTTCGCGTGGAATGACGTAAACTACCGTCCAGATGGTCACGCCAATCAGGGCTGCCTGTATGGGCACCCTTCGCAGAAATGATGCTCCTGCCTGCCGCTTCCACAACACAGCCGCCAGCATGGCAAGCAGCACCGGAAACCAGTTCGACAGGACGATTACCGACGGTAATGGAATCCACCGGACAATCCAGAGCTGACACCAGATGTAACGGAAGTACAGGCCAATCAGAATCAGAATGAAAATGGCCATCCCATCAAGCCATCGGACCGGCAGCTTTTCCACAATGCGGCGCGTAAGGAAGAAGGTGCCGACAGACAGAAAACCCATGAATCCGAGAGCGAGGTTCAGGTGTTCCATCGATTCCACTTCATTCTACGACCTCGAACCTGAACCATCATCAGGCGAGATCACGACGATCCGGGGTGGCAGTCCACCAGCATCTTCGGAACCCGCAGATGTCGAACGTGTCTTGTGGTGGGAGGCCGAAAGGTCACCTGAAGGCGGAATCGTCTGGAGGCTGTTGGATGCAAACGCGTGTGAATCGTGACCGGCATCGCGAATTGCGTCAACCGCTTTGTCCCGCTTCCAGCCACTGGACCGCCAATGCACCAGATGCAACAAACGCAGGCGACCACCCGGTACGGCGTCACCAGAGGGCGAGTCACCAACAGGCCGACTGGCTGCAATATCCTGATCGATGTTGCTCAGAGTTTCGGGCAGTTCGAAACCTACAGGAACATCAGAATTCACCAGGTTTTGCGTTCCCTGACACCCAACGACACATGTAATCGCCAGAAGCGACCCAGGCACTCGCATGCCCGGTAGACTCGCGAACTTGATTCGACCCCGCATTACTCAAAAACTCCATTCAGCACACTGCCCGCATCCCTGCCCGCCGTATGAGTCATCGGTAAAACAATCACGTTGCGAACAGTCACACCAACTCTTCAGCCGAGGCGTTTGCACGGCTGTGCCGAAAACTGCAGTTGGTATCGATTGTGCCGGATGTGCAGGCTCATAGACGAGCAGACTCCAATAGCGAATCGGGTTGTTTCAATGGATCAGGAATTCCCCCGTCGCTTTCGTCATGAGGTTCAGGAACGTGATGTCTGTCTCTCCTGTTGGCACGCTTTCGGAACGGCCTTCCAAACGCGATCGTACTACCAGAGATTCAGCGTCTGGGTTTCGCATGGCCTGCTCGTCGACCGACACTCAGTATTTTCGTGTTTTGGACTCTTCGGTTTTGTTGAAGGAATCCCCGTACCGCGGGTCCTGCTACAGTGAAGGCCAGATTCCGAGCGGTCATGATGACTCCTCACAGTGCCCATTCAACCCTTCACGTGACGCCTCACATTCCATCCGCTTCACCTTTTCCAGTGTCATTTCCA
>JAGQQE010000359.1 GCA_020426345.1 Planctomycetaceae bacterium
CACGCCTTCCACCACTGAGGAAGAGGTTGCGGTGAGAGAAACGCCCTGATCCTCGTCGAACACAGTCACAGAAATCGTGTAGATTCCTCCGTTCGCATACTGGTGCGAATGCACGAAGCTTTGGGCAGACTGCAGCACAGCGGAAGCAGGAAGCATCTCTGTCGTGCCGTCACCCCAGTTCACAGCAACTGTGTAGAAATCGTGATTGAGAGCCGGGTCGATCAATCTGCCGTGTAGCGTGACAAGTCCATCCGACGAGCGGGATTCCAGTTCCGGATGACTTGAAGTGAGTTCATGAATTGCTGGAGCCACGTTGCTGACCGTAATCGTCTCCGAAACGGACGCAGTTCCACCATCTTCATCCGATACGGTCAGGACAATCTGGTAACTGCCATTATCATCGGGTGTAAAGGTGAAGCTGAGCAGATCAGTTCCGCTGGCTGAGGCAAACACGGTTTCAGCACCGTTTTTATAGACACGATAATCATAGGCCAGCGTATCACCACTGCCGGCCGGATCAGTGGCGGCGCCCGTAACGACGATTTCGGAACCTTCCAGGCGACTATCGCTGATCTGTTCGATCACGGGAACCGGGGCAACATTGACAACACTGATAGTCGTTTCAGAAATGTCCGTTTCGCCATAACTGTCCGTGACGCGAAGCTGCACTACGTGGCTGTCCGGCCCGTCCAGCGAACCTGCGTCAAAGACCGGCGTGGCTCCTGATTCGTCACCCCGGGCGGCGTCAGCACCTGTCTCACCGAAGATGCCATCGCCGTCGAGATCCCATTCGAAGTGCAGAATATCGTCAGGCAGATCCGGATCGGAACTTTCGGCACCGCTGAGCTGGAGGGTGCCTCCTTCGCTTACCTGATATGGTCCGCCTGCATTGGCAACGGGTGGAGCATTCAGAGGCAGCAGCTCGAAGGACTGTTGCACACTTGAGAGGGAACCATCGAGCAATTCAGCATCAAGGCGAATTACGAAGGAACCGTCAGTCACCGGATGGAAGACTGCTGTATCGCCGGTGGCCGTTGCGACAGAGACGCCGTCGCGCAGCAGCGTCCACGTCAGCACAGCGTCGTCCGTATTGGCTTGTTCCGGAAACTGCACAGATACCTGCAGGTCCTCGCCGATCGTCGGCTCCGAACCCAGCGACATCGAGGGACTCTTGTCGGTAGTAACAGTCGAGAACCCCGAATATTCGAGAATCGAATCATCCTGTTCAACGCGTCCGCTCGTTGGGCTCAGCACTTCATGCAGCGTAGTGTTGGCCAGTTCGTTGTTGAGAAACAGTGAATCGTTCGTGCCCTGAGAGGTCACCGTGAGATCTCGCGTGCCCGAGTCTGTTGAAGAAAAGGACACGGTAACGTGCGTTTCACTGTCGGCTGCAGTCAGGATCTGCAGTGGCGCTGTGGAACTCAATTCGCCATCCAGCAGAATGATGCCGTCCTGAGAAATCAGTACGGCTCGATCCTCGACGATGATACTCACTTCGGTCACGTCGGCTGCGGAATTCAGCGGGATGGTCATTGCGTCGTCCGAGCGGATGACCCCACGTCCAATGGCCCGCTGGATGATGCCCGACGAAGGATCGGACAACACCACACGAAACAGTTCATCCAGTTCCGGCACCGTGTCACCGTGCACGGGAATACTGATCGTTTTTGACACCGCGTCCCCGGGATTCCAGGTCAGCGTGCCACTGACCGACTGGTAATCCGCACCCGATTCAGCGACTCCGGACACTGCTGAGTCATCTTCCGTGGCATACTGAACCGAAATCGACGTCGTGAAGTAGTCCGAAATCAATAATTCAAACTCGGCATAAGTGATCCCGTCGTCACCTTCGACTATCTGCGCGTCGGAAATGCCAATGCGAACCGGCTCGATCGTGCCTGGCTGCGTGGCGGCGATCCGATCCTGCAGTGCCTGCCCGGAATAACGCGCCGCAAATTCGACCGCTGTCAGGCTACTGTCTCCCATCGCTCGTGCATCGACCGACATGTCGCCACGCGCAACGATCTTTCTCTGAACGATTGCTTCCAGAAACGCCAGATCCGTCGAAACGGGCAGAATAAGCATCTCGGCGTTAATGGCGGCCAGCGCTTCTGAAACTGCAGTTGTCTGTGCATTGAATTCGTCGAGTCCCAATTGGGCTGCGGTGTCGGCAATCAGGTTTTCGAGGAACACTGCGTCTGCCAGATCGATTGTTGCATTCAGCTGAGAGACGATGCTGCCAGTCTGCCGGTACACCAGATCAGCCCAGGTCTCGACGCTGACCTGCGATACGCCGGACAGATAATTCGCGATCACAACCGCTGTATTGTTGAGGGCATTGGTGGCCGGAATGGATGCTGCTGCGGAGACGTCGCCCTCCATTGTAGCTGTGAGAGCCGACACTTTACCCATCTCAAAGTTTGGCAGACGCATGGACTCGAGAACGCGAGAATGAGCGTCGTCGAGTGTGAAGCCGTATTGCTGCACTAGTTTGGCTGCCAACGTGGTGAGTGGCGTCGTGACATAATCGCCCGGGGCAGCCACCAGACGCGTTTCCTGTGTCAGGCCCGTTGACGTATCTGTTCCGCCGATTGACACGATTTGTGCTTCATTCAGATCAAGGATGCCGTTGGCGTTCTTGTCGAATTCTTCCGGCACATCAATCAGGAATGAGCCGTCAGCAAAAGTGGTGGCCAGGGGCTCAGTTGGTTCATTTTCTGATTGGATCCCGTCGCCATTGAAATCCAAATAGTCGTGGATCCCGTTGAGATTGCCATCGAGGAAGACAATGCTGCCTTCTCTGTAGCCATTCAGGGTCAACCCAATGAAACCGGTGCCTGTGATTGGTGGGCTGTCAACAGTTGGTGTAGGCGACGAGCCCCCAGTGGGAGCCGGGTAGGTTCCGATTGTACCATCGGTAACCTGCACGGTCCCCGGCGTGGCAGTGGCCGTCCACGGGTCGCTCGCATTGATCCCTACAAACTTGTAATAGGTTGCGGGGAGCTTCCCGTAGTTCCTGCCGCTGGAATCCACTGGCTGTCCCATCGTGATACGGATCTTCTCGTTTTCTTCCGGGGTGGTGTCCTGGGTGGTATAGATGTAGAAATTTGCGCTCGTCTTTCCAGCCGGGATTTTGAGCTTTCCGCCGCTGAGGCTACCGGTCGTAAAATCGTCGGAAGACGCGCGGCCGCTGGCCCCCGGGAAGCTGATCGGCACGTACACGTTCTTGCTGGCCGGATTGGCGAGGGAAACGGTGACACGGAACGACCCGCCCTCATTGATCCAGGACGAGGTGGACGAATAACTGCTGGAGCCTGGCTGCTTGCCGCGCACCACGCTGATTGTGGGCACGGGTACTCCATCGCTGCCCTTGATGACAAACGAATCGGCGTTGGTGCCACCGATCAGTGCATTTGTCAGCAACAGAGTTCCATACTTCGGCACCAGCTTGATGCCCATGCGCTCGGCAACTTCGCTGATGTTGTCGTTGATCATCTGGACCTGGATGATTGCGGTCGTCTTACCCGCATTAATCTCCACGAAGTTCCTGGAAACTTTATAGTTTGTCGGCGTTTCTTCGATGATTTTGTAGTCATCGTCGCGTTTCGCCAAACCAAAGACGTCAAACGGTATCCGCACTTTCTTGTTTGTTGCGGCAGTGAGTTTGACAGTGAACTTAATGGAAGTCGTCGCACCTTCGCTGACGCTTGTTTCCGCCACGGAAATCGAAGCCTCCGGATCGTCGTCCAGAATGGTCACGGTGTGGGTGGTAGTGGCCCCGCTCTGGGCACCGGGAATGTCATCCAGAGCTCCGAGAATAAAGTCAAAATATTCCTTGCCTTCGCGTTTCGGAGTGGCCGTGTCGTTGACCGGGTTTACGACAATGCTTCCCGTCTTCGTTCCTGCCGGGATCCGTATTGTTCCCGTTGGCCCTGTCAGGTCCGCAGATGTTCCGTTGTAGTGTCCCGACGCCGAAAGTTCTTTTACGGAAAACGGGACGTCAACGTCCTCAGCGAAAGCGCTGCCCTTCAGGGACACTTCAATCTGAAACTGACCCGCATCTTCATAAACGGAAGTTCGTCGCGACGTAAACTGAATGGTAGTGGCATCATCGTCGTCAATCGTCACCTTCGTTGAGCGACCATCGCGGGCCGCCTGGACGCCGTCAGGCAGATTGTCTCCGAATCGGACATATACGCTCTCGGGACCTTCAGCAAATACGTCGTCCGTAATCGGCACTGACGCAGTCGCCGATGTCTGTCCGGCCGGGATCGTGATCGAAGAAATGCCCTGGTAGTCGTCCGGATCGCTGGCTGTCGAGGAACTGAACGTCAGTGGAAAGAACAGGTCAGTCGGTGCCACGACGCCGTCGTTCAGATTGACAGTGATGTCAAACTGTCCGTCGGATTCACTCACGTTATTTGACGGAGTCGCCAGGCTGACCAGGATTGCGTCACTCGGATCGACGCTTGCCGTGAAATTGGTTGACCAACGACTGCGATTCAGAGTTGTGTTTGTTGTCGCGTCCTGAATTTGTGATGGCAGATTCAACGTCAGAGACTCAACCGGCTCCGATAGTGTGTCGTCAACAATGTGCAGCCAGACGTATCCGGATCTCGCCCCCGCGGGAATGAACACAGACGGCTCGGACAGGTAATAGTCGCTCGTGTTGCTGTCGAGCAGGATAGGTATTGTGAGATCGACTCCGTACGCTTTGGTCAATTCAAGCAACACTTGGTAGCGGCTCCCTTCTCGAACAGAGGCGCCGAATTCCTTGAAATAGTACTCGGGTGCACTGTCGCCAGAATCTCTGACCTGCAGGACAGTCTCCACACGCGATCCCAGCTTCACCTTCTCAACCAAAGGATCGATGGCCAGAGTCACAGTTTCGGTTGACGGTTCCAGAAGAGTATCATCGAGGGCAAACAATGTGATTTCTGCGACGCTGCTTCCCGCACGGAATACAAACTTCGTGTCATTGAGGATGTAATCCGAATCCAGCGTCGCAATTTCATCCTTCAGGATCCATGGAATCTCCATAGTCTCCGGCGCGGGCGATGTCAGCGATGCTGTGACGCGCGTCCAGGACGGATACGGATATCCTTCGCCAACAGTGTAGGCAGGCGCGAGGATGTTGATCGTCGGTCGCGTGTCGGGGGTGTTAATTGCTTTGTCGGTAACCGCGACACTGAAGGTCTCACTGGCAGTACCGCTGTCATCATCGCTTCCCAGGATGGTGACGGTATAGTAAGACGTTCCGCCAGTGGTTACGGGGTAACTGTGTTGAAGATCGAAGCTGCGTTCGTATCGGGGAAGGCTGAACGTCTGCTCGGGACTACCATCGCCGTAGTTCACAGTGAAGCTGTGAAGGTCACCCAGCCCGGGATCCACAAAGGTGATTTCCCGGTTCAGATTGGCCCATTCATAGACCTCAAACGCCTCATCAGCCTGGGGACCGATTTGCGGGGCGACGTTGATGGTCGAAATCGTCGTTGAGGCGATCGTGCTGTTGCCTTCGGTGTCGGTAACGCGAACTGCAACATCTCGGCTTCCAGGCCCATCGTACGTCCTGAACTGAGTCTGGACACCAACGGCGTTGACGTCGAAAGTCACTCCGTCGAAGGACAGATCCCACTCAAACGTCAACGCCGAGATCGGGTCTTCGTGGTCCGACGAACCAGCAGCGTCCAGCAGGATCGTTCCGTATTCCTCAACTGTGTAGGGACCGCCAGCGTCGGCAACGGGCGCGAATTCATCGTTGATCAGTGTTAAAGTGGCTGTGGGATTGATCGCACCAGCGAAACCGTAGTCAGTGAAGTTACCCAGTGACAATTGCAGCGTCTCATTGTCTTCGACGAGCCGCTCGCCGAGGATGGTGATCAGGATCGTCTTACTCGTCTCACCCGCTGCAAAATTGACGGTAATCGGTTCTGCGGCAAAGTCGGTTCCGGCTAAAGCACTACCTGAATTCAGAATCACGTCGACTGAGGTCGGTATGCTGGTCTCTTCGGACCGATTGACCGTCA
>JAGQQE010000360.1 GCA_020426345.1 Planctomycetaceae bacterium
GGAGCCGGCAGATCTTCGGCCAGCACTCGTCCGAAGGATTCCTGAATCGAAAGAATCTCGCTGCCAGCGGCCGGTGGACAGTTCTGCAGGACGAGTTCAATGGCGTTATTTACTGATAGCAGGTCAGCCATGGGATCGCGACAGTCTAAGTAAATCCGGGGAAGCAGTTGGATCGGACGTGTTATCCGTTCGCTTCCCCCAATTCTACGCGATGTCAATTGAGCCGAACAGGAGCCTGACTAGCTCAGTATTGTCGGTCTGCTGTAGAGATAACCCTGCACAAGGTCGAAGCCCACGTCTCGGCAGACCCTTGCCATATCTTCGGTCTCAACACCTTCTGCCACGACGATTGCTCCGTCCCGCTGGATTCCATGCACGATGGATGCGAAGAAGCGGAACTGGTCGTCCGAAACATCCTGCAGATCCCGAATCAGCGCAGAATCAAACTTAATGAAATCGGACGTCGCGCAGATAAGCTCACGGATTCTCGCCTGTCCGCGTCCAAAGTCATCGAATGCGAGTCGAATTCCCTGTTCAGCCAGTTGCGACCGCACCTTCCGGATGAGGCCGGGCTCTGTAATGGCCGCTTCGTGGATCTCCAGGACGATTGCACGGTCCGGGTATTCCTTTCGAAGTTCTGTCAGCTGTGGCACGACGACATCTAACAGCGGTTCCAGCGGGTGTGTGTTCAGGAAGACCGGAATGCCTGGTTCCAGCATAGAAGCGAATCGCATCGCGTCACGTCGGCACAGCAGACTCAATTCGACTTCCCGACCAGCTTTTCTGGCTTGTTCGAAGAGTTCCCCGGCCGTTTCCACTCCCGGAAAGTCACTCCGGGCGAGGAATTCGTAACCACGGACGAAACCTGTTTTCAGGCAGTGAATGGCCTGAAAACACGGCAACACGCCCCCGTGGTTTAATAACTGCGTCAGGCTTCTGCGTGCTACCAAATCGTGGGCGTTGTCAACGAAGCATGTTTTGGAAACGACGGGGTCCGTTCGCGCGCCCCCGTTATTTTGATCGCTTCGCATGACTTCAAAGCAGACATCTCCAATTTCGATGAAATCACCCGGCAGCAACAAAGTGTCATGGCCAATGCGATGACCGTTCACGAACGTCCCGTTGGTGCTGCCCAGATCGCGGATATACAGACTTCCTGCGGACAACATCAGTTCGCAGTGTGCCCCACTGACGACTGCGGACGAGACCGCCAGATCCATCTCTCTGCGTCGCCCGATTCGATAGGAAGGCTGGCGGAGATAAAATGTTTGCGGGGTCTCTCCGGAAGTCAATGCTCCTGAAATCGACCACTTCGGATCGTTGGCGACATGATCTTTGGTGCACAGGGAAGTTGCGACGGCCATGTGAGGACCTCGTGAATTGCCCAGAAAGTTTCTGGAACAAGTGAACATGTTGCAAGTCGATGTTGTTTCGGAGTCCGTTCGCCAGAAAGTCTTACACAGAATCGGCCATCAAGAGATTCAAATGTGCAGATGCACAAATGAACGGTTGGGAAATACTGTAGCGATGGCGTGGCCGTATCGGTTGGTCGGGTTTACCGGCAAAGACGGACGTCTGTTTATTCGGGATGTGACGAATGCGCGAGCCGGGATGATCAGCGCGTTGATAAACGATATGAAAGGCAACCCGAAGCGTTAGCGTGAAACTTTCACAGGCTGTCGCGGAACATCAATCCGTCGCTGGCGCGTTGGGTACTTCCTGAACGGGCTGCTATCGCTGAAGGCCCAGAAGGTATCCCAGATTAGTTGGTGATGGCGGTCCGAAACGTGGCTCAAGAGAGATGCCGATCCCGACATTATTCTTGCTGAAGTCAAATCCCACGCCGGTATGCAGAATCCAGTCCAGTCCAACTCGACTGATCGTAAGTGACGAACCTCGGGATTCACCGGCTGCGACATCGTATGCAAAAGAGGCCGTTGAGATCCATTTCGGGCTCATTTGGTAGCTATAACTGCCCGTCAGTATCTGGCTGTCCAGGTACTTGCCGAGATCCACTTTGCGATACGCGAGGTAAATGCTGCCTCGAGTGCTTCGCTGGCTGAGTATCCCGAGGCTCCAGATATTCTGGCCGTCCCTGAACGGGTCGGTCATGCTGTCCGCCAGCAAACTGGTTCGATCACTGATGTTCCAGCGATAGTGGTTGTAAATCAGCCCGAAGCTCTCCCCGAAATTATCGCGGCCAGACTCCGGGAAAACCGAAAAGCCTGATTCCCATACCATCCAGTCCCTGGTTCGTTCAGCATTTGGCGGCCCGGCTTTCGTCTGCAATCGATTTCGGAATGAGAACCGAATGACTTGCTGGTCGTCCACAAGTTCGTGGTAGGGAGCGCTGGTCCAAAGTCCCGCGCCGTTTCGAATCGCGTAGTTTCGAGGATTGAACTCGCCGGGGACTACGCCGGAGAATACCTGTAAAGGGTAGCGAGAGCGGAATCGTTCCTGAGAGTTTTCATCGATCTCGTTGTACTGCGGAATTTCATTGATTCCACGCGAGACATCTGTCCAGGAGTACTCAACCATCGATTCGTGTTTGTGAGCGAGCCCGCGAAGGTTAAAAATGCGGCTGTTGACAAACGGCATCACCTTCCATGCGAAGAGCTTTGCGCGAATGCCGGCATTGACCAGATACCGGTCGACGCTGTTCCCGGTAAAGCCTTCTTCCCAATAGGCAGCTTCGCCTTTGACGTAAGGCTGCAGATTCAGCGGGCCCAGTGAGAACGGGGCGTCAATTTCATGTCGACTCATCGCAACGACGCCGGAAGCATCGGCGACATAGGGCAGCCCAAGAGGGGTAAACGGATCTGTTGGATCCGTGGGTAATTGCATCGGATTCAGATCTGCATACCCGGCGCTGGAGTGAGACGACCAATAGGCGAGCCCGCCGAACACTGGTTGAGAAAAACTGTAAAGGTCCGCCCGGGGCAACCATTGTGTCGATGCTTCGAAACGATTCAGTTCTGCCTTACCCCAGATCGTTCCACTGTAGGAGCCGAGATCCTGGCGGAATCCGAGGATCGTTTCAGAATCCTTACCTGTGTCGAACCGGGTTTCGTCATATTGCTCCAGGTAGTTCCTGTCTGAAATGTAGCCAATTTCTCCAAACAACAGGCCCCCCGGGCCAATCTGCTGGCGATGTCGAAGAGCAGCTTCACCTCGGTTGTCTGATTCGGGTTCCAGAGCTCGACGGTCCAGTCCAAGATTATCCTTGCCATGGTCGTATTGGTAAAAAATGGTGCCTTCGCCCTGATAGGACCCCCAGGGATTCGTTCCCTGATACCGCGTGGCCGTTCCGACCCCGGGCCCCCTCTTTGTCATTTCGTTGGCCAGCAGGTCCCACTCAAAACCATTTTGCTTTGGCAGTCCCAGCAGTTTCGTCAGGTCCCAGACGGTCTTCACCTGAAAGCCAAAGATTCGATCCTGGCCAACGGTCAGTTGTCGTAGTGGAATGCCCGGGTCTTCAGCAGGCGCGCTAATGCGCGGAAGCCAGAAGACGGGTGTTTCACCAATCATCACTTTATTGTTCAGACTGGTGATCCATGTCGATTGAGTCATGAGCGGTTGACCAGTGGACGGATCAGCCCCGATCCACGGGGTTGCAACACCGGGCTCAACAAAAATGTCGCTGGACTGCAGGCGATATCCGGGAACGCCATACGGGCTCGTCGTCGCCCAGGCATTCTGTGCGTGGAATCGTTCGCTCGAAAGTTGCCTCATTCTTTCTGCCCGGACTCGGACGTAGCCGCCGGTCTGGGGAAGGAACGCCCGAAGTTCGGCATTCATCAATAAGGCGCGATCGTTGTTGGCATCAAAGAAGGCATGGGTTGCCGTGACCGTGTTCTGCTTATGGCGGATAACAATGTTGCCTTCCAGGTAGACTTGAAATCGCGTGTCAGAGGATTGAAGTATTGCCTCGCCACTCTCAAGTTGCCCGCTTCCATCACTGTGAGTCCAGGCGACGATTCGGTCCGCCGAAATATCGATCACTCCCGGGCTCACTGGTTGACCCTGCAAATCAAATTGAATGCCTTCGATCAGAATATTGACACCCCCGGTGATCACATATACCTGCTCAAGCGGTTGAGTGTTTCTGGATTCAAATGATTCAATCTGTAGTGGCTGGCTGCTTCGCGGACGAATCTGGACTCGTCGACCGGATTGACCTGACGAGCTCCTCAGCCTCGACTGGTCAGGAAGATACAGATCCGGCGTCACCTGCAATGCTACCTGGTTCGTCGGCCTGAACTGTTCGGAAAAGAGATGTTCGGCTGCCCGTTCAAACAGCGGGTCGTTCGAACGTTCGGTTGTCCGGGAACTTCGGGCCAGAACTTCCGGGGCTGTCGTCGATTGAAGACGCACGGTACTCTTGGATTTCTGCCGAGCCAAATCCTGGTGCCAGAGCGATGCTTCTTCCGCATAGACATGAACGTCGTGAGTTCCGGTCAGAGGATCATCCAGGACCGCCATTTTCCGGGCCGCGATGCGTACAGAACCCTGAGACAACTTGACGTCACCCAGCAGCAGGCGAAGAGATCCGCTGCCCAACGGAATGATTTCCTCAACTTCTGCGCGAATACGTATTGGCTGCTGTATATCGTCGGAAATGACGGGTTGTCTCGCGGAATCCGTGGTTTCAACCGGGGCCTGCTGCGCAGCAGGGACTTGCTCAACTGAGGCGATGCAATTCGCGGCAGCGATCAGGAACATGCTGATTAGACGAGACCAGCGCGTCATGCAGTGGAATCAATCAGTACTGCAAAGGCAGTGGAGGCGGGAGAAACAGAGGGGATGCAGGTTCTGAAATCGTGCGAGACAACCTTCCCTGCGTTGTCTTTGGCGCAGACCGTCTCCCTGAAAACACACAGCCGCAGGCGCTTGAACGACCGTGTCTTCAGCGTTTTGGTGCACGCCAGTCGGGATAGTACGGTGCCGTTTCCAGACAGGTCAATACCGGACTTTCGCAGCAGATCCGGCGTAAGTTCATGAACAGGAACAAGTTAAGGTTCACTCTGGCTGTTGGTTGGGCGTTGAATGCTGCAAATCATAGGTTGAGCCCCGTTCATGTTGACACCGCGAAACAATCCGCCCGACAAATGGGCTTTAGTACATGGCCTGCGTCGCTAAGATTTGCCCGAGGGCCACAACGCGGATGAGTCGAGATTCTGATCTTTTGTATCGAGGAACCTGTAAGATGCGCTGGAAGGGTCGAGAACAGAGTGAAAACGTCGAAGACCGGCGGGGGATGTCACCGCAGATGGCGTTGGGCGGTGGCGGTGGACTGCTGATGGTCATTGTCGTCATTGTGGTCAAACTGCTGGGAGGGGGGCAGCAGGCTCAGAATATTGCCGGAAGAGTGGCAAATGAACTGGGAAATCGAGCCCAGCAACAGCAGGTAGCCAGTGAGGGAATCGATGATGAATACGCAGAATTTGTGCGAGTTGTCCTGCGAGATACGGAGACGGTCTGGACAGATCTCTTTCGACGCCAGGTCGACATTTCCTACACGCCTCCCAAATTGATCATGTTTTCAGAAACCGTTAGCTCCGGTTGCGGTAATGCAAGTGCGGCTATGGGGCCGTTCTATTGCCCCGCTGACAAACAGGTTTACATCGATCCGCAGTTCTTTAACGATCTGGCTGTCCGCCACAATGCCGAGGGAGATTTTGCACAGGCCTATGTCATTGCCCACGAGGTCGCGCACCATGTGCAGAATCTCCTTCAGTTCAATGTTCCAGTTCAGCAGGCGCGTCAAAGTGGCGATGAAATCTTCGCCAATCAGATGTCTGTTCGACTCGAACTCCAGGCGGATTACCTTGCCGGAGTCTGGGCAAATCACGCCAACCGTCATTTCGAAATTCTTGAACCAGGTGACATTGAAGAGGCTATTCAGGCGGCGAATCAAATAGGAGACGACACGTTACAGCGTCAGGCGACTGGCTACGTGAAGCCCGAGCGCTTCACCCATGGCACATCAAAACAGCGAGCTCGGTGGTTCAAACGGGGACTT
>JAGQQE010000361.1 GCA_020426345.1 Planctomycetaceae bacterium
ACCTTCCCCAGTCTCAGCAATTCGCCATCCGGTTCAGCCCACCATTCACGTCCATGGAATCCATTGCCGGCGAATAGAATGGCTGTTCGGACCGGAGCAGAGCTACCGGGGTTCCTGGATTGGGCAGACTGATCCCCCCATACACTCATCGACTCAAACCAGGGTAATGCCATGGTGACGCCCAGGCCACGCAGCATTCTGCGACGGGAAAACAGATGTGGCATGGTTTCACTCCTCTGAATGCAATTGCACGACTCTGGTCGATCAGGTGGGAATACTTGAATCTGGCGGAAACACGGGCGGGACCTTCGAGCCTACTCTATCGATGCTGGCGCAGGAGTTCTATCCCATTGTGATGTCCGTTATGGTGAAATGCAGGAAGCTGATGGAAGGTACAGCCAGAAGCAGATCCGTCTGGAGCTGCAGGTTATCTGTCGTAATTAATTGGCTTCCGGCAGGTGTTTTGCCGCGATCGCCAGAACGGGGGCATGCAACAGGCCGTTGGATGCAAGAACGCTGGTTTTCCTGAACGGCAACTCCTCACCGCGGCACGTCGTCACTTTGCCGCCCGCTTCTTCGACCAGCAGCCGACCAGCAGCGAAGTCCCATGGAGACAGCTGATATTCGAAATAAGCGCCGTAGCAGCCCATCGCAACCTGCGCCAAATCCAGAGACGCTGTCCCGAACCGACGGACTCCGTGAATCTGCTGCCGGAAGCAATCCTCAACTGCTGCAAGCGTCGCCTCCATCATCGCTCCCCGATCATAGTAGAAACCAATTCCAATCAATGATTCAGACATCGATTGTTGCAATCCAACATGAATAGCCTTGCCATTCCATGTTGCGCCGTTGCCTGATTCGGCAAGAAAGAGATCTTCGCGAATTGGATTCCAGATGACGCCGCAAACAGGTTTTTGTTGGCGATAGTAGGCAATGGAAACGGCAAAGTGCGGGATATGATGGGCGAAATTTGTGGTTCCATCGAGCGGGTCGATGATCCACAAATGTTCGGCAGTCGTATCACCGCTGGTTTCCTCTTCACCTAACAGGCTGTGTGTTGGAAAGTGACTGCGAATGACTTCGACTATCTTCCGCTCGGCATTGACGTCCGCATCAGAAACAAGATCCGCAACGCCTTTGTTACGCATCGTGACGCCATTGTAGAAATAGTCGGCGAGGATCTGGCCACCCTGTCGAGCAGCATCCAGTGCAATTGTGATTTCAGATGTCATGGGAGGCTTTGGATTCTATGGAGTCTGCGTGGTTCACCCGGAATGGAGTGTGTCAGGTCATTCATGATTTCGCATCCCGGTCGGCGCAATTTTCAAAGTTGAAGAATCCCTCGCAGGAGGACTCAACGATGAAATCCGAGCTTTCTGCCAAATCGGCCGGCCAAATCCCTGCTTCGAGGGGCTTCCGAGACAAACCGTCACAAAACCAGGGGGATTTGCCGATTTGCCTTAAAGCAATTGCAACGCTCGTAATATGGATAATAATGTCCCTCATGGCTAAAATGCGAACGCGGGAACCATGTATTTCAGCAGGACTTCCCTGACTTGCCGGTGTATGCGTCTTCAGAAAGTGTATCCCTGCAAACCAGCAGGAAAACTGTCAGGCCAGAGCTGAACCCTGGTGAGTCTCGAAACCGCAACCAAACGACTGAGTTCCCCCAAACGCTTCGGAAATGACCATACAACCAGCCGATCGACCATGAAGCTGACTTTGCACGATGAACTCGGATCTTCCATATGACCGTTGAAGTTAACTGCCGAAGTTGCCACTACAGATTTCACGTCAACGATGAATATGCGGGCAAACTTATTCGGTGCCCGGAATGTCGCATCGCTGTCGCCGTGCCCAAAATTGGCTCCCCTGCCCGCGGCGTCAAATCCGAGGAACGGACGTCGCAGGAAGTTCCGTCAGTTCGACTGAGCCAGCCAATGCGTTCGGCGTCAGCGCCTGTGAGGTCCGTTCAGCGTCCGCCGGATCGCGTCAGGCCGGATCCATCCCGATACCGCCAGATCAGCAACCAGCGAACGATCATGTTGACTGCGGCAGGTGTGGTACTGCTGGGCCTGGTCCTGATTGCGGGCTACATGCTGGGGCAAAGTGGCAATGCTTCTGACGATCCGATTGCAGACGGAAATCCGAGCGTAGACGACGGCCTGCATGACAACCCGGCAATGGCGGAAGCAAACACGGCACATCAGGAACCAAACGATCGAGAGCCATCAACCGTGGCTGGAAACGGGACTATCGAGGAGGCGTTTCCGGCCCCTGGCCCGGCAGTCACCGCAGCAGATCAGCCAGTTGTCGCAAATCCCGGCTATGATGGGGCGGCGTTTGCAGGCAATTCGACAGCCATCGCGGCGTCATCCGGAAACCCAGGCACTCCACCGATCAATCCATCCGTGGATTTCGAATCACAAGACCGGACTGTGATGCCTGCTGTTCCCGCATTCACCGATGGCCAACCATCGGCTCCTGGCCAGCCCTCGATCGGAAATCAGCCGCAAACAGAACGCCGAGAGCTGAACCTTGCCGACCTGATCGAGAAAGTCCAGCCGTCTGTGGTGCGCGTGGATGTCGATTCCGTCCAGGGTTCCGGACATGGCAGCGGCTTTGTAATCGATGCCGCGGGGATTATTGTGACGAACTACCACGTCGTTGAAGGCGCGACCAAAGCGATCGTGTGTTTCAAAAACGGCGACAAGATTCCTGTTGACGGATTCCTGTACCTCAGCGCGCAGAAAGACATCGCCATTCTGAAGATCAACCCGAATGCCGGGAATCATCCACTTCAGGCAATTCAGTTGTCTCCGTCTGCACCTCGACAAGGTACCAGTGTCGCAGCGCTTGGAGCACCTTATGGACTGGACTTCACTGTCAGTGAAGGGATCATCAGCGCTGTTCGCCTTGCGGCAGAACTGAAAGAATCCATCGGTTTTGATGATCACGAAGGGACGTGGATTCAAACGACGTCTCCGATTTCACCCGGAAACAGCGGCGGCCCGCTGGTTGATCGATTCGGCGATGTCGTGGCAATCAATACCATCACAATGGTCGTTGGGCAGAACCTGAATTTTGGCATCTCCGCTGAAGATATCCGGCAGGGAATGTTTCAAATGCTGAGCTCACCAATGCCGGTCTCACCCACGAGTGCACCAGTTCGGGGACATGTGGCCGAACCATCTGAAAATGGAGAACTCGTCGACGCTGTTGGTACCGAACGTGCCCTTCAGCTCATGAAGTCGCTGAAGACGTTTCGGGTGCTGCGGGTTGCGAAATCTTACGATGTGTTGGGAACAGTGCTGACACACGTGAACTCAGAAGCTCGCGATGCGCTGTCGAAAGCCGGACTCAGAGAATCCGTCGCCGCAAATGCGATGCTTCTGATTATGGTCAACCAACAATCGGCAGGCACCGGAAGTCGTTTGATTCTCAAGTCACAACTGCTGGTGGAGCAACGTGTGGCAGGGCAGGAGCAACTGGTGATGATTTGGGAACAAACCGAAGAAGTTGGCGGTATCAGCGATCAGGCCCTGTTCTCCGGAGTGTTGCCCTCCAACCTGAAAAAGAACATAGAGAAGTACTTCCGAAATCTGCGTGTTGAAATCGCAAAAGCCCAGAAAAGCTCCGAGTAGTCTCCTGCTCGGAGAGAGCCGGATTATGCACGGTCCCCTCCATCGCATCCCTGCCTGCACTTCATGTGTGTAACGACCTTGCGAAGCGACTGCTGTCGTTCTGAAGTGTATCCATTCGGAAAGATGTTCAGCCGACTTCAACGGCGATGCCCTTTGGAGCTCAGCGTTAAGGGCAAACAAATCAGATTTCTTTGGTAACACCGCCGACAGAAATTCGCTTTAACGTGGTAGAGCCCGAATGCAAACGTGTACTCGGGTCACTCATCCCCGCGTTCAAACGTCGCGTTTGAACGGCCCCTCTACCATCGAAAGGGACATCATCATGTGGATCCTACGATTAGCAGCTCTTACAATCGTTGCCTGTTCCGCACCATTGCAGGCTCAGGAATTTGCTACGCTTTCCAATACCTACCATGTCGAGGTCCGAATCGAACACTGGCGGATAGGGTCCGGCGGCTGGTCCACGCAATATACGACGACAGATCCAGACGAAGCCGAGCTTGTCCTGACATTGTTCGAAATTGCAATGGAATCCGGAGAACTCAACAGCATCCTTGGCCTCAGTTGGGAATGGATCATCACAGACGTGAGGATTCGGACGGAATACCCACAGCAATTGACGGAGCCTGTGATTCAATCTCCGATCAGAAGATATCGTGCCGCCTATACCGCTCCGCAATACGGATACCCACAGCCGTAGCCGTTGATGTTATGCAAGTCCCGGTTGGGGATCGCCCTGGCCGGGAGGCAAAAATTCGTAGTCACAATTTGACAGTTCTGCCCTCGATGCAAACTGGCTCTCACGTTCCTGCCAGCAATTCCACCTGGACAGGACAGAAGCAACGACCGGAACGACGGCTCCCATTGCCGCAGCAAGATTCGTCGATCTTGTTGCCAGTGATGCAAGCCATACAGCATCATTCCAATTCATCACCAGTGAATCGATCTGAGCCTGAGCCGCGAACGATGGTGATGACCACGGTCGCTGTTTTTTTTCCGACGAAAGGCCCGACGACTCTTGTTCAACACGTGGTCCGCCTCCAGCTATTGCTTCTGAGGTTCGAGCTCTGGGCCATTGGCCTTGAGTAGAGCAACCTCTTGTTCGAGTTGCTCTACTCGAGCAAGTAGCTGTTGAACGGTTCTCCGCAAGTCGTTGTCATTCATTTCAACGACATTGGGCCTGAGAGCGGCAGTCTTCTTGTCAAGTGCCGTGACTGCCGGATGTCTTGCTCCCAGTTTATCCACCAACTGCTTCCGGTTCTCTTCCAATCTGGCGACCTCGGTTGCACCAGACTGAGGATTATTCTCTGCGGCCAACCGATCGGACAATGACAGAAAGCCCAGGGCAATCCCCAGGCAAAGGATCGCAACTGAAGTACGCATGGTTGATTTCCTTCAAATTCCGAATGTGTTGTCCCAGGGGATTATGCAACATACACAGCACGGGGAAAGTGTAACATTACCCCTTAGCGGAGAAAACCCTCCAATGCTGAAGCCTCCCGAGCTCGCAACTCAGGTGCATCTTTTGTTATTCAACAGATTCTGCGCGATGGACGACGATTGTGTCGCCTGTGGGCCGGAACGTACGGGCGTCGTGTTACGGTTGCAGGCAAATCCTGGACGTAAGTCTCGCCCACCCAAAAGTGGTGTTAGCTGAATTGACTCTGAGCTGAGATTCGGTTTCAGGATTATTGAAGACGTATGTCTGGACTTAAGCCATGTAGAAACCTTCGAATTCCGAATCCACTTAATGCGTTCCTCGGCCTGACCGCCATATTCAACGGATTACCGCATTGGCACGCTCGATTCGAGGTATTGACGCAAACCATTATCGAAAACATGTCGCCACCCCTCGATGGGAGGCTCGCCTCCGAGAACACCAAACCTGTCATCCCGAATTTTCAGGATAGTACCACGTGCTGCTGCCGAAAGGGTAAGCCGCAGCGACGTCATTGCCGGACCGCCGAATGGGGGCAGCAAGTGCCCAGCGAGAACCAATTCCCGGTCTGCATCAACGCCGATCACTGAGTACCAGACAAGACCATCGCCGCCACCAAAATCTTCAAACGCGCGACCCCCAAGCTCAGGCTCGATCACGAAACGCTTTGTCCGTTCGGACGTAACAAAGTCCATGGGCCACCAGGCAGACGACTCGCTCGTCAATGCCTTCCAAACGCGCCCAGGCTCCACGGCAATATTGACATCGATCTCACAGGAGCCGCTCGTGATTTGTTGATTCGACACAGGCACGCATCCTTCAGGGAACAAGCATCGCAACCCGTTTGGGGCGAATGACTTTGAAGCAAAGAAACCGTGAATCAAGGAAACCGTCGCACCACAGCGAATAGCCACGCACA
>JAGQQE010000362.1 GCA_020426345.1 Planctomycetaceae bacterium
TTCAGTCAATCAAAGCACCGACGAGACGATTTGAACGCCTTGCGCGAGGGTTGGAAGCTCGCTGCTCTCCCAGGAGCACATCGGTGGAAAGTGTTTCTCAGTTCAAACAGCCTGCCCAGGATTCGAACCTGGAATAAGACATTCGTAGTGTCTGGTGATATCCAGTTTCACTAACAGGCTCTGGTGATTCTGTTGCTGGCGGGCACATAACCCGCCGTTTCTGAATGACGCGAACCGGATTCGAACCGGCGTCCACGAGGTGAAAGCCCGTGTGTCCTTCCAGTAGACGACCGCGCCAAAGTGGCTTCGTACGACAGCAGTCGCTTCTGCCCCAGCGGACGGCTGCTTCCGTAACAACTATCCGCCAAAGAGACTGCCAAACAAAAGGGCATGGGAGTTGAAAATCAGGTGAGTTGACGGGCCATCGAATCCTCGTCGGCAGTGCTTCAAACTGCCGCCGGACCATCTCAGCAATCGACCCATAACACTGGCCACACAGGCAACAAAAAAGCCCGGAGCCAATGATGACTCCGGGCTTTGCTTTGTCAGCGTTGCCGTTTCGGAAGTCACCCATCTGCTTTCCATGCGAATTCGTCACACAGATAGCTGCCCGTGCCGTTTTTGCGACGTTCATTCAGACGTAGTTTCTCAGCGCCGGACCAGCGTTCGTCAGCACCCAAACACCCACAAAGAGAGCTGGATGATTCGTCAGAAAGTCGGTTCAGATTGGTGAAGTTGAACGAAGGCATGACAACGATTTCCTGTTGGTGAGTAGATGCAAACTAAGACGCCGGAACTCCGCCCGTGGTTCGCAGAATCCTGAAAGAATCTGAAGAACATCACTCCCGGTTTCTCACCTTCTCTTGCAGAACAAATCGCTGTGCGCATATGCAGCATGCAATCTCCGAAACAAAGACCGCCGCGAAAGCACTGCACGTCGGCGTGGGATGACTGGGTGCATCCGGCCACAGGATTCCGAATCGCCGATCGGGGATCTGCGCGTGGTGCCAATCGAATCAGAATCGCACGTTACAACCTGACGGTGATTCATTCGTTGAGCATCGTGTTGCACATCTTATCGTGGCGCTCGATGTGGCAGGCATTTAGTCATGGCGCACGAACATGCCACCGGGTTGACGGCGGATGAATCGACGCATTTCCAGCACGGTCAGCGTTGCAAGAACGCGGGAGGGATCCAGTTGTGTTGCTCGCAGAATCTGGTCCATGTGAATCGGATCGGACGTAATCAGATTCAGAACTTCGGATTCCAGCGCGTTCAGAACCAGTTCTCGCGGGTTGTGAATGGTCACCTCAGGCGAGCGGTTTGAGGGGATGGGCAAAGGTCCGAGTTCTGCAAGGACATCGTCCGCATTTCGAATCAGCGTGACACCATCGCGAATCAACTCGTGACAGCCTTCGCTGGCCACACTGTCGACATTTCCAGGGACGGCAAACACCTCACGTCCCTGTTCCAGTGCGTGCCGGGCTGTGTACAGGGCCCCCGAATTTCGGGCTGCCTCAATGACGATAATTCCCAGGCTCATTCCGCTGATGATGCGGTTACGTTGAGGAAACAGGCCCGGCTTTGCTTTCTGGCTGACGGGCATTTCGCTGATTACGGCACCGTTGGCAGCAATGTCGGCTGCAAGCTCAGTATGTTCCGGCGGATAGATGTCCCGAACTCCCGTCGCAAGAACTGCGATGGTTCTGCCACCAGCATTCAGGGCTCCGCGGTGGGCTGCTGCGTCGATCCCGCGGGCCAGTCCGCTGATAATGGTAAATCCCGCGCGAGCCAATGCGCCAGCCAGACGTTCTGCCTGTTTGCGACCGTACATCGTGCAGCGGCGTGAGCCTACAATGCCAATGGCCAGTTCGTCCTGAGCGGCGATGTTTCCGCGGTGATAAAGCAACGACGGACAATCGATAATCTCTCGCAGTCGCTGCGGGAACGCCGGGTTCAGCTTCAACAGAATTCCGGCATGGCATAACTCACATTCCTGCAGAATCTGGTCCGCTGCCTGAAGCCAGTCGCGTTCTGCAATTGTGCGAGCGATGCCCGGACCAACTCCTTCCACCGTCTGCAAACTCTGAATTGACTGATCAAGCACGGCTGCTGCGGAGCAAAACCTTTGAAGCAGCAATGTCTGGATTCTGGGTCCGACACCGGGAACCAGTGAAAGAGCCAGAGCTGCCCGCAGTTGTGCCTGCTGTCCAGTTCGGCCGTTCGATTGCAGATTCGAATCTTCGTTCATTGGGGGCGGTGACGACGGAAACCGGGCGTGAGGGCTCGCATAATTGCCCCCATGGGATGATTTGCCGCTACACTCTGCCGAACATCGAAACGCTTTTCAAGTGACCTGTTCGAATGATGGTCACTCAATCACAGGCGAGGTGCCTTTTCGTGCAACTGCCGAGGATGGACAAAAAAAGGCAGGCGGTGCGGCCTGCCTTCGCTGATTCAAATTGTCAAACTCAGCATCGAGCTGATCGTTTCTTTATCGCCCCAGGAAAGTCCGTGCCAGCCAGGCATTCTTGCGGCGTTCGATCTGCATCAGCTTTTCGAAGGGATTCGAAACCGATTGGCGAACGACAACGTTTCGCTGATGAACCTGCCCGCATTGTGGGCAACGTTCCTGAGCACTGGCAGAACCAGAAACGGTGAGGGCGAGAGTAAGAGCCGCGGCGGCGAACAACACACGTCGCATAAGATTCTCCTTTAAAGTGACGGTTGAGGGTGTTATGTAAATCTTGAGCGACCTGACAAAGTCGTGACCAGGGCGCAGTCAAGGATGTTTGAAACGGGATCCGCCCGGTTCTTATTCGGCTACTGCACCGGCAGGGATTGCGGTCAGGATCCTGACATCGGCGAATTTCGCCGCTTCACAAAGTTTGCAGAAGGGTTCTGCTGTCTGGACAAATCCGATCGAGTCTGTCCGAATTTGCCTCAGTTCTGCAAAATCTCTGAACAATTTCTGGTTGACACGGAAGCAATTTGTGCTTTCCGCTAACCTGCTTTGGCCAGCTGAAGCCAGCCATCTGATCCAACCGACCACCATTCACCACTAGAAATGCCATGAAAAGCTCGCCGTCCAAAGGATTCTGGAAGTCATTTTTCCTCGGTGCGAGCGGTAAATGGTTTCTGATGGCAACCATTGTTGGAATCGTATCGGGGTGTGGTGCGATTGCTTTTCAGGTGGCCGGTCAGGTGGTGGTCCGGTACGTTCTGCTCGAATATTCGGGGTTTGCCCCAGGCGAAGGCCACGGGGAACATGCCCTGTTCGAATCCCCGGAAACACAATTTTCGTTTCCAATGCTGTTGGGTGTTCTGACTCTGGGAGGTTTGGCATCGGGAATACTGGTTTACACATTTGCACCGGAAGCTGAAGGGCACGGCACTGATGGAGCCATTGACGCTTTTCATAACCGTCGCGGCAATATTCCGCTGCGTGTTGCAATCGTAAAGACCATTGCCTCGGCCATTACGCTTGGCACTGCTGGTTCCGGTGGCCGCGAAGGCCCCATCGCTCAGATCGGTGCGTCAATCAGCTCGTACCTTGGCCAGCGTATGCATCTGTCGGCTCGCGATCGCCGAATCCTGCTGGCCGCTGGAATGGGAGCGGGAGTTGGGGCGATCTTCCGCGCGCCACTGGCGGGAGCCTTATTTGCGGGAGAGATTCTTTATCGCGAAGCAGACATCGAATCGGACGTCATCGTGCCAGCGGCCATCGCTTCGATCATTGCCTATTCGGTCTATGGACTGTTTCTGCCGCCGGAACTGTGCTTCGCCCACATCTTTGGCGGGCTGGCTCAGTATTCCACACATTCACTCACCGAATTGATTCCCTATTCGATTCTGGCAATCGCTCTATCACTCGTGGCAGTCTTGTACATCAAGATCTTCTACGGAATTCATGAACTCTTTGGAAAGCTTCCCGGGCCAAAACATATTCGCCCGGCCATTGGCGCGCTTCTGGCGGGTTTAGTGGCCGCGGGCCTGTATTATTCGATGGGGCAGGATCGCGCAGTTCTTGCGGTGCTCTCAACCGGCTACGGAACGTTGCAGCAGGGACTGGAAACACCCGGAGAAGTCGGACTGAAGGTCTTGCTGATCGTTGGGTTCTTCAAGATTCTGACAACTTCACTCACCATTGGTTCCGGTGGATCAGGTGGTGTCTTCGGTCCTTCGATGGTGATTGGTGGATGTACCGGAGTCGCCGTGGGAAAGATCTGTGCCATGGCCTGGCCTGGCCTCGTGAATCCGGGAGCCTTCGGTGTTGTTGGAATGGCTGGATTCTTTGCCGGTTGTGCTCATGCTCCCATTTCAACCATCATCATGGTCAGTGAAATGACCGGCAGTTACTCACTGCTTTTGCCAGCGATGTGGGTTTCGACGCTGTGCTTCCTGATGTGCAAGCGTTCGTCTCTGTACCGGAAACAGGTGGCGTCACGTCTGGAATCACCCGCGCACCGTGGTGATTTTCTGGTGGATGTTCTGGAAGGCATCACAGTGGAGGATGTCTACCGCAAGGATCGCAAGTACGAATGCGTTCCGGAATCAATGACTCTTGCAGAGATTGTGCAGCTGTTAAGCAAAACTCACCAGCATTACTTCCCCGTGATCAACAGCGAAGGAAGCATGGTTGGCATATTCTCTGATGATGACATTCGACGCTTTATCTTTGACGAGACGATTTGGCAGCTCGCTGATGCGGCGGACATCATGATCACTCGTTTCCTTCGAGTGACCCCGGAAGAAGACCTGAATTCCGCTCTCCAGAAGTTCACTCGACTGAATGTCGATGAACTTCCCGTTCTGGACGCCGAGACCGGTACAAAACTGCTGGGAATGCTTCGGCGAAAAGAAACAATCGGTGCGTACAATCGACGCATTCTGGAACAGAAACAGGAAGTGGCCAAGCAGGCCGAATAGCTTCGCGCATGAGAAAACCCACGACATCTCACGCGGCATCATCCGTTCGTGAAACTGTCGTGGGTGGTTTTGCTCGTCTGTTGTTAACGACGGGCTTGTTTCCCCTGCATCAATTCGCAGATCCCATGACTGCCACAGGCAGCAATGCGATCTCACCCTGAGCCATGTTGTTGCTTTCGTCGATGTCGGTCAATCCTTCAGGTGTCTCAATCGCGACGACGATTTGATTTGCACCAATGGCACTTGTGGGCAACGTCATTTCGAGCGTGCCAATGGTACCGGCTGGAAGAGCGTCCAGCATCTGGGTGACATTGGGCAGTTCGCCAGTCGTGACGCCGTCGTGAACAGCAAATATGGCAACTCGTACCGGAACAGTCAGATCAGAAGGCCCGCGGTTTTCAATCGCGATCTGAAAAGTTCGCGAAGTCGCTTCACCCTCAATCTTCAGCAACGTGGCTCCACGCACAGCCAGATCAATGGCCGCTGCCGGATTCATGGTTGCAGGGATCTGCGTGACAATCTCAACCGGCTGATCAATGATGACAGTCGTAGGCAAAATGATGGGCTGAACTGTTGTCGTGCAGTGGAAACCACCATAGCAACCGGTCCATGGTTTCCAGCAGTGATTGTGATGATGGTGCAGCCAGCCTCCCAGCCCCCAACCAGCACCACCACCGCTGCCTGGGTTACCGCTGCCCGGGTTACCGCTGCCTGGGTTACCGCTGCCTGGGTTACTGCTTCCTGGGTTACCGCCTCCTGGGTTACCGCTGCCTGGGTTACCGCTGCCTGGGTTACCGCTTCCTGGGTTACCGCCTCCTGGGTTACCGCTTCCTGGGTTACCGCTTCCGGGGTTACCGCTTCCTGGGTTGCCAATACCGCCGAGCCCCGGAAATTGGGGGCGAGTTGTGGGATTGATGAGTGTTCCTGGCTTAATGAGCCCGGTGCCCGTACTGGAGCCACCGCCTGGCTTACCGGTGAGTCCTGAGGGCAGACTGCCGATCAGTGGGCGGGAACCGGAGAACGGTGGCTTCGAGAGAC